>CBHFOL010000086.1:0-25021 GCA_965995405.1 uncultured Saccharothrix sp.
GCGGGTGGGGGGGCCTGGGGGGTGGGCTGCACCACACCTTTCCTCACAACATGGCGGTTGGGTGGTTCGGGGGGGGGGGGGGGGCGGGGGGCCCGCCCACCGCTACCTCCGGTCGAACGCCTTCCCGTACGGGTAGGACACCAATTCCATCTGCATTCCCCACGGTGCCAGAAAATAGACCCACCGATTACCCGAGGCCGGCCCTTTGCTGGCGGTCGGCGAACCCAAAACCCGCACCCCGCGCGAACGCAGGTAGGCCGCCGCGGCGTCGATGTCGTCGACGTAGAACGCGATGTGGTGCCCACCGATGTCACTGTTGCGCGCGATGACGGTCCCCTGGTCCGGCGACGAGTACTCGAACACCTCCAGCACCGCCTGGCCGCCGACCCGGAAGAACCTGTTCTCCCTGATCACGGCATGGGGGTGGACGTCGAGGTGCTCGGCCATCCACTCGTCGGCGCTCTCGAACGGGCCGAGCGAGTAGAGGTACTCGCAGCCGAGCACGTCGGTGAGGAATCGGCTCGCCTCGTCCAGGTCGGGCACGGTGAAACCGATGTGGTCGAAACGGCGCAAACCCGGCAACGGCATGGTGTTACCTCCTTTTCGCGGGCACGGTAGGGCAACCCGACCAAGCGCTGTCGACGTGTTGTGCGGGTTTGCACTGACGCTGGAAACCACAGCGCGAACGGCCGGAGAATCGCACCCATGACCGAGCACAAGCGCCTCGACGCGGCGTCGCCGTGGGTCGAACTGGTGGCGGACGAACAGGACTGGGACGACGCCGCCCCCGAACTGCTGACGACGATGCTGGGCCAACTCGCGCTGATCCGGACGTTCGAGGAACACGTGCTCGACCTGGCCGCCGCGGGTCTGGTCCACGGCCCGGCGCACTCCAGCATCGGCCAGGAGGCGGGCGCGGTCGGCTCGGTGCTCGCGCTCGGCGCGCCCGACGTGGTCAACGGCTCCCACCGCGGCCACCACCAGTTCCTCGCGAAGACGTTGGCGTACCTGGACTTCCGCGCCGGGATCACCCCCGACATCCGCGACCTGCCGGTCCGCACGCCGGCCGAGATCTGCGGTCTGGACCGTGGTTTCAGCCACGGCCGTGGCGGGTCGATGCACCTGCGCTGGGCCGAGGCGGGCGCGATCGGCACGAACGCGATCGTCGGCGGCGGCGTGCCGCAGGCGGCGGGATTCGCGTGGTCGCACAAGCAGGCGGGCACCGACGCGGTGGCCGTCACGTACTTCGGCGACGGCGCGGTGAACATCGGTTCGACGCTGGAGACGTTCAACCTGGCGGCGGCGTGGCGACTCCCGGTGTGCTTCTTCATCGAGAACAACCAGTACGCCGTGTCGACCCGCGTGCACGAGGCCACCGCCGAACCGCGACTGTCCGCACGGGGCCTGGGCCTCAACATCCCGAGCCAGCGGGTCGACGGCATGGACTGCCTGGCCGTGCACCTGGCGATGCGCGAGGCCGTGGCACACATGCGGGCGGGCGAGGCCCCGACCATGATCGAGGTCGACACCTACCGCTACTTCCACCAGAACGGCGGCTTCCCCGGCAGCGCGTTCGGCTACCGCGACAAGGCGGAGGAGAAGCGCTGGCGGGCCCGCGACCCGATCGCCCAGCTGTCCGGCCACCTGGTCCGCCGGGGCATCCGGACGCAGGCCGAGATCGACGCCCAAATCGCCGAGCACCGGCAGACCATGGCATCGGTGGTCGCTGAGCTGGTCGAACCGCTACCGGGCAGCAAGCCCGGCCAACGCCGGATCAAGCCCACCGAATGGCCGGACCCGGCGTTCGCCGACGTGGGCGTGCGGGGCGACCTGAGCGAGTTCGCCGAAGTGTCCTTTGTGGATGAACCAGGGTTCACGGGACGGTTGGCGGAGCAGAAGTTCATCGACGCCGTGGCCCGAGTGATGGGCTGCCGCATGGAGACCGACCCGCGCGTGGTCGTGCTGGGCGAGGACGTGCACCGGCTCAACGGCGGCACCAACGGCGCGACCCGCGGCCTGGCCGAACGCTTCCCGGACCGGGTCCTGGGCACGCCGATCAGCGAGAACGCGTTCGCCGGCCTCGGTGGCGGCATCGCACTGGACGGCCGGTACGTGCCCGTCGTGGAGTTCATGTACGCGGATTTCATGTGGGTGGCGGCGGACCAGCTTTTCAACCAGATCGGCAAGGCGCGGCACATGTTCGGCGGCACCAGTGACGTGCCGTTGGTGCTGCGCAGCAAGGTCGCGATGGGCACCGGCTACGGCTCGCAGCACTCGATGGACCCGGCGGGCGTCTTCGCGACCGCGCCGGGCTGGCGGATCGTCGCGCCGACCACTCCGTTCGACTACGTGGGCCTGATGAACACCGCGCTGCGCTGCAAGGACCCGGTGGTCGTGCTGGAACACGTGGACCTGTACACGAGCACCGGCCAAGGCCCCGTGGACGATCTCGACTACTGCCTGCCGGTGGGCCGCGCGGCCGTTCGCCGTTCGGGCGAGGCGGTCACCATCGTGTCGTACCTGGGCATGGTGCGGCACGTGCTGGACGCCGTCGACTCGCTGGGCGTGGCCGCCGACGTCATCGACCTGCGATGGCTGGACCGCGCGAGCATCGACTGGGAGACCATCGCCGCCAGCGTGCGGAAGACCAACAACGTCCTGATCGCCGAGCAGGGCGCAGCGGGCACGTCCTACGGCGCGTGGCTGGCCGACGAGATCGGCCGGCGGCTGTTCGACTGGCTCGACGCCCCCGTGCGGCGGGTCACCGGTGGCGAGGCGTCGCCGAGCATCAGCAAGGTCTTGGAACGAGCCGCGATCGCACAGGCCGACGAGGTCGCCGCCGAACTGAAGGACATGGGGTTCTGATGGCCAGGTTGTTCCGGATGCCCGAGGTCTCGGCGGACGCGGACGCGGATCGCCGGGTTGCCCGAACAGGCGTCGGCACGGCTGCTGGCCGCCGCGACGCCGTTGCGGTTCGGTCGCGGCGAGGTGATCTTCCGGCAGGGCGATCCGGGGAACGCGATGTTCCTCGTGGTGTGCGGCCGGGTCCGGATGGGCCGGCCGGGCGACAGCGGCCGGGAGAACCTGCTGACGCTGCTCGGCCCGGGTGACCTGTTCGGGGAGCTGACCCTGTTCGACCCCGCGCCGCGCAAGGCGACCGCCCGTGCCGTCGCCGCCGTGGACCTGCTGTCGATGTCCGCGGACACGATGCGCCGGTGGCTGTCGACCGAACCGGAGGCCGCCTGGCACCTGCTGCGGTTCCTGGCGCGCCGGGTGCGGCGGACCAACGACGTGGTGGAGAACCTGCTGTTCTCGGATGTGTCGCGGCGGGTGGCGCGGGCGGCGTTGGACCTGGCGGACCGGTTCGGCCGACGGACCGTCGAGGTCCTGCGCGTGGACCACGGTCTGACGCAGGAGGAGTTGGCGCACTACGTCGGGGCGTCGCGGGAGAGCGTGAACCGGGCGTTGGCCGAGTTTGCCGCGCGCGGCGTGGTGCGCCTGGAGTCGCGCGGCCTGGTGCTCACCGATGTGGACCGCTTGCGCCGTAAGGCAGCTGCGGGTTGAACGCGGAATAGCGGCGACGGTGGTAGATCAGGGGTTCGACGGCCGGGTGGTGGTCGCCGGCGACGACCAGACCGATCAGGATCACGTGGTCGCCGCCGTCGACCACGCGGTACCGCTCGCACAGCGCGTGCGCGACCGTGTGGTCGGTCAGCACGGGCACGCCCAGCGGTCCGGGTGTCCACGCGACACCCGCGAACCGGTCCGGCGCGTCGGGCCACCACCTTCCCTGTTTCCGGGCTTCGGCCCCGACAGCGTGCCGGGGCCGGCTCCGCCGTGCTCCACCACCGCGAAGGGTCATCGTCATGCCATCGCCGCCAACCACCGACGACCAGTTGCTCGCGGAGGTCCGTGCGGGCCGGATCGACACTTACGGGCAGTTGTACCGGCGGCACGTCGATGCGGCCTACAACCTGGCCCGCCGGCTGGGCCGTTGTCCCGCCGATGCGGACGACCTGGTGTCGGACGCGTTCACCAGGGTCTTGGACGCGGTGCGGGCGGGCGGTGGTCCGGAGTCGGCGTTCCGTGCCTACCTGCTCACCGTGTTGCGGCACACCGCCTATGAACACACGCGGGTACAGAGGCGGCGACGGATGGAATTGACCGATGACGTCTCCGGGATCGCGCCGCAGGCGGTTTCGGTGCCGTTCAAGGACAGCGCGGTCGTGGGCCTGGAGCGGTCGCTTGCGGTGACGGCGTTCACAGCGCTGCCCGAGCGCTGGCGGACTGTACTGCTGACCAGGAGGCTGTTCTAGCCATTCCGGCACTTCAAACGTGACACCCGCCGTGCCGCCGGACGACGCGGTCGGCGAGACGTCCGGACCACCTCATATCGAACACTTGTTCGATATGAGGCTATGCTCGGCCGCATGGACTTGCATGACATCGGCAGGGGGCCGGACCCGACGGAGCCGTCCGCTACCGACAGGAGCTGGGGTGCGCGTCGGAATCGCGCCGGCTTGTGCATAACCGGTCCGTGACCGGAACATGCCACCTCGATGATCATGATGCGTTGGCATGTTCGATTCACCCGGTCCGATCTGCCGTCACGGACCACTCCGCTGCCGATCTCCCAAACGACTGGGGCGAGTGGTTGCGGCGGGTGGGCGTAGCTCCAGCAGGCAAGATCACCAGGATCGCATCCGACTGCCGGGGGTCATGATCACCGCGGGGTGGTATGCCGTCTCATCCGACGACAGGTGACTGGCCGGACACTTCCATTCGCCTGCCCAGAGGGATCGCCCTGCGTGGGTGGCTCGCGTAGGGTGACATCCGGAGTGCCGGGAAGCCTGGTCGGCGTGGCTGTTGTGCGCGAACAGGATAGGACTCCCGATGGCAACTGTGGTAGCTGCCCAGGCGATCGATGCCTCGTGCTTGACCAAGCGTTATGGCGATGTTCTCGCTGTCGATCAGGTGTCATTGCGGGTCGATCCGGGCGAGGTGTATGCGCTGCTCGGCCTGAACGGGGCGGGGAAGACGACGACGATCCGGATGCTGTTGGGCATGGTCCGCCCGACCACTGGCACGGTGTCGTTGTTCGGTGAGCGGGTGCGTCCCGGCGCGCGTGGGGTGTGGTCGCGTGTCGGCTATTTGGTGGAGACCCCGGCTGCGTACCCGGAACTCACCGTTGTGGAAAACCTCGCGGTCGCGGCGCGCCTGCGGGGGTTGACCGACCGGCGGCGTGCCGTTCGCGAGGTGATCAGCCGGCTGGGTTTGGGTCCCTACGCAGATCAACGGGTGCGCACCTTGTCGCTGGGCAACGCGCAGCGACTGGGGCTGGCGAAAGCGTTGATCCATCGACCGGATCTGCTGATCCTCGATGAGCCGGCCAATGGACTGGATCCGGCCGGTGTGGCCGAGGTCCGCGGCCTGCTACACGACCTCGCGCACGAGCAGGGAGTGACGGTGCTGCTGTCCAGTCACATCCTGACGGAGGTGGCCCGGCTGGCTACCCGGATCGGGGTCATCGACCGGGGGTGCCTGGTGCGGGAGTTCGGGGCTGGGGAGCTGGCGGAGCAAGCTCGGCCGCGGCTGACGGTGGCGGTGCGCGACGATGTCACAACCACGGCCGCGGCGGCTCTGCGGTCGGCGGGTTTCACGCCCGAGGCGAACTGCGAGGGCAGGTTCGTGATCGCCGAGGACCGCGCGGTGCGGCGACCTGATGAGGTGGCCGCCGTGCTGGTCGAAGCCGGCTGCGCACCGACGAGGCTCGCCGTGGAGCAGGACGATCTGGAGACCTACTTCCTGAACCTGGTCGGCGTGACCAGCGCGGGTGCGCGGTGAGTGCGTTGAGGGCCGCTGTGTGGGCGGAGGTGGTGAAGGCACGACGTTCCCGCCTGCCGTGGGTGACCGTGGTGGCGTTCACCGTCGCGGCGTTGTTCGGCGGGCTGATCATGTTCATCCTGCAGGACATGGCGCGGGCCCGGTCGATGGGTCTGTTGGGCACGAAGGCGGCGCTGGCCGGTGGCGACGCGGACTGGCCGGCGTATTTCGCGCTGTTGGCCCAGACGATCGCTGTGGGCGGCACCGTGATCTTCGGGCTGGTGATCGTGTGGATGTTCGGCCGAGAGTTCAGCCAGAACACGGTGAAGGACCTGCTTGCGTTGCCCACAGCGCGCACGACGATCGTCGGTGCGAAGTTCTGCGTCGCGGCGGCGTGGTGCCTGATCCTCGGCCTGTACATCTACCTGCTCGGGCTGGTGATTGGTGCGGCGCTGGGTCTGCCTGGCTGGTCGGTGTCCGTCGCTGTCACAGGTCTGCTGACGGCTGTGGCCACGGCGGCGATGGTGATGGTGCTCGTGATCCCGTTCGCTCTGGCTGCCAGTGTCGGTCGCGGTTACCTCGCCGGGGTGGGGGCCATGATCGTCGCGTTGTTCCTGGCCCAAGTCATCGCCCTGCTCGGCTACGGCCCGTATTTCCCGTGGTCGGTGCCCGGCCTGTTCAGCGGTATTGCCGGTGCGGGCAGTGACCCGCCTGGACTGTTCGGGTATGGGCTCGTCGTTCTCGTGGGTGGGGGCGGCGTGCTTGCCACGGCGGCGTGGTGGCGACACGCTGATCAAGACCGGTAGCCCGGTCCGCCCGTCCGGGGTGACGCTCTCTGGCCGTGCGCGTGGACCGCGTGTAGAACAGGGCGGTTGGCGACTGGTCGGTTCGTTGCCGGATCACCGAGGTTGACGGCCTGCGCGGGCTTGTCGACCGGTGATACCGACGAAGGTCAGGGTGGCCACCACAATCCCGAGCCCGATGTAGTCGGGCCAGCTGCCGGTGAACCGGTTGTCGATCCATACCAATACCCAGGCCAGTGCGGCGGGCAATCGCCAGTATCGATGGCGGTGGGGGATCAGGACGAACGACACCATCACCACGAGGGCCCCGACCGGCACCACGTTCTCATCGAGGGAGAGCAACGGTCATCCCACGCCGGTATCCGGCTGCACAGAGCGGCCGGTGCGGCCCGCGACGTAGCTGTGCTGTGGCTACCGGCCTTGTCGTTTGTGGGCGAGTCGTAGTGCCAGCGCCGCAACCGCGAACACGGCGATCAGCCCGATCGCGAACGCGAGATCGGCCACGTCCATCCCCCTTCGTCGCGGGAGGGCGGCTCGGCTGGGCCGGCCGATTCGATGGTAGCCCGAGGCGGGGCTGATGCGGGCGGGTCATGCGAGGACGAAGTAGCGCAGCCAGAGGTACGGGGCCGCGACCAGGATGGTGATGACGGTGACGATGGTGCCTTTCTTGGTGAATTCCCAGAAGGAGATGGGTGAGCCGGCGCGGGCGGCGATGCCGAGCATGACGACGTTGGCGCTGGCGCCGACGGCGGTCATGTTGCCGCCGAAGTCCGCGCCCGACGCCAGCGACCACCACAGGGCCTCGGAATGTGCGGGGTCGGCGATGTCGTTGGTGAGGGCGAGCACGAGCGGGCTCATCGTGGCCACGTAGGGGATGTTGTCGATGACACCGGACAGCAGGGCGGACACCCCGAGGATGAGCATCACGGCGAGCAGGGCGTTTCCGCCGGTGGCGTCCGCGGCGAGTCCCGCGAGGTGTCCGATGACGCCGGTCTTGACCAGGGCGCCGATCATGACGAACAGGCCGGCGAAGAACAGCAGGGTCTCCCATTCCACGCTGACCAGATAGTCCTTGGGCTTGGCTCGGGCGATGAGCACCAGGATCCCGGCACCCAGCAGGGCGACTACCGAGGGCTCGATGTGCAGGACCGAGTGCCCCACGAAGCCGGCGAACACGGCCAGCAGCACGACACCGCACTTGACCAGCAGTTGGGGGTTCTGGATCGCCTCGCGCTCGTTGAGCGCCATCACATCTTTCACCCGGTCTGGGTGCACGGTGAACGAACCGCGGAACAGCCGGGGCAGCACCAGCGTGAACACGACGAGCTCGATGGCCACGATCGGTGCCATGTTGACCAGGAAGTCGTTGAACGTCAGGCCCGCCCGGCTGGCGATGATGATGTTGGGTGGGTCGCCGATCAGTGTGGCCGCGCCGCCGATGTTGGACGCCAGGACCTCGGCGATGAGGAACGGCACCGGTTTGATGTCGAGCCGGTCGCACACGAGCAGCGTGACCGGGGCGATCAGCAGCACGGTGGTGACGTTGTCCAGGAACGCCGAGGCGACCGCGGTGATCAGCGTCAGCAGGATCATTACCCGCAGTGGCGAGCCCTTGGCGCGCTTGGCCGCCCAGATCGCGACGTATTCGAAGACACCGGTCTTGCGCAGCACCCCGACGATGATCATCATGCCGAGCAGCAGGAAGATGACGTCCCAGTCGATCCCGGTGTCGTGGGAGTAGAACGCGTCGTCCGAGCCGACCACACCGAGCGCCAGCACGATCCCGGCGCCGGCCAATGCGGCGAGCATCTTCGGGATCTTCTCGGTGGCGATGAACACGTACGCCACCACGAACACGGTGACCGCGACCACGACGCTCATCGCACGGCCTCCGGCCTTGCGGTCCCGCTGGTTAGCGCGGGGCGAGCGCCAGCTGCAGCAGCCTGGAGGCGGAGATCACGCCGAGCAGGGTGCTGCCGTTCATGACTGCGACCAGCGGGCAGCGGAGCCGGGCCATCATGGCGGCCACCTCGACGATCGTGTCGTCGGCGTTCACCCTGGGCAGCTCGGCCGCCTCCCGCGGCAGCAGGCTGCGGACCGTCTTGCCACCGAGTTTGTCCGCGACCCGGTCGGCCATCGACTCGTCGAGCACCCCGGCCAGCGACGGGTCGTCCCGCACGTAGCTGGGCACGAGGAACTGCACGACCTGCGAGGCGGGCAGGATCGACTGCGGGCAGCCGCTGCGGTCGGTCACCACGATGCCGGGCAGTCGATGCTCGGCCAACAGCCGGGCCGCGTCCAGCGCGTTGGAATCCAGGTCCACGACCGGGAATTCCTCGGCCATCTCCTCGGCGTGCATTCCGCCAGGCTACGACGGTTTGGTCGGCCGCGCCGAGGGTCATGCACTGCTCCTGTCGTCGTCCTTACGGTCTTCACCGCGATCGGGTCGTCCGGTGGGCAGGTTGTCAGGTGGTTCGAACCGCAGCGCTTTGGCCACGGGGACGTCGGTGGAGGAATGCAACACGATCGACAGTGCGATCGTGACGGCGACCAGGTCGAACACCAGTTCGCTGTCGGGGATGCCGGATTGCAGGGCGAGTAGCCCGTAGACCACTGAGGCGAAGCCCTTGGGGCCGAACCACGCGGCGGTCGAGCGTTCCCGCCGAGACAGCGGGGTGCGAAGCAGCGAGAGCAGCATCGCCGCGGGCCGGACCAGCACGATCGCCAGCACCGCCAGGGTCCAACCGCCGACGGTGAGGTGGGAGAGCCGGTCGGGGGTGATGAGTGCGCCGAACACCAGTAGTGCGGCGAACTTGGTGATCTCCGAGAGCAGGTCGCCCAGCGGCTCGAAGTGTTCCGCAGCGACGCGGTCCATTGTGGCCAGGGTCGAGCCCGCGGCGAAGGCCGCGAGATACGGGTTCGCGTGGGTCAGGTGGCAGGCCGCGTACAGCATGACCGCGATCGCCAGCGGCCCGAGCGCCTGGAGGCGGGGCTCGGCGGTGAGCACCTTCCACCGCCATGCCAGGGTGATCAGCGCGGGGATGGCGATCCCCAGCACGAGTCCCAGGACCAGTTCGATGCCGACCGTGCCCAGGTTGGAGGACGTGTGGGCGGCGGTGGCCAGGAAGATCAGCACGAACGGCAGCGCCAGGCCGTCGTTGAGCCCGGATTCGACGTTGAGCAGTCTGCGCAGCCGCAGTGGCACGTCGCTGCGGCCGACGATGGCGGCGGCGAACACCGGGTCGGTCGGCGACAGGATCGCCCCGAGCAGGAACGCCGTCGGCCAGTCCAGGCCCACCAGGAAGTAGGCCGGGACCGCGATGCCCACCATCGTCAGCGGCATGCCCAGTCCCAGTGCGCGCCCGGAGAGTCGCCAGCCCTCGCGCAGCGCGGGCAGGCTCGCCCGCTGACCGTCGGTGAACAACACCGTGAAGAGCGCGATGTCCGCGAGGGCGGTGACCAGTGGGTCATGGGGAGCGATCGGGACCAGATCGAAGCCGCCCTGCCCGATCAGGGCCCCGGCGAGCAGGAACAGCAACGCGGTCGACAGGATGGTGCGGGCTGCGACCCCCGACAGCGACACGCTGACCAGCAGCACGACGCCGAATGCGAGCACCAGGGCCATGAAATTCCGTCCCCACGTCGGCTGACTTCGCTTCGGTGCCGAAGCGAAGTGCCGACCAGGCTTCCCGGCGCTCCGCGTGTAAAGATGCCGCAAATATCAGCTCGGGGCAAACCGGTTCACCGCGATCAGCCCCTGGTTGTCGCGCCGGACGCCACGAACACCTCCCTGCCGGGTAGCGGCCCATGGTGCCGGGGACGGCAGCGGCGAGACGGGTGCGGATCAGTTCTGGCGCTGTGCCAACGCGATGCGTTCCAGGGCGGTCACGGCGACGGATACTCCGTCTTCGGCCTGCACCCGGTGGCTCAGTTGCTCGGCGGTTCTCGCCATGTCGGGATCTCCAGTCGCGGTGGTGATGGCGGTGGCGAGCCGGGAGGAGGTGAGGTGGCGGTGCGGCACTGGTGCGGGCGCGACGCCACGCTGCTGGGCCAATCGGGCCCAGAACGGCTGGTCGACGGCGAAGGGACACACCACTTGCGGGCGTCCGGCGGCGAACGCGGCGCCGGACGTACCGGCACCCCCGTGGTGGGCCACAGCGGCAACACGGGGGAACAACTGCCGGTAGTCGACCTCGTCCACGACCAGGACGTCGTCACCTGGCGTGTTGTCGGCCAGCCCACCCCAGCCGGTGCCGATGACCAGACGTGTCCCCGCTCGACGGGCTGCCTCCAGGACCTCAGCGGTGCTGCGCTGCGGGTCACGGCCCGACATCGAGCCGAACCCGATGAACACCGGCGGGTCACCGGCATTCAGGAAATCCTCGACACGTTCCGGCAGCGTGTCGCCCGACGGTGGCAGAACCCAGTATCCGGTGGTGATCACCGAGTCCGGCCAGTCCGGCGGCGGGGGCAGCACGACGGGACTGAACGCGTGCAGGACCGGCGCGGGGCCGTTGTCGGGGCGGCACAGGGGATCGTGCCGTCCGCGGCGACGTGGTAGCCCGAGCGTGTGTTCGCGAAATCGATCGACGACCCGGCCGAACATCGCGGCGGGAGCTTTCATCCCCAGGAAGGTGGCGTGATTCGCGACCGCGGGCAGCCACCCCGGAAAGTCCACGCCCGGCCACGGGAATTGCCTGGTCGGCACGAACATGGGAATCGGCAGCGCCAGCACCGCCGGAACACCCAGAGCCTCGGCCACGTGCTGCCCGGCGATGATCTGACCGTTGTGCACCACCACATCCGCACCGGCGCCCGCGCCCTGCGAGGCGACGGCCCAGCAGTCCTCCAGCACCGTGGTGAACATCGCCGGCATGGTCCGTACTTGCCGCAGCCGGGCGCGCATCCCGCCCTCGATCATCCCCGCGTTTGCCACGTCATCCATCAACCGCATCGGGCCGTCGTCCACACCAGCGAACGGCACGCCGTGCCCTACGACGAACCCGGCGAACCGGTGTGGTGCGGTGAGTACCACCTCATGGCCCGCGGCCAGCAGTCCCCGTCCCAGTGCGACGAACGGCTGGACATCGCCCCGCGTCCCGAGCGTCATGATCAAGACCTTCATCGGTGTGCGTCTCCTTCTCAGGTCAGGTCGCGTCGGTTGAAGGCCCACACAGCCGCAGCGAGCAGGACCGCGGTCATGGCGGCGAGGATTCCCGCGTCGACCCACTGCTCGCCGTTGCGCAACGGCTCGCCCCCGAGGTAGTAGTGGAACGGCGACAGGTCACGGGCCCACCCGACGCCCAGCTGCGCGCCGAAGGTGTTGGCCGCGTAGGCCAGCACGCCGATCCCGGCACTGACACCGAGCACCAGGCCACGCCCGCCGCCAGCCGCCCCCAATGCGATGGCCAGCGCGCCGAACGTCGTGGCAAGCAAGGCGGCGTTGAGACATTGACCGGCGAACCCGCCGATCGACACGGTGTCGAGCTGGGCGCCTGACCGGATCGTGAGCATCACGACGAACACCACCCCCGCGATCACGGTCGCACCGGTGGCCAGGGAAGCGAACCGGTGCACCACCAAGCGGGTGCGGCTGACCGGGTGGGTGATCAGCACGTCGAGGTAGCCGGCCTCCTCGTCGCCCGCGATCGCACGAGTGCCGGTGGCGATCCCGTACATCATGATCAGCACCGGGACGAGCAACCCGAACGTGGTCGACTGCAAGTACCCGGCGGCCGAGGAGATGTCGTCAAGCCGGAACGCGTCCCTGAGCGCTTGAGGGAAGTTGGCCAGAACATCGGCCATCGCACCGTCGGCCAGTTGAGGATAGAAACTCGCGTACATCGCGGCGACCGCCGCGATGCCCAGCGCCCACGCGCTCAGCGCCCGGCGGTTGTCCCACACGGTCTTGGTGAACACGTTACGCAGCAACACTGTCGTGTCCTTCGTAGTAGGTGAGGAACAGTTCCTCCAGGTCGGGTTCCTCGCTGAGCAAGTCGAGGACCGTGTGTCGTGCGGCGTGTTTGACCAGTGCGTCCGGGCTGCCGTGGACCCGGCAGTCCAGAACTGTGTCCACGACGGTCAGATCTGTGACGTTCGGCAGCGCATCGAAGTCAGCGGTGGATATCGGGGCGGCAAACGTGATCCGCACCCGGCGGACCGCACGCTGACGCAGAGCGGTCACGCTGTCCACAGTGACCAGACGTCCGTCGCGGATGATGCCGACCCGGTCGGCGACGCGTTCGACCTCGCTCATGATGTGCGAGGACATGAACACCGTCTGTCCCGCTGCCCTGGCCTCGGCCACCAGTTGCAGGAACGTCTGCTGCACCAACGGATCCAGGCCGGAGGTCGGTTCGTCGAGGATGAGCAGTTCCGGCTGGTGCATGAACGCCTGCACCAGTCCCACCTTCTGTCGGTTGCCCTTCGACAGCGACTTGATGCGTGCGCCCAGATCGAGATCGAGCCGTTCAGCCAGTCCGGTGATCCGGGCACGGGGGATGCCGCCGCGCAGGTTCGCCAGGAAGGTCAGGCAGTCGTCCACGGTCTGCCGGGTGTCGACCACGAAGTCGCCCGCCAGATAGCCGATCCGCCGTTGCACGGCGACCGCGTCCGACCGCGGGTCCAACCCGAGCACGCGCACCGTCCCACCGCTCGGGCGGATCAGATCGACCAGCAGCCGGATGGTCGTCGACTTCCCGGCGCCGTTGGGGCCGAGGTAGCCGAACACTTCGCCGCGGGCGATGTCGAGCGACAGCCCAGCGAGGCCGCGGCGGCGCCCGTAGGTCTTGGTGAGCTGGTCGAGCCGGATGACCGATTCCATACCTCTAGACAGTACTGAGTGTTTGCAAATCTCCAAACACTTCGAAGTGTTAGGATCGTGTCAAGACGATCAAGGGAGAGGTATGTCCGACACCACCGACGCGGCCGAACAGCTCGCGCTGATGCTCACCCAGAGCGGTCTGCAGCGGATGACCGCACGCGTCCTCGCGGCATTCCTGTTCGCCGAGCAGGACACCGTCACCGCGGGCGAGATCGCCGAACGACTCGCGATCAGCCCCGGCTCGGTGTCGACCGCCATCAAGTCCCTCATCAGCGTCGGCCTGATCGAACGGGTACCGGCGCCGGGCAGCCGCCGCGAGCACTTTCGCGTTCCCGACGAGGGCTGGGCCACGTTGATGTCCACCCAGAACACGGTCGTGCGGATGATGCAGGATGCCGCCGACAAGGGCATCCAGGCCGCCGGTGAAGACAGCATCGCCGGTCGGCGACTGGCGACCATGCGCGATTTCTACGCCCACGTCATGCGGGAGCTACCCGCCGTCATCGACCGCTGGCGTACCGAACGGAACGCCGGCGAGTGATCTGTCCGCACTGGCCGGCTGCACTGTCCACGCGGTAGTCTGCGCGGCCGTCGATCCGCGCGTGCACCGCGACGAACCGCACAGGGGCGCGACAGTGCGGTGTGGAGCCGGGGTGTTTGTCAGCTCCGGGTGGATGGGGCGGGCAGGGGCGGCGGCTGCCATCGCCAGGTGGGGTTGCCATCGGGCGCAATGCCCTTACGCCACAAGGACGCGGGCATCATCCGGATCATGGTGACCATCGCCCGGTGCGCGGCCTTGGAGGTGGTCCGGTAGCCATCTCTGCGGGCGCCGCGAGCGGTGGCTCGGGTGCGTGGCCGACGGTCGGCGTCGTAGCGGCGTAACGCGGCGTCGACGTAGTGGGCCCCGCAGCATCCGCGCGGCACCCGACCCGGTCTGCCGCGTGGATGCCGGTTCCGTCGAGACGATCGCGACCGGAACCACCACTCCCCCGCATCGTGGTCCGGGAACCGGACGGGGGTCGGTGCCGCGCCATCGCCGCCGATCCCGGCTTCTGCACTCCCCTCGCCTCCTGCCGGCCACGATGGACGCCACCGCCACCCGGAAACGGCGCGGACAGGTGATCTGCGCCCGACCAGGAGACCGAACGCCCGGGCCGACAGCGGTTTCCGAGGCGACGGGTGACGCGCCGGAACGCGCACGGGGCACACCGACCCGCCGACCCGGTTTGTGCGCAGACCTAGGGCGTGTCTGACAAATAGGCAGGGTTCAGGTGGACTGACAGGTGCACCGACCGAGCCCGTCTGAGGTTCACCCCAGGCAGTGGACACCGAGCTAGCAGGACCAGCGGTTCTGCTGAAAGGATGTCCGTATGCCTCCTCGTAAGCGCCGGTCGTACACGGCTGAGTACAAGGTCGAGGCTGCGCATCGTGTGATCGATTCCGGCCGCACGATCAGCGAGGTTGCCCGCGAGCTGGGGATCGACCCGGGGATGTTGAGCGTCCGGGTCAAAGACGAGCGGCGCCGGGTCGCCGCGGCCGAGGTCCGCGGGGAGAACCCGTTGGAGGCGGCGGAGCGGGCCGAGTTGCTGCGGCTGCGCAGGCAGGTCGCCGAGCTGGAGAAGGACAACGCCTTCCTGGTAGAAGCCTCGGCGTACTTTGCCGCGATGCAGAAGAACCGGCCCGGTTCGCTCTGATGGCCAAGTACGCCGGCCCCGATGACATCGCCGGCGTGGTCGGCACTGCCGCACCCGAGGGCGAACGGTTCGCGGTCCGGCGCATGGCGCGACTGCTGACGGTGTCCGCCTCCGGCTACTACGCCTACGTGAAGCGTTGTGCGGCAGCGGTGTTGACGCCGCGCCGGCAGCGTCGCGCGGACCTGGAGGTGAAGATCACCCAGGCGCACAAGGATTCCGGCGGGACCTACGGGTCGCCGAGGGTCACCGCGGAGTTGCGGGATCAGGGCGAGGTGGTCAGCGCCAAGGACCGTCGCCAAGGTCATGGCCGGTATCGGAATCGAGGGCATCAGCCCCGCACGTTCAAGGTAGGAACGACCGTGGTCGACCCGGCGGCATCGTTCCCGCCGGATCTCGTCGAGCGCGAGTTCGACCAGGGCCGTCTGAACGCCGTGTGGCTGACCGACATCACGTATCCGTCCTGTGGTGACGGCGAGATGTTCCTGTGCGCGATCCGGGACGGGCACTCCCGCACAGTTCCCGGCTACAGCATCGCCGACCACATCGGCGCCCAGATGGTCACCACCGCCATCGAGGCGGCCGTGGCCGCCCGCAGCGGTGACTGTCGTGGCACAGTCCTACATTCCGACCGCGGCGGCGAATACACCGCGCACCTGACCGCGCAGGCGTGTTTCCGGCACGGGCTGCGCCGGTCGACGGGCGCGACCGGGATCTGCTGGGACAACAGCCCCGCGGAGTCGTTCCGGTCGACGTTCAAACATGAGCACTACTACCGGCACGTCTACGCCACCAAGACGGAACTCGTTGCCGCAGTTGACAATTGGATCCGTTTCTACAACAGTACGCGGCGGCACTCCAAGCTCGGGATGCGCAGTCCCAGCGACAACGAGAAGTCACTCCGAGCAGCTGCCTGAACTTCCTAAGCCCCTGTCCACCGTTCGGGGTGAACCTCAGGTGTGGATGCGTTGCCCGAGCCGCGGGCTGCCCAGACGCGGGCGTCCGCTGCGCGGCCGGTCGGGGAGTCCTGTGATGCCGTCACGGGTGTGTTGTGCGATCCAGCGGCGCACCGTGACGGGCTCGTAGTGCAGGAGATCAGCGATTTCGGATGCGCTCATTCCGGACGCGGACAGCAGGACGATGACGACGCGGGCGGCGAACCGCCACGGGCCGTGCAGCGCGGTGATCAGCTCACGGTGCTGACCGGGGGTCAAGTCGGCATAGACAAGCGCGGGGCGCCTACTGGTGAAGGCCTCGTCGGGTCGGTTGTGTGTGGTAACTCAATCCAACCCGACGGGGCTCTTCACGTTCGCGGCACGGTCAACTCCCGCGACTTACAGACACAACTTCCGGCCAGGTGCTTAGAGATCAGTTCAGAATGAGTTTTCGCAGGCAGATGATCGAGCAGGCCAGGCTGAGCATCGCCTGGTGGACGTCGGCCCGGCGTTCAGTGCGTACGCGAAGTCGTCGGAAGCCCTTGATCCAGGCGAAGGTGCGTTCCACCGGCCACCGGACCTTGCCCAGGCCGGAGCCGTGTTCGACGCCGCGGCGCGCGATGACCGGGATGATGCCGCGGGCACGGACCAGGCGGCGGTACTTGTCGTGGTCGTAGCCGCGGTCGGCGTAGAGCCGACGCGGGCGTCGCCCGGGCCTGCCGACCACGCCACGGATCGGCGGGACGGCGTCGACGAGCGGGATCGGCTCGGTGACGTCGTTGCGGTGGCCGCCGGTGAGTGTGACGGCGAGCGGGATGCCGGTGGCGTCGGTGATCAGGTGGTGCTTGGAGCCCGGCTTGCGCCGGTCGACCGGGCTCGGCCCGGTGTGGTCTCCCCGTTGAGCGCGCGCAGGTGCGTGGAGTCGACCAGCACGGCGGACAGGTCCGGCAGGCCGGCCGCGCGCAGCTCTGCGAGCAGTCGTTCGTGCAGTTCCTGCCAGACGCCGTCCTCGTGCCACTCGGTCAACCGCCGCCAACACGTCGCACCCGAAGCGCCGAACAGCGCGGTGGGCAGCCGGTTCCACCCGATCCCGGTACGCACCACGTACAGGATTCCCTCCAACGCGGCCCGGTCGCCGGCACGCCTGCGGCCCGGGTGGCGGAAGCGCCTGGGGCGCACCGGGATCAGCGGCCCAAGCCGGGCCCACAGCTCATCGGTCAGGACCTCCTCGCGCACACGGCGATCCTGGAACACCTTGCGGCATCGGCAAAGCCGACACGCCAGCTCATCTTGAACTGATCTCTTAGCCGGACGAGGACCTCACCGCGGACGCCCCGGTGCTGGTCGTCAACGGCATGGCCCTGTTCGGGCCGTCACGGTGACGGACAGGCCCGAGGAGGAGTGACCGAACGACCAGGTCGTGACGTCCCGGCCGGATCGGGACCAATGACCGCGTCCCCGCTCGCCTCACCCGAGAACACTCGAATCAGGGAAACACCTGGGAGGCAACGATGTCCGCTGTTCACGCTCCAGCCCGCGGCCGCGTCGACGCGGCCGCGAAGTCCCTCGCGGTGCTGCGCATCGCGACGGGGTTGCTGTTCCTCTGGGCGTTCTTCGACAAGGCGTTCGGCCTCGGCTACGCCACCCAGTCCAAGAACGCGTGGTTCTCGGGCGGCTCGCCCACGAAGGGCTTCCTGAGCAAGGTCGATGTCGGACCGTTCCAGTCCACCTTCCACGACATCGCGGGCACCTGGTGGGCCGACGGGCTCTTCATGATCGGTCTTCTCGCGATCGGGGTCGCCCTGGTGCTCGGCATCGGCCTGCGCATCTCGGCGGTCGCCGGAGTCCTGATGATGCTGCTGATGTGGGTCGCCGAATGGCCGCCGGCGCAGCACAACGCGGCCGGTGAGGCGACCATGTCCACCAACCCGATCATCGACTACCACGTCGTGTACGCGATCGTCCTGGTCGTGCTCGCGGCGACAGCCTCGGGCGCCGTCTGGGGCCTGGCCCGCTGGTGGGCCGAACTGCCGCTGGTCAAGGCGAACACCTGGCTGCGGTGACGGCACCGTGGAGGGGAGGGCACCTCGGTGTCCTCCCCTCCACGTGCACGGGTCCAGCCGGCGTTCTCGATCCGCTCGTCGAGCAGAGCAGCTTCCCCCGCCAGACCGCCCGTGCCGTGCAACCGCACGACGATCAGGGACGCGCCGTCGGCGAACTCGACCAGGCGGTGTACCGCCGCCCCGTGCACCACGTGCCGCTCCACGCGCACGCCGGGATGCCGGTCCGCGCAAGCGACGAGCCTTTCGTCGCCCATCGGCGGATGCCAGGCGTGCACGGCGACGAGCGATGTCCCCCACATCTCGGCTTCCGCGCACGCGCGGCTCACCTCGACCCGGTAGGTGACGTCCAGCCCCGGCGCTACCGTCATGTCGAGCGTGGCAGGGCACCTCCGCGTGCACGACGCGCAGTGCGGTACCGCGGCGCACGGCTTCCTCGGCGGCGCACCGGGCCTGCCCGAGTCCGTCCACGCCGATGACGACCACGTTCCGATGTCCGATCGGGACGGTCATCCGGTTCGCCTCCCGGTCCACTCCGGGGAGACCCGCTCCCGTTCACGGGCCCATCGGCTCGGGCGGATCCGCTTGTGCGTCAACCGCGTCACCAGGTGGAGCAGCGCCCGCCACGCCGCTCCACAGCAGCAACGCGAGCACGATCGCGTCGACGGCCGCGCCCTCGGAGGCCATCGGCGCATCGGACGGGTCTCCGTTCTCGTCGACCCAGATCGTCACCGCGGCGCCGGCCTCGGCGTCGTGGAGCGCCTAGACCTCGCCCCGGTGCTCACTTCCGCCCGGCAGGGGCCACGTGGCGAGCACAGAGTCCGGCTCGACGACACCGCCGCGCTCGGACGACCGATCGTCTCCGGGGCGTCCTCGACGAGCACGACGGCGGTCGCGCGCTCGTTCGCCTGTTCCACGGCGACCCGGGACCGGTGGTGTGCACAGATCTCCGAGCCGGAGGCACGCGAAGGGAACGGCAAGGACCGTGATGGCGAGCCCCAGTGCGAGCACCGCGCCCTCGACGTGGCGTCCCGCCGTGACGGAGCCGGTTGCGGCCGGAAGGCTCGATGGACGAGTCAGGACATCGGGTTCGCGACCACGTGGTCCACCTCCTGGTTCAGGACTCCGCGTGTGGGAGGCAGGTCCCAGGTCCTTCGTCGTATCGGGGATGAGACCATGGTCTCGGCGAACAGAAGCCGGGATGCGGTGGTCGCGCCGGTGGCCGGAGAGCAGGCTGGAGCAGACTTCGAATCCAGGGGAGAACGCCATGACCACGCCACTTCTCGTCGCCGACCAGCAGAGCTACGCCGACGTCAGGGACCGCCGGCTCGCGGTCATGCTCGCCGAGGAGGACGCGGCGGAGGAACTCGGGCTGGACCCGCTGGAGCGCGTCTCCTGCCGGGTGCACCGCCGCTGGCTGCACCACTGCGTGCACTCCGCGGACCACGTCATCAAGGTCACCGGCCACCGGTGGTGCCGCGAGTGCTCGTCGGTCGCGTCCGTCGGTGTCGACGAGCTGACCGGTGACGTCCTGGTCCGCTGCGAGTCGTGCGGCACGGCTCCCTGCACCGCTGCCACCCGGCAGATCGTCCGCACGTGCCGGGCGAGCCTGGCCGCGGCACAGGGGTTCTTCCCCGGCCACCTCGACGCCTGCGTGAAGTGAGCGGGCACGGGCGAGCGCCAGACAGACTGTCACGAGTGGACCCCAGCGGTCGCCGCGAGCTGACTCCGAAAGTCCGTCACGCGCGAAATTCGGGCAGCTCGTCGCGAGCGAACTCCGGCGGTCCGGCGCGAGCTGACGCCGGCAGTCCGTCGCGAGTGGACGCTGGACGAGTGGCGCGGCGCGGCCCTGCCTGCGGAGCCGCGCCGCGCTCTTCCCCCGTGGTCTCAGCCTAGTCGGGCTGGACCTCGATCTCGATCTTGCGCTCCTCCGGCGCCGCGGGCAGCGGGACGCGCACCTCCAGGATGCCCTTCTCGTACTTCGCGGAGATCTTCTCCGCTTCCGCTCCTGCGGGCAGCGTGACGGCACGGGTGAACGAGCCGTAGTGGAACTCGGTCCGCTGCTGCTGCTTGGTGGTCTCCTCCCGCTTGGCCTTGATGGTCAGTACTCCGTTGACCGCGCTCACGTTGACGTCCTTCGCGACGTCGAGTCCCGGCAGCTCCGCGCGGACGACGTAGGCGCCGTCCTCGACGAAGTCCTCGATGTGGATGGGGTGCCTGGGCGGGAACGGCCAGGATGCCTCGAACACCTCCCAGAGATCGGGGAGCAGTCCCCCGGAGGGACGGCGGACGACCGATGTCATGTCCTCACCTTCCTGTCGTGGTTGTGTCGCACCAGCCCTGCGGCGTGGTCGGGGACCTCCGTCTGCAGGGCGCGTGCGGTGCGCTGGTAGCCCGTCGACGACGGGCGGTCGGGCACGGTGATCCGCGGCGCGGTCACCTCGTGGTAGTCGATGGTGCCGAGCAGGTGGGCGATCATGTTGATCCGCGCGCGCCGCTTGTCATCGCCCTCGACCACGTACGAAGGGGAATCGGCGATGTCGGTGTGGACCATCACCTCGTCCTTGGCGCGCGAGTAGTCCTCCCAGCGCGTCAGCGACTCCAGGTCCATCGGCGACAGCTTCCACCGCTTGAGCGGATCGTCGAGCCGCTTGCGGAAACGGCGTTCCTGCTCCGCGTCACTCACCGAGAACCAGTACTTGCGCAGCAGGACCCCGTCCTCCACCAGCATCCGCTCGAACAGCGGGCACTGCCGCAGGAACAACCTGTGCTCCTCCGGCGTGCAATACCCCATCACGTGCTCGACACCCGCACGGTTGTACCAACTGCGATCCGGCAGCACGATCTCCCCCGCAGCCGGCAGATGCGCCACGTAGCGCTGGAAGTACCACTGAGTGCGCTCTCGCCCACTCGGAGCCGGCAACGCCACAATCCGCGCGACCCGCGGGTTCAGATGCTCCGTGATCCGCTTGATCGCCGAACCCTTGCCCGCGGCGTCACGCCCCTCGAACACCACCGCCGGCCTGGCGCCCGTCGCGCGCACCCATTCCTGGAGCTTCACGAGCTCGGTCTGCAGCCGCAGCAGCTCCCGCTCGTACGTCTCGCGGCTCAACCGGTCCATCAGGCGTCCTTTCCCCTGAGCCGGCCCCACTTCTCCAGCTCCGCCAGGACGTATGACGTCGCGGTGAGCGGAGTGACGCGCCGGGCCAGGCGGGCGAACTTGCGCGCAATGCCGAAGGACTCGAGGTACAGCACCACGAACCGGGTCTCCTGGTCGTGGTCCCACCACATCGGCAGGTCGTTGCCGCTGACGTCGAGCTTGTCGCCGGTCGACACCAGGCTCGACACATGCCTCCACGCCCAGGTCGACGTGCACGACGCCGTCGGGCACGACCGTCCACACCAGACCCATGTCGGTGAACACCCGCGGCATCCGGAAGTTCATGGCGAGGACTTCCGCCGTGAACCGGCGCACGCCCCGGCCGCGGGCCAGGGAGATCAGGTGCTCCAGCAGCAGCGTGCCGATGCCGTGGGTCTGCTCGGCGTGCGACACGACCAGCGCGACCTCCGCGCAGTCCGCTTCGGTGAGCAGCACGTAGCTCGCCGCGCCCAACAGCCGGTCACCCCGCCACGCGCCCAGCACCACGTGGTGCGGTTCGTCCGGGGACACCATCCGCTGCACGAAGTTCTCGAACTGCCGCGGCGAAGTGCTGAAGAACCGCAGGTACTGGTCCTCGACCGGTAGCGACCGGTGCAGGTCCGGCAGCGCGGACACGTCGGTGGGTCCCAGCTCGCGGACCATGACAGCCGTTCCGTCCGCGAGGAGTGCCCGAACGGATGCCTCCGACCCGGTCATGTCGTTCCCTCCTCGGCGAAGGTCCGCGAGTGGTCAGAGCAGGGGGCCGACGGTGAGCGGCGCGGCGGTCGTGGCGATCTGCCGGTCCTGCACGGGCTCGGTCTCGACGGGCTTCGGCGCGCGGACCACCACCACCGGGCACGGCGCGTGGTGCACGCAGTAGGAGCCGACCGAGCCGATGATCGCCTCGACGATCGGCCCGTGCCCGCGACTGCCCACCACCAGCAGTTCCGCGTCCTGTGACGCCCTGACGAGCGCGGTCCTCGGGTCGCCCTCGACGAGCACGCGCAGGATCTCGACGTCCGTGAACTCCTCCACCGCCCCGTCCAGCACGGCCTGCTGAGCAGCCCGCCTGTCCTCCGGCGACAGGTGCAGGGCGATCTCGGCGGCCATGGAGCCCATGGCCATGCCGTAGTCCATGTGCCACGCGGAAACCGCTTCGACACGGCAGTCGCGCAACCCGGCTTCGTCCACCGCCCACCGCAGGGCCGCCTGGGCGGCCGGGGACCCGTCCACGCCGACCACGATGGGCCGGGATTGCTTCTCTCTCATACATCCAGCGTCGCGGTCCGCGCCGCCGAAGGTGAGTGGCCGGGGTCCTCAGACGTCCAGGACCTTCGGCCCCGCCCACCAGGCAGCCCCCGAGTCCCACCGCGGTGTGCACGGAGATCGGCTGCGGCGCGAGTGAAGCGGCTGCGATCACCGGAGCGCGCGTCCGCGAGACCACGGACGGCGCCCGCGCTCACCACTCCCCCGCCGCCGATTCACCCCGCAGCGGCACGGGCGGCGACGAGGAACAGCACCAGGACCGCCGCCAGTGACAACGCCGCCTTCGGCGACCCGGGTCCGTTCACCACGGGTCCGTTCACCACGGGCTCGTCGTTCTCGACCTGCGCGGCTTCGTGCGCCACACCAGCCACGCGACGTCGGCCGGCAGCACCACCGTCCCCGCGCCGACGACGCGGTGCTTGAGCGCCATCACCACGGTCGTCGCCAAGCCGGAGACGAACCCGGCCGCGATCCCGGTGGCCAGCACCCCCGGCGGTAGCCGGACGCCCGCGCCGCGACGTACACGGCCCAGACGATGACGAGCGCGGCCGCCGGGCCGAGCACGCCACCCGACGCGAGCGGTGACAGCGCGGCGCTGATCGCACCAAGGGGGTGCGATCAGCGGAGACGTTCGCGGCCCCGCCGTTCTGGTGGAGTCACGGGCGTTGTCGGCTCGCCCCAGCAACTCGATGGCGAGCGCCGACGCGAGGTGGCCGGGCGCGACGACGGTGAACAGCTGCCACCACGTGTCGCCCAGCAACGCGAACAGCACCCACGCCCCGGCGAAGGCGAGCAGGGTCAGTGCGCCCTTCACCGCGAAGTACACCGGGCGGCGATCCATCAGCCCGGCCCGTTTGACGATGTCCGAGAGCTCGGAGAACTCGCTCCCTCGCCTCGGCCCCGACTCCCTCGGAACCGGAGAAGTGACGGCGTCCATGGCTGACCTCCTGGCTGCGAACGCCCGTACCGGTCGCTAGACCCGTTGCAGGCGCCCGCCCTCTGTCTCCCAGCGCTGCGTCGCTGATGCCGCCCGGTCGTGCAGCAGCGCGTCGGGGCTATCCACGTTGTCCCGTCCGGCCGCGGTGTCCAGGACCTGGTAGGCGTGCTCCGGGTCGGCGGCGGGAGGGATCACCAGCAACGTCAGCCGCGTCCGCCGGTCCGTGCCGATCACGGTCAGCGTGTTCGCGTGCTGGGTGCGGAAACCCTCCAACCGGACGTCCCTGCCGTCGACGACCAGGCGGCGTGGTGGCGGGCGCCAGGAGGTCAGGTTGAAGGTGACCCGCCCGGCACGCCCCAGCCGGCCGGCCAGCACGGCGACCAACGCCGGCAGCTCGGCGACCAGGTCCGGGCTGCGCGGCCACCAGGCCCCGTCCACGAACCCGGCGGCCGAACCCGGCGGCTTCAGCACCACGCGGGAAGCCGTTGGCGCGCGCCCGGTCTCGCCGGGTCCTTCGTTGCTCATGACCGCCTCCAGACCACCGCTGTACCGGGTCAGCGAACCTTCTCCGGGATCCCGTCGAGCGTCCGCAGCAGCTTCATCGCGAGTGCGCGGGACTGTTCGGCCGTCAACGGCGTGCCGGCCTTCAGAACGTCCTGCACGAGCTTCACACGTTGTTCGTAGCGGGACACATACACCGGTTCCGGGATCACGGCCCCTCCTTCTCCTGACGACACGTCTGCCACCTTCATGGTCGATCCGGTCCCGCGCGTCCGGAAGTGCGGAAGGGCACGTGCTCCGGCGGACCAACTGCTCTGGCAACGCGGTTCCCCCCGCGCTGTTCAACGGAGAGGCACGACAGCGCAGTCCACGGCGTCCGCCGGTCCATCCGCTGCCGATGCCCGGAGGCGCGACACGACTCGGAGGCGTAGATTCGTCGACACCGGGGGAAATCGGCGCACCGGATCAGAACCGGCGCCCCTCGGCGCGACCCGAGAACGGCCATCGAACGGACGGGGCGGGAGTGTCGGCGCCATTTCCAGCGAGCGGACCTACCAGGTGCCGGTGAGGACCATCCTCGCGACGATCGGGCTGACCCTGGCCACGGTCGTCGCCGTGGTGTTCGTCCCGCACGTGCAGCGAGTTCTCGTCTGGATGCTCATCGCCGCCGTCTTCGCCGTCGCGCTCCACCCGGCGGTGAACTGGCTGCAGGCGCACGTCAGGTGGTGCCGCCGCTCGTTGGCACACTGGTCGTGTTCCTGGTGGTCTTCCTGGTGCTGGGTGGCGTGCTCACGCTCTTCGCGATACCGCTGGCGGAACAGGGCACCCAGTTGGCGTCGCGGTTGCCGGACATGATCGAGGACGCACGCAACGGCAGAGGCGCGGTCGGCGTCCTGCTGGAACGCACCCACGCGCTGGAGTTCGCCCGGGACAACGAGGACCGCATCCGGCAGTTCGCGACCGGCCTCGGCACCCCCGCGCTGAACCTGGTTCGCAGCGCGGTCACCGGCGTCGTGGCGACCATCTCCATCTTCGTGCTCGCC
>CBHFOL010000087.1:0-24976 GCA_965995405.1 uncultured Saccharothrix sp.
CCCAAGGTGGTCGACGGGACGCTCCCGCTCTTCGCACCGCGGCGTGCGGAGCGCGGTCGTGGCGACCATCTCCATCTTCGTGCTCGCCTACCTCGCGGTGCTGCAAGGTCCCAAGGTGGTCGACGGGACGCTCCCGCTCTTCGCACCGCGGCGTGCGGAGCGCGGTCGTGGCGACCATCTCCATCTTCGTGCTCGCCTACCTCGCGGTGCTGCAAGGTCCCAAGGTGGTCGACGGGACGCTCCCGCTCTTCGCACCGCGGCGTGCGGAGCGCGTTCGCCGGGTCGGTCGCGAGTGCGCGAAGACCGTCACCGGCTACATCTCGGGCAACCTGATCATCAGCGTGATCTGCGGCGTGCTGACGTACGCCGTCCTGAAGATCTTCGGCGTTCCCTTCGCCGAGCTGATCGCGGTCTTCGTCGCGATCGCCGACCTGATCCCGCTGATCGGCGCCACCCTCGGCGCGGTGGTAGCGGGCATCGCCGCACTCCTGCACTCGGTGCCCGCGGCCATCACCGTGATCATCTTCTTCGTCGTCTACCAGCAGCTGGAGAACCACCTCCCGCAACCGGTGATCTTCTCCCACACGGTCAAGCTCAACCCCCTGACCGTGCTCGTCGCCCTGCTGCTGGCGACCGGGCTCGCCGGAATACTGGGTGCCCTGCTCGCGATCCCGGCCGCCGGCATCATCCAGGTCGTCCTGCGCGACATCTGGAAGCACCGCCGCGCCGGCCCCGATGCGGAGTTGGTCAGGCCCGCACCGGAAAACGGGACCGGAACGATCGATCCGCCGCCGCGCGACGAGTCGTACGGCGGTCAGGAGCCGCGCTGAGCACCCCGACGCGCCTACCTCGCGGAGGTCAGATGTTCGTTGTCCGCCAGAACGTCGTGGGCTTGAGGTGAGCCGAGTGGCCGAGCCGGGACAGCGGCGGGCACGACGTCCGGCCGGAGCCCCGCGGAGACCTGCTCCCGCGCCAGGAACGACCCGAGCTCGCCGATGGTGCTCATCAACGGCGCGGGGAACACGACCGTCGTGTTCTTGTCCACGCCGAGCTCGACCAGCGTCTGCAGATTGCGCAGCTGCAACGCCAGGGGGTGGGCCATCATCGTGTCCGAAGCGTCGCCCAGCGCGGCCGCGGCCAGCGACTCGCCCTCCGCGTTGATGATCTTGGCGCGCTTCTCCCGCTCGGCCTCGGCCTGCTTGGCCATCGCGCGCTTCATGCTGTCCGGCAGCTGGATGTCCTTCAGCTCCACCAAAGTCACCTCCACACCCCACTCGACCGTGGTGATGTCGAGGATCTTGCGGATGTCGACGTTGATCTGGTCGGTCTCCGCCAGGGTCTGGTCGAGGGTGTGCTGGCCGACCACCTTGCGCAACGTGGTCTGGGCGATCTGGTCGATCGCCGAGTAGACGTTCTCGATGGCGACCACCGACTTCACCGCGTCGACGACCTTGAAGTACGCCACCGCCGAGACGTCCACGCTCACGTTGTCCCTGGTGATGATCCCCTGCGACTGGATCGGCAGGGTGACGATCCGTAACGACACCCGGCGCATGACGTCCACCACCGGGATGATCAGCCGCAGGCCCGGCATCCGCACTTCGCGCACCTTGCCCAGGCGCAACAACACGCCCTGCTCGTACTGCTTGACCACTCTCACCGACATGCCCAGCAACACCACGACCACGACCAGGATGCTCGCGGCGACCAATCCACCCATGACGACCCTCCGCACGAATTCGGCCCATCTCCAGTACCAGCACATCGATCTCGACCGTTCCACGATGTGTCCGCCGCGGTCTCGGCACCGCAGCCGAAGGTCCTCCCTCCCGGCGCCGATCGGCCCGGCGGGACGGGAGTTCCGGTCATCTCTCCGACGTGCGGTCCGCACCGGCCGCGAGGACGGAGACGTCTGCCGTGCCTTCGACCACCGCGGCCGCGACGCCCGCCAGCCGCACCCGGTTGCGGCGGGCGTGGCCACGCAGCAGGGTGAAGGCGCTGTCGACGGTGGTGTTCAGCCGCGCTGCCAGCACGCCCTTGGCCTGCTCGATGAGGATGCGGCTGGTGAGCGCGGTCTCCAGTTGCTCGATGAGCACCTCGTGGTGCCGCAGGGTGCGCTGGCGCAGAACGCTGGTGGCGGCGATGTCGGCCAGCGTCCGGCCGAGCGCCGTGGTGTCCGCGTCCCAGGTCCGGGGCGTGGCGCTGAACAGGTCCAGTCCACCGATCACGGTGCCGCGCACCCTCATGGGCAGCGCCTGCACGGCGGCGAACCCGCCGTCGGCGGCGGCATGGGTGAACGCCGGCCAGCGCCGCACCTCGGCGGCGAGGTCCGCGCACTGCACCGGCCGGCCGGTGCGGACGCAGTCCTGGCACGGGCCCTCGTGATGCCGCAGCTGCGACAGCTCCAGCGCCCGTACCGGCTCGGCCGAGACCGCCACGAGGTCGAGCGCGCCGAGGTGGTCCACCAGCAGCACACCGGCCGCGGTCACGTCGAGCAGCTCCACACAGCGGTGCACGAACAGGTCCAGGAAGTCGACAACGTCGAGGTCCCGCACGAGCAGGTCCGCCACCGCGACAAGGGCGTTCGCGCCCTTCCGTTCCTTCACCATCATCACCTGTCCTCCTTCCCCTGGCCGAGGGCCGGCACCGGGTGGACCACAGGTCCCAGCGGGCCGTCCTGCCACGACCAGCGGACGCCTCGCCGATAGGAGAAGTCGCCCACGCGGAAACAAGAACGCTACGGCTGTGCCTCACCAGTGGGAACCACCGTACGTCCCGACCGGGCCGGGACCTTTCGACCGGTCGCCGTCCTCCCGCTCAGGTGAGGATCCGCTCGTGCGTCGAGCCGTCCGCTCAGGCGAGCAGACCCTTCGCGCGTTCGGGCACCGCACACTCGTCCGGCCGGCCGGGCACAACCGTCCACTGCGGACTCGAAGGCGGAGGGGACTTGGTCCCGGACGGGTGGGGTTGGAGGACCCTGCTGGGCCGGCGGGCGGCGTGGCCAGCATGGACGGGTGGCCAGTCTCCGTGACCTCCTGCAGCGTTACCGCCCGGTGGGAACGCCGGGCGCGGCCGCACGGCCAGGAGTGCCCGCGGACCGCGCGACGGAGGTGGCGGCCGAGCTGGAGCCCGTGCTCGCCCTGCTCGCGGGCACCGAGGAAGAGGTGCGGGGCCTGCGCGCCGAGGCGCACGAGCAGGCCCGGCGGATTCGGGAACAGGCCGCTCGTGAGGCGGAGGATCTCGTTGCCGAGGCACGCGAGGGCGTTTCCGAGGTGCGTGCGCGGTCGGCGGCGAGAGCCAGGGCCGAGGCCGCACCCGACGGCGAGCGGCTCGTCGACGCCGCGCGGGAGAGCGTGCGGCGGATGCGGGAACGCGCCGGCGCGGCGATGCCGGAGCACGTCGAGAAGGCGGTCGCACTGGCATTGTGCGGCCTCGCACCCCTGGACGAGGTCGTGCGATGACCGCGGCGTGGATCGCAGGAGGCGTACGGGCGCGGGCTCTGTTGCGGCGCAGGGCGGGCGCGGTCGGCGCCCGTGAGATCGCCGCCTGTTCGTCGTCACCGGAGGCTGTCGGGCTGCTCGCCACCGGCCCCTACCAGCGCACCGTGCGGGCCGGGCAGTCGCTTGAGGAGGCCGAGCACGGTGTGGCGGCGACGTTGCTGTGGCACCTGAGAGTGCTCGCCGGATGGCAGCCGCGCGCGGGCGCCGAGCTGGTCCGTCTGCTTGCCGGGTGGTTCGAGGTGGCGAACGTCGTCGAGCGCGTGCGGGCGCTGGCCGGCGCGGAGACGGGCGAGATCTTCCGGCTCGGCACCCTCGCCACCGCGTGGCCGCGTCTCGCCGCCGCGTCGTCGCTCGGGGAGTTGCAGCTCGCACTCGCGGCGTCCCCCTGGGGCGATCCGGGAGCCGCCGATCTACGGCGGATCGTCGTCTCCGTGCAGCTCGGCTGGGCGGCGAGAGTCGCCGGGGGTGTTCCGCAGGCACGGGAGTGGGCAGCGGGAGGCGCGGCGTTGCTGGTCGCGCGCGAACGGTTCCAGCTCGGTCACCCGGTGCCCGGCTCGACGCTGCTGGGAGACGCCGGGCACCAGCCTGGGTTCACCGACTTCACCGCACGGCTGCCCGGTGAGGCGGCGTGGGTGCTCGCGGACGTCACGGCCCCCACGGAGCTCTGGGAGGCCGAGGAGAACTGGTGGGCGCGAGTGGAGAGCGACGCGCGAGCATTGCTGCGCGGACGGGCTTTCGGCCCCGGCGCGGTGGTGGGGTGCGCCGCGCTGCTCGCGGTGGACGCCCGCCGGGTGCGGGCCGCTCTCGAGTGCGCCGCTCACGGCGGACGCCGGTTGGAGGCGTTCGATGCCATCACATGATCCGATGACACCCGTGCGGATGGAACGGATCGCCGTCGTCGCACCGCAGGACTCGCTGCGCGAAGTGCTGCTCCTGGTGGCGGACGCGGGGGTCGTCGACGTCGACCGCACGGACGACGAGCTGGAGACCGTCGTGGGGGCAGCGGTGCGGCGGGAGTCGGTCGCGGCCGTCGCGGGGTGGTGCCCGGCCGAGGAACGGCCCGGCCTCGCCGCCAGGCTCGCCGGGGTGGGGGCCGCTGCGGTGCCGTTGCCGGTGCCATGCGGCGTGGATCCGCCTTCGTTGTTGCGCTCGGACGGCACGGTCCGGCGGTCCTTCACTCCGCTCGTCACGACGTACGGCACGGTGCCGTACCAGGACGTCGATCCCACCGTGCTCGCGGGCGCCGCCTACGTGTTCATGTTCGGGATGATGTTCGGCGACGCCGGGCAGGGACTGCTGCTGGTCGCCGTGGCGCTGTTGTTGCGGGCCGGGTGGCCGCGGCGCCTGGCGCGCTGGCGGTCCGCGTGGGTCTTCGTCCTGGGCGCCGGTGCCGCGAGTGCCGCGTTCGGGGTGCTGTACGGCGAGTTCTTCGGACCGACCGGCGTCGTCCCCGTGCTGTGGCTCGATCCGCTGGAGGACCCGGTCGAGCTGCTGGGCGCCGGTGTCGCGGCCGGGGCCGTGCTGCTGGCCGCGGCCTACGCACTGGCGATCGTGAACCGGTGGCGGGAGGGCGGGCTGCGGCTCGCTGTGTACGCGGCGTCGGGCATCGCGGGAGCCGCGCTGTTCCTCGGCATCGCCGGGATGGCCGGCGGGCTGCTGCTGGATTCCGGCCTGCTCGTGGTGGCCGCCGCCGTGGTCGCCGTGACGGGCCTGGTGCTCGCCGGGGTGGGGTTCGCGGTGGCCTCCGGTGGCGGTGCCGCGGGCTGGGTCCAAGCCGCTGTGGAGCTGTTCGACATCGTGATCAGGACCGGGTCGAACCTCGTGTCGTTCGCCCGGCTCGCGGCGTTCGGCCTGGTGCACGCGGCGATCGGCTCGGTCGTGTGGCTGGGGACGACGGCGCTGGTGGATCGCGGCGGTGTCGTGGGCATCGCCGCGGCGGTGCTGGTCTTTCTGCTGGGCAACGCGCTCGCGTTCTCGCTTGAGGCGTTGGTCGCTGCCGTCCAGGCGTTGCGCCTGGAGTTCTACGAACTGTTCTCGCGGGTCTTCGAGATCGAGGGCCGGCCGTTCCGCGCGTGGCACGGGGAGGCTCGATGATGGTCTGGTTGGCAGGACTGCCGGTGCTCGTCGCGGTGTGCGCGGGAGCCGTGCTGCTGGTGCGCCGCAAGGGGCGTGCCGTGCTCACCCTGTTCGCGGGGGTCAACGGCGTGCTGCTCGTCGGCGCGCTGGTCGTGCTGGTCATGGCGCTGCAGGCAGGTGAGGCGTCCGCGGCCGTGGCGCAGTCCCCGCCTCCGGCGGCGAACTGGGCGGCGCTGCTCGGAGCGGCCATCTCGGTCGCGGGATCGTCCATCGGCGCGGCGATCGCGGTCGCCTACACCGGGGCGGCCGCGCTCGCCGCGCTCAGCGAACGGCCCGAGCTGTTCGGCCGCGCGATGGTGATCGTGGGACTGGCGGAGGGCATCGCCATCTACGGGCTGATCGTCGCGGTGATCCTCCTCGGGAAGGCCTGAGCGGTGGGAGCCGTGGCCGTGATCGGTGCCGGAGTCGCCGGCTGGGCGCTGGCCGGGGTGCGGGTCCGCGAGGCGGCCGACCCCGCGTCCGTGCGCGTGGCCTGGAACGGTCTGGACGGCGACGTGTCCGTCGTGCTGCTGACCGGCGACGCCGCCGCGGTGCTCCGCGCCGAGCTCGCGGAGCCGAGCACGAGACTCGTGGCGGTGATCCCGTCATGACCGCCGAGCAGCAGGACGCGCTGGCCCCGGTGCGGGCGGCGTTGCTGGCCGGGGCTCGGGCCGAGGCCGGACGCGAGCTGGCCGCCGCGCACCTCGACGCGGACACGGCGCTGGCCGGGGCTCGGGCCGAGGTGCGGATGATCCTCGACGAGGCCGCGCGGGACGGCCGCGCGGACGCGGCTTCGTCCATCACCACCGAGCACGAGCAGTCCCGCCGTGCGGCCCGCGCGCTCGAGCTGACCGCACAACGGGAGATCTTCGAGGAACTGCGTCGGCGCGTCACGGCCGCGGTGGCACGTGCTTTCGCCGAACCGGGCCGGCGGGACCAGCTCGTGGCGACGATCAGGGCCGAGCTCGGCCCCGGCGCGTCCGTGCGGGATGCACCGGGCGGAGGCGTGATCGGTGAGGCCGCCGGCCGGGTGGTGGACCTCGGCGCCGAGGCGGTGGCCGCTCGCGCCGTCGACGCCCTGGGTGATGGGGTGCGGGCGTTGTGGGCGCCGTGAGCCCCGGCCGGGTCGTCCGGGTGTCCGGGCCGTTGGTCGAGGTCTGCGACGTCGGCCCGGTCGCCATGCACGACCTCGTCTCGCTCGGGTCCGATCGGATACCGGGCGAGGTCGTCGCCATCAGGGACGGCCGGGCGAGCGTGCAGGCCTACGAGTACACCGGCGGGCTGAGGCCGGGTGCGGACGCGGTACCCGCGGGCAGGCCGCTGTCGGTCCGCCTCGGTCCCGGGCTGCTCGGGAACGTGTTCGACGGGTTGTTGCGCTCGCTGACCGCGGCGCCGGTCTTCCTCACCCCCGGGGCGACCACGCACGACTCCGAACGCGAATGGTGCTTCGAGCCGAGGGTTCGGGTCGGTGATCGGGTCGGGCCAGGGCAGGTGCTCGGGGTGCTGGCCGAGGCCGGCGTGCTCGAACACCGGGTGCTCGTGCCGCCGGGCGTCGACGGCCCGGTCGAGTCGCTGGCGGACGGCAAGTGCGGAGCGGACACCGTGGTCGCCGCGGTCGGCGGCACGGACGTGCGGCTGTTCTCGGACTGGCCGGTCCGGGTGCCGCGGCCGTGCCGGACCCGCCTCACCGACGTGACGCCCCTGCGCACCGGACAGCGCGTGCTGGACCTGCTCTACCCGGTGGCACGAGGAGGGGCCGCCGCGGTCCCCGGGGGCTTCGGCACCGGGAAGACCGTTCTGCTGCAACAGATCGCGAAGTGGTGCGACGCGGACGTGATCGTCTACGTCGGCTGCGGCGAGCGCGGCAACGAACTGGCCGAGGTCGTCGCCGAGCTGTTCGAGCTGACCGACCCGCGCACCGGCGGGCGGCTGACGGACCGCACGGTGGTCATCGCCAACACCTCCAACATGCCGATGATGGCGCGCGAGGCGAGCATCTACACCGGTGTCGCCGTGGCGGAGTACTACCGCGACATGGGGTATCACGCCGTCGTCATCGCCGACTCCACCTCACGCTGGGCGGAGGCGCTGCGGGAGTTCGCCTCGCGCACCGGCGCGCTGCCCGCGGAGGAGGGATACCCCGCGAACCTCGCTTCGGCGCTGGCGGCGTTCTACGAACGCGCGGGCTGTGTGGAGACGCTAGGTGGCGCGACAGGTTCGGTCACGATCATCGGAGCGGTGTCGCCACCGGGCGGTGACATGACCGAACCTGTCACGGCGCACACCGAGCGTTTCGTCCGGGTTCGCTGGACGCTCGACCGGGACCTGGCCTACGCCCGGCACTACCCCGCGGTCTCGTGGTCGGGCTCGTTCTCCCGAGACGCGCCGGCCGTCGGAGACCACCACGTCCGGGCGGGCGACCACGAGTGGCCCGCCCGGCGAGCGCGCGTGATGACCGCGCTGGCGGAGGCCGACCGGCTCGCCGCCCTCGCGGAGCTGGTCGGCGCGGCAGCTCTGTCCGGGCCGGAGCGGGTCGCGCTGCTGGCCGGACGCCTGCTGCGCGAGGGGGTTCTCCAGCAGAGCGCCCTGTCCGCGGTGGACGCGGCCGGGGGTGATGGGAAGGCCGCGGCACTCGTGGAAGCCGTCCTGGCGGTGGTGGACGAGTGCCACCGGCTGGTGACGGCGGGGGTGGCCGCGGAGGTGCTCGAGGAGTTCGACTTCACCGCGCTGGTGCGGTTGCGCGAAGAGGCGCGGCAGCACGACGTGGAGCTGGTCGGCAGGCGGCGCGACGAGGTGCTCGCGCGGTTGCGGAGGCTGCGATGACGATCGAGTTCACCGGCGTGCGGGAGCTGCGCGGCCCGCTGGTCGTGGTCGGCGGCATCGAGGGCGTGGGCTGGGACGAGTTCGTGCGCATCAGGCTCGGCTCCGGTGAGCTGCGGCACGGTCTGGTGCTGGAGGTCGACCACGACCTCGCCGTCGTGCAGGTGCTGGAGGGCACCGACGGCATGACCACGGCGGAAACCCGGCTGGAGTTCACCGGAACACCCCTGAGCATCCCGGTCGGCACCGGGTGGCTCGGCCGGACCTGTGACGGCCGCGGCGAGCCGGTGGACGGCGGGCCACCGGTGTTCGGCGCGCGGCGCGAACCGGTCGCGGGAGCACCGCTGAACCCGACGTGGCGTGAGGCACCCGCCGAACCCGTGCTCACCGGTGTGTCCGTGATCGACGCGCTGACCACGCTGGTCCGCGGTCAGAAGCTCCCGCTGTTCTCCCTGCCGGGACACCCGCACCTGGAGCTCGCGACCCAGATCGCCGTGCAGTCCACAGCGGGTGGCGAACCGTTCTGCGTCGTGTTCGCCGGCATCGGTCTCACCCACGCGGACGCCGCGTACGCTCGCGACGCGCTCGCAGCACGTTCGGCGGCGGGAGAACTGGTCCTGCTGGTGAACACGGCCGATGATCCCGTCATCGAGCGGATCCTCACGCCCCGGATCGCGCTGACCGTCGCCGAGTCGCTGGCGTTCCGCGAGGGCAGGCACGTTCTGGTCGTGATGACCGACATGACGACCTACGCCGAGGCGTTGCGCGAGGTATCGGCGGCCCGCGGCGAGATACCCGCGCGGCGGTCCTACCCTGGCTACCTCTACAGCGACCTCGCCTCGTTGTTCGAGCGCTGCGGCCGCATCCGGGGCCGGCCGGGGTCGGTGACGGTGCTGCCGGTCCTCACCATGCCGGGAGGCGACATCACCCACCCGGTCCCCGACCTCACCGGGTACATCACCGAGGGGCAGGTCGTCTTCTCGGCGGAAGCTCACGCGCACGGCCTGTACCCGCCGGTCGACCCGCTCGCCTCGCTGTCCCGGCTGATGCGCAACGGCGCCGGACCGGGCCGGACGCGCGCCGACCACCTCGACGTCGCGGCTCAGCTGCTGTCCGCGCTGGCACGGGCCCGGCAGGTGCGCGACCTGGCCGAGCTGATCGGGATCAGCGGCCTGAGCCGCACTGACCATGCCTACCTCGACCTGGAGCAGGCCTTCCGAGCCGACGTGCTCGGCCAGTCACCCGGCAAGGCGCGCACGCTCGACGACACCCTGGAGCGGGTCTGGCGGGTGTTGCTGCGGCTGCCCCGTTCGGAGCTGGCGATGCTCCCCGCCGCACTGCTGGAGGGCCGGTGAACGCCATGCGGGTGCCTTCCGGGCGGTCGGGACGCCAGTGGTTGCGCGGCCGTCTCGACAGCGCCGAGCACGCGGCCGCGTTGCTGGAGCAGAAGCTGCGTGCGTTGCGCGCGGAACAGCGCCGACTCGCCGACGAGGCCACCCGCAGCCACGACGGCCTGTTCGCGCAGGCGGAGGAGACGAAGACCTGGACGCTGCGCGCCGCGCTGACGGCGGGTCGCCGCGGGATGCGTCTCGCGTACGCCGGCGAGGAGGCCGACGTGACGATCTCGTGGGCCACGACGGCCGGCGTGCGGCACCCCACCGGCGTCACCTGCGCGCTGCCCCCGAGCGTGATCGGCGTGCCGACCGGTTCCGCGGTCGCGCGTGCGGTGCTCGAACAGCGCCGGATGCTCGACGCGGCGCTGCGGCACGCCGTCGCGGCCGATGCGCTGCGGCGGCTGACCGCGGAGGCGGACACGACCCAGCGGCGGGTGCGGGTGCTGCGCCGGCACTGGGCGCCGTTGCTGCGGGAGGCACTCGCGCGGGTCGACCTGGAACTGGAGGAACGGGAACAGGCGGAGAACCTCCGGCACCGGAGCGCTCTGAACGCCGATCGCCGCCGTGAGGCTCGATGAGGACCGCGGTCGTGGTCGCGATCAGCCTTTCAGCCGGACGAACAACGCCGTGTCCTCACCGGCCGGCGCGGTGTACTCGACGGACTCGTGCCCGGCCCGCGCGTCGGCGGCGTGCACGACCACCTCACGCGATGTCCACGACACCCTGCCCGGCAGTTCCGCGGACCGCTCCGCGACCCACACCACGCGCACGTCGTCGCGCTCGGCGACACGCCAACCCGCCGGTGGGGATTCGTCCACCACCTCCGGCAACAACGAGCGCTGCAAGATCAAGGTCCGCACGCGCAGAGCGTCCACCAGGAGCACGCCGGTGCCCTCGACCGGCATCGTCCCGTTCGCAGACTTGTGGCTCCTGGCCGTGTTCGGCCCGGCCAGAGCCCTGCACGGTCATCGTCTCCGGCGGCCGCGGCACCAGCTCGCTCGTCCGGAAGCAGCCGTTACCCGGCTGGCCGGCCTCGCGACGACCATCCCACTCGTGATGACGCGGGTCCGAATAGGTCCGAGATCCACCACCGTCGCGTCGGCCTCGGCCGTTCCACGATCCGTCACTGCGACATCGCCACCGCGTCCGGAGGTTCTCCCTCCTGGCGCCGACCGGTCCGGCGCGGCGGGACTCGGACCCAGTGGGGACGACCAAGCGCGAACCGGCCCTTCCGGCGTGGTCAGCGGGCGGTCCAGTCGCGGGCGATCCGCTCCCACTCCGACGCCCACCTGATCATGCGCATCCGCTTGTGCGCGTACAGCAGGGCGAGGTAGAGCAACACCATCGCACCCACCGCTCCGGCCCAGAGCAGGACGGCGACGGCGATCGCGTTGAACGCCGCTCCCTCCGTGCTCAGCGGTGCCGACGTGAGATCACCGTCGCGGTCGACCCAGATCGGCACGGACGTACCCGCCTTCGCCTGGGAGGCGGCCGGCACGGTGCCCTGCCTCGTCCTTCCGTCCGGCGCGGTCCAGGTCGCCTCGACGAACGCGGACCCGGCGACGCCCTCGGCCGCCGCCACGTCCACGACCAGCGGCGCGTCCGCGATCAGCTCGGCTCGCGCCCGCTGCCGGGTCTGCTGTTCGACCACGGCCCGGGCGGACTGCCTGACGTAGAGCTCCGAGCCGGCGGCGCCCGCGACCGGTAGGGCCACCAGCGCCACCACGGCGGTGACGACCAGGACGAAGCCCTCCAGCCGGTCGCCCGCGGTGGCCAGCTCGTTGCGGCCGGGGAACGCTCGCCTGAGGACTCGCGAGAGCAGCTTCCTGTCCATGGGTTCACCTCCGTGTTCAAGGGTTCTCCACGCGTGCGGTGGTCCCCAGGGCACTTGGTCGTGCGACGGCAGTGCCCGTGTGCTCACCGGGATCCGCCGCGTGGCACCGCCTCCGGTCCCGCGCGGACCGGGACCTCGCGCCCGGTTCGCGTCCCCGCCGGCCGTCACCCTGGTCGTGGAGGTGAGTGCGGTGAAGGATTGGCTCAGGGCGCACCGGATCCTGTCGGCCGGTGTGGCGGTGCTGGTGCTCGGTGGTGTGGCGGTGCTGGTCTTCGCGCTGCTCCGTGCGACGCCGGGACCACCGGTGGCGACGCCGAGCGCATCGGTGACCGCGACGACCACGGCGGACAGCAGCCCGGCAACGACGACGACACCCGTGACAACGACGACCACTCGCACCACGACAGCAGCTCCCCCGGGACTCCCTGTCCCGGAGTCGTTGCGCGGCAAGGACGTCACCACGATCCCGACCGCGCGCACGATCGCGGCCGTCAACGCTCAGGGTGACGTCGCGGTGCGCTGGACCGTCGACACGCTCGGATGGCAGGGCACGACCGGTGGCGGCAGCGCTGCCAGGGTCGTCGACCGCACGATCGAGGCGCTGCAGCCGGGCGAGATCGTGTTGATGCACATCGGGTCCCACCCCGAGGACCATTCCACTTTGGACGCCGACGCGCTGCGGGACGTGATCTCCGCCGTGCGGACGCGCGGCTACGACTTCGTCACCCTCGACACCCTGCTCGGCGCCGGATCGACCTGATGAGCGACGTCCGGCCCGCCCTCCGACGGCGGAGGCGAGCCGGCCCGCGCCTCAGCGCGTCAGGAACGTCACGCCCGCGGCGAGCGTCGTGAGGCGGCGCTGGTCGTCCTCGGTCACCGCGAGCCCGCTGCGCCTGCTCAGTTCCGCGGTGTAGGCCTGGAAGTCGATCGAGTCCAGGTCGAGCTCCTCGCGCAGGTCCGCGTCCGGTGCGACGTCGCCGAGCTCCGCCTCCGGAGCAACGGTCAGCAGAGCCGCGCGGATCATCTCGCGGGCGTCGTCGGGTGTCATGGCTCCTCCGGTGTGCTCAGCAATTTCTCGACGATCTCCAGGAACCGCGCTCCGGTGTGCCCATCGGTCGCGCGGTGGTCGGCGGACAGGGTCACGGTGACCACGGGGCGCACCCCGAGGAGACCGTCGACCGCCCACGGGCGGTCGAGCACCTTGCCGACGCCCACGAGGGCGACCTGCGGCGGGTGGATCACCCCGAACACGGACTCGACACCGCGGTCCCCGAGGTTGGTGACGGTGATCGTCGCACCCGTCAGCTCGCTGCCCCGCAGCCGTCCGCTCCTGGCGCGGGTCACGAGGTCGCGCACGCGGTCCATCAGCTCCACCGGCCCGAGCACGGCCGCGTCCGCGATCACCGGAACGAGCAGGCCGCCGCCGCGCAGCGACACCGCCATCCCGAGGTGCACCCCGGCACCGTGCTCGAAGCGCTCACCGGTCCAGAATCCGTTGAGCTGCGGCACTTTCGCGACCGCCCGCGCGCACGCCCGCAAAACCAGCGCGATCGGCAGCACGCGGCGCTCGACCGGGAGATCCCGGTTGAGCTCGGCCAGCCGTGCCATCGCGGCGGACATGTCGATCGTGGTGCTGAGGTAGTAGTGCGGGATCTCTCGCTTCGACCGGGCCATCAGCCTCGCGGTGGCCTGACGCATCGCCTGGACCTTGCCGACCGCGGGAGCCATCGGCGTCCGCGTCGCCACGTCGGACCTCACCGGAGCCGGCTTCGCCGCGCGCACGTCGCCGGCGCGCACGACTCCGTCCGGTGCGGACGCGGTGACCTGGACGAGGTCCACGCCCAGTTCCTTCGCGAGACGCCGGGCGTACGGCGACACCCCGCGGCGACCGGCGGACTCGGGCGGCGCCATCGACCGCGCGGCCCGTTGCACGTCGGCGCGGGTGATCGTGCCACCCCTGCCGGTGCCGTGCACGGTCGTCAGGTCGACGCCGAGTTCCGTGGAGAGCTTGCGCACCAACGGGCCCACGACCGAAGGCCGTGGCCGGGGGGACGGTGCGGGTGCCGGCCGCGGTGCCGGTGGGGGTGGCTCCGGGAGTGGCGTCCGGGGAGTCCGCGGCGGCGCGAGCTGTGGCCGCGGCGCGAGCTCCAGCTCCGGTACTGGCGCCACCTCGGACTCCGGCTCAGACGCAGGCACGGCTGCGGACGCCAACCCCGCCCCCGGCCGTGGCTCGCGTTCGATCCTCGGGCCGTCCGTGGTGCCGATGACGGCAAGCGGGGTGCCCACGGGCACGGTTTTCCCAGGCCCGACCAGGATGTCCTCGATCACGCCGCTCTCGAAGCACTCGACCTCGACCGCGGCCTTCTCGGTGTCCACGACCGCGACGACGTCGCCCCGCGCGACGCTGTCCCCCGGTTTCACCAGCCACTCGACCACCGTGCCCTCGTCCATGTCGGCACCGAGTGACGGCATCGTGAACTCAGCCACCGCGCACCACCTCACTCGCGGCGGCGGCGATCGACGCGGGCTGCGGCAGCGCCGCCTCCTCCAGGTGCTTCGCGTACGGGATCGGCACCTCCGCGGTGCACACCCGCCGCACCGGCGCGTCCAGGTCGTACAGCGCCTCCTCGGCGATGCGCGCGGCGATCTCCGCGGACAGGCTGCCGCTGCGCCATCCCTCGTCCACGACCACTACGCGATGCGTGCGTCGCACGGACTCGAGGAAGGTGCCGGAGTCGAGCGGCCGCAGCACGCGCAGGTCGATCACCTCCGCGTCGATGCCGTCCGCCGCGAGGTCGTCGGCCGCGGCCAGCGTCTTGGCGAGGCTGCCGCCGTAGGTGATGAGCGTGACGTCCCTGCCCGGCCTGCGGATCGCGGCGCGCGTGATGTCGACCGGGCCGGCGTCGTCGGCCAGCTCGCCGGAGAGGTTGTAGAGGCCGTTGTGCTCGAACAGCAGCACCGGGTCCGGGTCGCACAGCGCGGGCCACAGCATGCCGCGCGCGTCCTGGATCGTCGCGGGCGCCAGCACCCGCAGGCCGGGGATGTGCGCGTACCAGCCTTCGAGGCTGTGCGAGTGCTGCGCGGCGAGCTGCCGCCCCGCGCCCGTGGTCATCCTGATCACCAGGGGCACCGGGAACTGGCCGCCGGACATGTGCAGCAGCGTCGCGGCGTTGTTCAGGATCTGGTCGAGCGCGAGCAGGCTGAAGTTCACCGTCATGATCTCCACGATCGGTCGCATGCCGTTCAGCGCCGCACCGATGCCGGCGCCGACGAACGCCGACTCCGACAGCGGGGTGTCGCGAATCCGCTCCGGCCCGAACTCCTCCAGCAACCCCAGGCTGACCGCGTAGCAGCCGCCGTAGCTGCCGACGTCCTCACCCATGAGGAACACCCGCTCGTCGCGGTTCATGGCCTCGCGGATCGACTCGCGCAGCGCCTCCCGGTAGGTCGTCTTCATCTGGCCACCTCCGAGGTGACGAAGCGGGTGAGGCCGGCGACGGGTTCGAACTCGGCCGCCTCCGCGGTGGCGATGGCCTGGTCGATCTCGGCCGCCACCTCCGCTTCCAGCACCGCCAGGTCGTCGTCGGTGAAGTCCGGCCGCATCGCCGCGACCAGGCGGCCGATGGGATCGAGGTCGCGCCACTTCGCGACCTCGGCCTTGTCCCGGTACCGCTCCGGGTCGTACATCGAGTGCGCGCGGAACCGGAACGTCCGCAGCTCCAGCAGGCACGGACCGCCGCCGGCCCGGATCGACTCGGTGGCGCGGCGGGCGGCGTCCCGCACCGCGAGCACGTCCATCCCGTCGACCGGCCAGGCCGCGAGTCCGTAGGAGGAGGCCCGCAGCGCGAGATCGGGTGCGGCGTGCTCCTTGGCGAACGACGTGCCCATCGCGTACAGGTTGTTCTCGCAGCAGAACAGCACGGGCAGCCGCCACAGCGCGGCCAGGTTCAGCGCCTCGTGGAACTCCCCTTCCGCGGCCGCGCCCTCGCCGAAGAAGCAGGCCACGACCCGTGGTTCGCCGCGCATCGCGTGTGCGAGCGCGAGTCCCACGGCGACCGGCAGCCCACCGCCGACGATCGCGTTGCCGCCGAAGAAGCGGTGGCCGGAGTCGAACAGGTGCATCGACCCGCCACGTCCCCTGCTGCACCCGGTCACCTTGCCGAACATCTCGGCCATCACCGCGTCCATCGGCACACCCCTGGCCAGTGCGTGGCCGTGATCGCGGTACGTCGCCACGACCGCGTCCTGGGGGTCGAGCTCGGACACGACGCCGACCGCCACCGCCTCCTCGCCCACGTACAGGTGCAGGAAGCCGCGGATCTGAGCCGCGCTGTACAGCTCGGCACAACGGTCCTCGAAGCGCCGGATGCGAGTCATCTCCCGCAGCAGGTCCAAGTGTTCTTTCACCCTCCCACCTCCAGTGTGGACGTGTCGCCCTCTGGCAGCCCCAGCTCCCGGGCCTTCAGCAGCCTGCGCATCACCTTGCCGCTGCGGGTGTGCGGCAGGTGCTGGTCGAACGTGATCTCCTTGGGTGCCACTGCACCCAGCCGCCTGCGGCCGAACGCGATCAGCTCGCTGCGCAGCTGCTCGGTCGGCTCGCTGCCCGTGCGCAAGGTCACGAAGGCCTTCACGGTCTCGCCGACCACCGGGTCCGGTTTGCCGATCACCCCCGCCTCCGCGACGGAGGGGTGTTCCATGAGAACGCTCTCGACCTCGAACGGCCCGACGAGGTGGCCTGCCGACTTGATGACGTCGTCCGCGCGGCCCACGAACCAGTAGTAGCCGTCGGGATCGCGCCGGGCCAGGTCGCCGGTGAGGTACCAGCCGTCCACGAAGGACTTGGCGTAGCGCGCGTCGTCGTGCAGGTAACCGCGGAACATCGAAGGCCAGCCCGCCCGTAGCGCGAGCTCCCCCGCCGCCTCCGGATCGCGGACCTCCACGACGCGGCCGCCCTCGCTCGTCACGATTCCGGCCTCGACGCCCGGCATCGGCCTGCCCATCGAACCGGGCCTGATCTCCTCCGCGGCGTAGTTGCCGATCATGATGGCGCCGGTCTCGGTCTGCCACCAGTTGTCGTGCACGGGCAGCCCGAGCACCTCCTGACCCCACACCACGACTTCCGGATTCAGCGGCTCGCCCACGCTGGCGACGAACCGCAACGCCGACAGGTCGTACCGCTTCGCCAGCCCGGCACCGGACCGCATCAGCATGCGCAGGGCGGTCGGCGCGGTGTACCAGACCGTGACGTGTTCGTCCTGCAGCACCTCGTACCAGCCGTGCGCGTCGAAGTCCGAAGCGTCGACGATGATCGTCACGCCGTGGGTGAGGGGCGCGAAGATCCCGTACGACGTGCCGGTCACCCATCCCGGATCCGCCGTGCACCAGTACACGTCGTCGACGTGCAGGTCGAGCGCGAACGCGGCGGTGACGTGATGCGCCAGCACAGCGCCGTGCACGTGCACGGCTCCTTTGGGCTTTCCCGTGGTGCCGCTGGTGAAGTGCAGGAGTGCCATGTCGTCCGGCGAGGTCGGCGGGATGGTGAAGTCCTCGCTCGCCGAAGCCATCGCCTCGTCGAACGACGTGGTGCCGTCCGGCGCGGGTCCGCCGCCGATCACCAGCACGTGTTCCAGCGCGGGCAGCGAGTCGCGCAGCTGCTCGACCCGCTTGCGGTACAGCTGCGGCGTGGTGACCAGCACCCGGACGTCACCGAGACGCAGGCGCTCCCGCACCGGCTCCGGCCCGAACGCGGAGAACAGCGGTGCGTACACGCTGGTGTTCTTCACCGTGCCGACAGCCGTGACGTACAGCTCGGGGACCCGGCCCAGGAGGGTCGCCACGCGATCACCCCTGCCGACGCCGAGCCCTCGCAGCACGTTCGCGAACCTGTTGGTGGCGAGACGAAGTCCGTCGTAGGTCAGCTCCGTCACGCGTCCGTCCCGGCCCCGGCAGCGCAACGCGACCTTGTCCCGCAGCGCACCTGAGGTGTGCCTGTCCACCGCTTCGTGCGCGATGTTGAGCCCGCCGCCCGGCAACCCGTCGAGCCGCGTCCTCGCCTCGTCCCAGGAGAAGGTCGCGCGCGCGTGCTCGTAGTCCGTCAGGTTCGGTCTGATCCCTTCGGTGCGGCGCTTTCTGATCGCTTCCCAGCCCATGTGTCCAGGCTGCAGCGACGCGGGCGAGCGCAGCAGGGACGAAGGTCCTCGGTGTGCGCGTCGTTGGTGTGCGAAGCGCGGCGCTCCCCGTCGCCGGTCCCGGCAGGAGCAGGACCCGCGCCCCTCGCCGAGCCGTCCTCATCCGATCGACCACGGCCGGTAGAGGTGCAGTGATGAGCAGAGTCGTGCGCTTCGAGATCCCCGTCGACGACCCGGACCGGACAGGGGAGTTCTACGGCGCAGTGTTCGGCTGGGCAGTGCACCAGTGAGGGCCACAGGACTACTGGACGATGGCCACCGGACGGGAGCCCGGTAGCGGCCCTGGTGCGGAAACGCGCTCACACCGCGAGCCGAAGCACCGGAGGGAGTGCTGGTCCACGTCGACGTCGAGTGCGTCGACGCCGCACTGGCCTTGGTCGAGCAGACCGGTGGTTCCGCGGTGCACGAGAAGATGCCCGTCCCCTCCGTCGGATGGACCGCGCACGTGCGCGACAGCGAGGGCGATCTCATCGGCCTGTTCCAGAACGACGAGTCCGCGACCGCCGCCTCCTGACGGCTGGCCCGAGCGGTCAGGTCATCGTCGCGGCTGGTCGCCGGCCGCCTCGGCGATGCGGCCGAATTCGTCGCGCAGCACGTGCGTGAGCGCGTTCAGGTCGGAGATCCGGCCCTGGTCCGCGATCGCGGTGATCGTGATGGTGCCCGCGTGCGTGAACACCTCGAAGTAGACGGTCATGTTCCCCGGACCGCTCACTCCGATCGGGATCGCGGACGTGATCCGCCGGCCGTCGAAGGTGACCGGCGCGCCGGGTCCGCGGACGTGGCTCACCAAGGTGTGCATGCGAAGACGGCGATTCATGTACCAGCGGTAGGCGCCGAGCGCGGCGAGCGGCCGGAACAGCCAGCCGAGCAGCGCGATCGGCGGCGGACCCTGGGCGGAGCACTTGTGCGCGCACCCAGCCCGCGATGGACCGCAGGCGTCGCACCGGGTCGCCGGTGGCGGGAACGGCGACGGGCAACGGGCTGACCATGTTCCCGCGCGCTGGTCCCCCCGGACACATGGCCGGACACCGGCACACCGATCACCACGGTGCCGAGGGGCCCCTCGCCGGCCTGCAGCATCCGGTTCAGCGCTGCGGCCACCGCCACCAGTATCGCGTCGTTGGTCGTACCGCCGTTGCGGTGCGCCGCCGCCCGCACCGACGCCACGGGGATGCGGACCACGGCCGCCGGTCCGACGCAGCAGTGAGCACGGTGCGGCGCGCTCCGGGGGCACCCCACCCGCGGCCGCGATCGACGAACGCAACAGGCCCACCGCCGTACCGGTCCGCGCCGCGGCGTGCACTCGGCCTGACAACGCGTCGAACGCCAGCCTGAGCGGCCTCGGACGCGGCCAGGGGAACGCACCGGGAGCGCGACCCGCCCCGGATCGACCAGGGCGGCCAGGGCTGTCAGGGCTGTCAGGACGGCGAGGCCACCGACCCCGTCCGCGAGCACGTGGTCCAGCGCGACCGATCCGTCGGCGAGCCCCGTCACGAACACCGCGGACCACAGCGGGCGGCTGCGCGGCAACGGGGTCGCGACCAGGGAGCAGGCCGTGTCGGGCAACACCCGCCCGTCTCCCGATTCCGCGCAGCACACCGTGCGGAACTGGCTCTCGAGGTCGAAGCCCTCGTCGTCACCCCAGATCGGCCCACCACACCCGAACGAGGTCCTGACCAGCCGCTGCCGCAGCCGTAGCACTGCGGGCGACCCGCTGCGCGAGCACCTGCCGGGCGTGGGCGAGGTCGAACCCGTCCGCCTCGTCCAACAGCAGGATCACCCCGACGTGGGCCGGCGCGCGTTCGTCGTCCATCGCCAGGAACGCAGGGTCCGCGGGACTCGCCCGGTCGGTCGCGGGCGCGCGGGATCAGCTCCGCCCCAGGGCATCATCACTCCAGAAGACCCGCGAGCAGGCGGGTGATCAGGGGCCAACGTCCCGCTGGGCGCCGCCGCTCGACCGTGAGACCGAGGAGGGGCGGATGGCCGCCGAACCGCAGGAGGGTGAACCGGACTACCGGTTCACCCTGGCCAACGAACGCACGTTCCTCGCCTGGATCCGCACGGCGCTGGGGCTGCTCGCCGCAGGTGTGGCGGTCAACCAGCTCCTGCCCCCGTTCACCGTGCCGGGAGCCACGACCGGGCCGGCCCTGGCCTGCACGGCCCTCGCCGCGGTGGTCGCGGCCACCAGCTTCCCGCGCTGGCGCCGGGTGCAGGAGGCGATGCGAACGGGTGCCCCGCTGCCGCACAGCCCGATGGTCGGTGTGCTGGCGGCCGGCGTGTTGCTGATGGCCGTGCTCGCCGCGGTCCTGGTGCTCGTCGGATGAGGCGCGACACCGGTCTGCAGCCCGAACGCACGAACCTGGCGTGGAACCGCACCGCCCTCGCCGCCGCCGCGTGCGCCCTGGTGATGCTGCACGTCGCGGCCGAGCGCGGCTGGGGCGTCGCCACCGTGCCCGCGGTGTGCACCGCCGCCGTGGCGGTGACGCTGGTCCTGCTCGGCCGACCCCGGCACCTCGGCGCCGCGCGTCCTCCTGCCGGTCGCCGTGCTGGTGACGCTCGGCTGCGCCGGCGCCCTGCCTCTCGTGCTGAGCGGCCCGCGCTGACGCCGGTCAGGTGAAGATGATCTGGCCGCCCGCCGCGAGCTCGTAGAACTCGCCGACGGTGATGATGTCCTGGACCTGGTCGATGAAGTCCTCCTTGGACAGACCGAACAGGTCCACGGAGGCCTGGCACGCGTACAGTCCCGCGCCAGTGTCCGCGATCATCTCGACGAACTCGGGGATCGGCGGGATGTCCAGCTCCTCCATCTTGCGCGAGAGGTAGCGCGTCGGCGGACCGTTCCGGCGAACACACCCCGCACGCCGGCGACCTCGATCAGGACCCGCTTCGCCTCCGCGATCGCGTCCTGGACTTCGCCCCCGGGACGGCGGTGTCAGCTGCAGCCAGCGGTAGAAGGCGGCCACATCGCCGTTGAACAAGTACACAGTGGGCTCGACCGTCGCGAACTGCTGGAGCGTCGAGTCGAGCTCCGCGAGCAGTGCCGCCCCGCCGAAGCTCGAGTTCGCGTTCGGGATGATCTCGCGGAAGTCCAGGAAGTCCACGTGGGCGACGCCGCCGACGCGGACGCTCTTGAGGTCGCCCGCCGTCTCACCCACGGACATCGACCAGTAGCCGGCCCTGCGCTCGGCCTCGGTGGGACCGCGCAACAGCTCCGTCAGCGCCGCCGTCGCGACCGCGGCGGTCTTGGGCACCGAGCGCAGCACCGCGACGACCTTGCGCGGATCGCCCGGTGCGCCCTGGTGGAAGTGCACGACGAAGCTCGTCGTGTCCGCCGCGGTCGTGGAAGCCTGGGCCGAAGTCGTGGACGGTGACGATGCCGCGGTGCGATCCGCACGCACGGCGGCCAGCACGGCCGCGACGGCGGCCGGAAGCGCCACCAAGGCGCCGATGACGAGACCCACGCGTCGTTTGTTCTGCCACCACTTCATCGCAGTCTCCTCACGCGAACGAACTCAGGACGCGCAGTCCGGACGTCGTCAGTTCAGCGGGTGCCTGCATCCCGAACGCGGCCTGGCGGGCGGGCCGGAACAGGCCATCGGCGAACAGCCGGCCGGTCGCGACGAAGTCGCACCACAGCCCGTCGACAGCGAGGCTGGGAACACGCCCGCACTGGAGTTGGCCGCGACCGTCCGCGATCGCCTGCAACATGGCCCGGTGCCTCGCCGTGTAACCGTTGGCACTCATCGTGTTCCCTTCCTGTTTGCAATCGGGTGGCTGAAGGAGAGCCTGCCCTTCGGCACCGGGCTCGGCACAGAAGCCAAGGTGGGCTTCATCACGGGTCCATCGCGGTGCGTCCCTCGGGTCCTGATCAGGCGGTCGCAGGGACCGACGAACCGGCCGGACAGGACCGAAAGTCACTGCCCCAGCCGCCCTCGCGGCGAGATCGTGGAGGTGGAAGGGACGAACATGACCGTCGAACAGGAAATCAAGGTGAAGCTGCGCGGTGAGGCTCTCGTCGAGAAGGCCAAGGAGCTCATCCACGAGGGCAACGTCCGGCGCCTGATCCTCAAGAACGACAAGGGGCACACCGTCCTGGAGATCCCGGTGACCGCGGGTGTGGTCGCCGCGATCGCCGCCCCCGTCGTGACCGCGATCGGTGCCGTCGCCGCGCTCGCGAACGACTGGACCATCGAGGTCGACCGCCATACCGGCACCGCACCGGAGGAGCCGGAGCCGTGAGGCCCGTCCGCGTCTGGGTCGGGCTGGTTCTGCTGGCACTCGGTGTCTTCGGCATCCTCGACGCCACCAACGTGCTCGACTCGGGTGCGGCCGTCGGGCGCTGGTGGCCGGTAGCGCTGGTGGGGCTCGGTCTCGTGGTGATGGCCGCGGAACGCCGGGTCTCGCTCGGCCCGGTCGTCATCACCCTGGCAGGGCTGGTGCTGCCGGCGGGCTCGCTGGGGTGGGCCACGGGTGACGTCCTGTGGCCGACGGTGCTGGTGTGCGCGGGGATCGCCGTGCTCGTGGGGCTGCGCAGGCACCACGGCACCCGCACGCCGGTCGCGGTGTTCGGCGGCACCACCAGTGAACGCACGCAGCACCTGCGGCACGCGGACGTCCCCGCGATCTTCGGCGGCGCCACGCTCGACCTGCGCCAGGCGCACGTCGACAGCGAGGCGAGCGTCGACGCGTTCGCGCTCTTCGGCGGTGTCGAGGTGCTGGTGCCGGAGGGGTGGCGCGTCTCCGTGGGCGGGCTACCGTTCATGGGCGGGATCGTGGACAAGACCGAGAACGACGGGCTGCTCGACGACGCACCGGTGCTGACCGTCAACGGCATCGCGCTGTTCGGCACCGTCGAGGTCGCGAACCAGCCGAAGCCGTGAACAACGACGTGCGCCGGTGGAGCTGGGGCGGTGTGGCCGCCCTGGTTCTGCCGGCGCTCGGTCACGTCACGTGGCACGCCGCAGTGGCGCTCGCAGCCGTGCTCATCCCGGTGGCGGACGCCGTCCTGCTGGCCGCGCTGCTGTGGCCCGCGGTGGCCTGGTTGCGTCGTCATCGCCTGCCCCGCGCTCTCGCGGCGGCGCTGGTCCTCGTCACCTCGCTCGCGCCGCTCGGCACCTTGCCGGCCTTCCCGGTAGACACGCTGGTCAGCGGAGCGGGCGGGCTGGGTGCCGCGTTGCGCGACGCCGCCCTCGACGACCTCGTGCACCTCGTGGCGGGGCAGAGCGAACGGATCCTCGGTGGTGCCACGGCGACCGCGGCGGCAGTGGGCACCGCGCCGGCCGGCGTGGTCCTGAGCCTGTTCGCCCTTTACTTCTTCCTCCACAACAGCGACCGGCTGTGGCGCGGTGTGCTTCGTGCGGCGCCCGCGCACCTGCGTGACCGGGCCGACGGCATCGGCCGCAGGGTCTTCCATGCCTTGTCCGGGCTCACCGGGGCGACGCCGGCGGTGGCCGTCGTGGACGCCGTGGCGATCGGCATCGGGCTCGCCGCGGTCGGTGTGGCGTTGTTCCTGCTGGGCCTCGCCGGCGGTGCCTCGCCCTGTTCCACGTGCTGCGACCGGTACCGCTCGCGCTCGCCACCGGTGCCGCGGTCGCACTGTTCGGCGCACAACAACCGTTGGCGGGCAACGGTCCGGCCGTTCTCACCTACCTGCTCAGCGCCGGACTCGCGCTCGTGCGCTTCGCGGCCTACTTGGGCGTGCGCACCACTGTCCTGCTCATCGCGGGTGTCGTGGCGACAACGGTCGTCGTGCCGGAAGTGGTGTGGGACCTGACGGACGGCGCGGCGGGTGGCGGAGTGCTGCTTCTGGTGGCGGGTGCCGTACTGCTGGCGACGAGCCTGGCGAGCCGGTGGTTGTGGCGCATCCGCTGACGGCCAGGACTCGACGGAGAACGAGAAAACAGGAAATCACAACGACTCGCCGGGAGGCGAACCATGATCACACTGAGCATCATCAAGGCCGACACGGGCGGCTTCGTCGGTCATTCCGCGGTGCATCCCGACATGCTGGCGGCCGCGCAGGAAGCACTCTCGACCGCGGTCGGGGATCACCTGCTCGTCGACGCGCAGGTTGCCAGCTGCGGTGACGACATCTCGCTCATCATGACCCACGAGCACGGTGCCGACGCGGAACCGATCCACTCGTTCGCCTGGGACGTCTTCGGCCGGACCACGGCGATCGCCAAGCGGCTCGGGCTCTACGGCGCGGGCCAGGACCTGCTGTCCGACGCGTTCAGCGGCAACCTGCGCGGCATGGGACCGGGCTACGCGGAGCTCGAGCTCGTCGAAAGGCCCAGCGAGCCGATCATCTGCTTCCTGGCGGACAAGACCGAGCCGGGCGCCTGGAACCTGCCGCTGTACAAGATGTTCGCCGACCCGTTCAACACCGCGGGTCTCGTCATCGACGCGAAAATGCACGCGGGCTTCCGGTTCGAGGTCTACGACCTGTACGAGGAGAAGAAGATCTGGTTCGACTGCCCGGCCGACCTCTACGAGATGCTGATGTACATCGGCGCACCCGCCCGTTACGTCATCCACTCCGTGCGGTCCAAGACACTCGACGAGCAGGCCGCCGCCACCTCGACCCAGCGGCTGTCGCTCATCGCCGGCAAGTACGTCGGCAAGGACGACCCTGTCATGATCGTCCGCGCCCAGTCCGGGCTCCCCGCGGTCGGCGAGGTGCTGGAGCCGTTCGCGTTCGCCTACTCGGTCGCCGGATGCATGCGCGGCTCGCACCACGCGCCGATGATGCCCGTCAGCATCGGGCAGGCCCACCCGGCCCGCTTCGACGGACCACCGCGCGTCACCGCCCTCGGGTTCCAGCTGCGCGAAGGCAGGCTCATCGGCCCGAGGGACATGTTCGACGACCCGTCGTTCGACCTGGCGCGGTCGCAGGCCAATGAAGTCATGGACTACATGCGCAGGCATGGCCCGTTCGAACCGCACCGGCTGCCGCTGGAAGACCTCGAATACACCACGATGCGCCAGCTGGAGCAGCGTCTTGCCACCCGATGGGAGGCGATGGCCCCTGCCCCGTTGCCGGTCGTCCCGTGACAGACGGCCGTGGGGGGTGGGGGGGGGGCCCCCCCCCCCCCCCCCGCCGCGTGGGGCCCCACCCCCACGCGC
>CBHFOL010000088.1:0-24854 GCA_965995405.1 uncultured Saccharothrix sp.
TCACACGGACGGGTGATCAACACCGACCAAGATCGACACCTGACGCGGAGTCCGCGCATCGGCCCCCGAAGCCGGCGGCGGCGCGAGGAGGGTCTGACAAGCCGCACGACTTTGCCGGACCCCCGACGCGTTTTCCGAGACCGGCCCGTGCTCAGTCCAGTTCGCGCTCCGCCTGCGCGATCGCCGCGAACTCCTCCTCCGGCGCGGCGGCGACCAGGTGGTGGCGGCTGTAGAACCAGAAGTACGCCAGCGCCACCACGACGATCCCGGCCGTGATGCCGGCGGCCAGCTTGTCCACGAAGAACGTCGCCACGACGGCCGCCAGCGCCAGCACCAGCGCGATCCCGGTCGTCACGGCACCACCCGGCGTCCGGTACGGGCGTTCCAACCCCGGCTCCCGAACGCGCAGCACGATGTGCGACACCATCATCAGCACGTACGACAGCGCCGCCCCGAACACCGCGATGTTGATCAGCAGCGCCCCGTCCCGCGTCACCGACGCCAGCACGAACCCGATCGCACCCGGCACGATCAGCGCCAGGTAAGGCGTCTTCCGTCGCCCCGTCCTCGACAGCCAGCGCGGCAGATAACCCGCCCGCGACAACGCGAACAGCTGCCGCGAGTACGCGAAGATGATCGAGAAGAAGCTCGCCACCAACCCGGCCAGCCCGACGTAGTTCACGATCTGCGCCAACAGGTTGTCGCCACCGTAGGCGGCGCGCACGGCGTCCGGCAGCGGGTTGTTCGACCCCTTCAACGCCTCCGAGCCCGCGCCGCCGGGTGCGAACACCAGGATCGACCCGGCGAACAGCAGCAGCGCCACCATCGCCCCGATGATGCCGCGCGGCATGTCGCGCTTCGGGTCACGCGCCTCCTCCGCCGCCAGCGGAACGCCTTCCACGGCCAGGAAGAACCAGATCCCGTACACCAACGCGCCCAAAGCGCCGGTGATCCCGAACGGCAGGAACCCGTCGTTCCCGGCCAGGTCGAACAGCTTGCCCGCGTCGAACTTCGGCACCATGCCGATCACGAACGCCAGCAGCGCCACCACCGCGATGCCGGTGATCACGAACATCAGCCGCAGCGCCTCGCCCACGCCGAACAGGTGCACGCCGACGAAGATCAGGAAGCACACCAGGTACACCGGCCACGAGTTGGTCAGCCCGAACAGCCCGAGCGTCTCCACGTACCCGCCGATGAACACCGCGATGGCGGCGGGCGCGATGGCGTACTCGATCAGGATCGCGATGCCGGTCGCGAACCCGCCCAACGGTCCCAGCGCACGCCGGGCGAAGCCGTAGCCGGCACCGGCGACGGGGAGCGCGGCGGCGAGTTCGGCCAGGCCGAACACCATGCACGTGTACATCGTGGCCATCAGCACGGTCGCGATCAGCAGGCCGCCCCAGCCGCCCTGTGCGAGCCCGAAGTTCCACCCGGCGAAGTCGCCGGAGATCACGTAGGAGACACCGAGCCCGGCGAGCAGCACCCAACCCGCCGCGCCGCGTTTCAGCTGCCGGTGCTCCAGGTACTCGCGGCCCACCTTCTCGTACTCGACGTGTTTGGCCATGTGCGCTCCCTAATGGGTCAGCTGCGCTCCTTTAAATCGTGACGAGGGTGGCGCGAGCCGCACGATCGTGTCAAGATGACGCCGTCAATGGCTCGCTGACATACCTTTGGAGGTAGTGCGGATGCTGACCGTCGAGGAGTTGCGCGAGCTCGTGGACGCCGGGGAGATCGACACGGTCCTGGTCGCGATCGTCGACATGCAGGGCCGGCTCCAGGGCAAGCGCTGCGCCGCGCGCTACTTCTTGACCGAGGTGCTGGAGCACGCCGCCGAGGGCTGCAATTACCTGCTCGCCGTGGACGTCGACATGAACACCGTCGCGGGCTACGCCATGTCGTCCTGGGACACCGGCTACGGCGACTTCGTGATGAAGCCCGACCTGTCGACGCTGCGCCGCGTCCCGTGGCACGAGGGCACCGCGCTGGTGATGTGCGACATCGTGTGGGAGAGCGGGGACCCGGTGGCCGCCTCGCCCCGGCAGATCCTGCGCCGCCAGCTCGACCGGCTCGCCGAACGCGGGCTGCGCGCGTTCGTCGGCACCGAGCTGGAGTTCATCGTCTTCGACAACACCTACGAGGACGCCTGGAACCGGGGCTACCGCGACCTCACCCCGGCCAACCAGTACAACGTCGACTACTCGCTGCTGGACACGGCCCGGATCGAGCCGCTGCTGCGCGACATCCGCAACCACATGGCGGGCGCGGGCCTGGAGGTCGAGTCGGCCAAGGGCGAGTGCAACCCCGGCCAGCACGAGATCGCGTTCCGCTTCAAGGAAGCGCTGGCCACCTGCGACAACCACGGCATCTACAAGACCGGGGCCAAGGATATCGCGGCCCAGCACGGCAAGTCGTTGACGTTCATGGCGAAGTACAACGAGCGCGAGGGCAACTCGTGCCACATCCACCTGAGCCTGCGCTCGGCGGACGGTGAACCGGTGTTCGCGTCCGACCATGGGATGTCGCCGCTGATGGAGTCGTTCCTGGCGGGCCAGCTCGCCGGGTTGCGCGAGCTGACCTACTTCCTCGCGCCGAACGTCAACTCCTACAAGCGTTTCGTGCCGGGCAGCTTCGCGCCGACCGCCGTGGCCTGGGGCCGGGACAACCGGACGTGCGCGCTGCGCGTGGTCGGGCACGGGCCGTCGCTGCGGTTCGAGAACCGGGTGCCGGGCGGCGACGTGAACCCGTACCTGGCGGTGGCGGCGCTGATCGCGGCGGGTCTGCACGGCGTGGAGAACGGGCTGGCACTGGAGGACGAGTTCGTCGGCAACGCCTACGCGTCGGGCCGCGAGACCGTACCCACTACCCTGCGCGAGGCCGCTTCTCTGCTGGCGGGCAGCGAACTCGCGCGGGACGCGTTCGGCGGGGACGTGGTGGAGCACTACCTCAACGCGGCCCGGGTGGAACTGGCCGCGTACGACTCGACGGTGACGGATTGGGAGCGCATCCGTGGTTTCGAACGGCTCTAGGCCGCTGATCGGCGTCAGCACCTACCTGGAACGCACGCGGTTCGGCGTGTGGGACGTGGAAGCGGCCGTGCTGCACCGCGACTACCTCGACTCGGTGGTCCGCGCCGGCGGCAATCCGGTGCTGCTGCCGCCGGTCGGCGTGTGGGACGCGGACACGATCGGTTTCCTGGACGGGCTGGTGCTCGCGGGCGGCGCGGACCTCGATCCCGCGCTGTACCACCGGAAACGCGACGTGCGCACCGGTCCGCCGCGCCCGGACCGGGACGTGGCGGAACTCGGGCTGGCGCGGGCCGCGCTGAAGCTCGACCTGCCGGTGCTCGGGGTGTGCCGGGGGATGCAGGTGCTCAACGTGGCCTTGGGCGGCACGCTGCACCAGCACGTCGAAGGCCACAACCCGGCGCCCGCCGTGTTCCAGCACACCGGGATCGCGGTCGCGCCCGGCACGTTGCTGTCCCGGATCGTCGGCATGGCCACCACCGTGCACTGCCACCACCACCAGGCGCTGGACGTGATCGGCGACGGCCTGCGGGTCGTGGCGGGCGCGCCGGACGGCACGGTGGAGGCGGTGGAACTGCCGGGTGCGCGGTTCGTGCTCGGCGTGCAGTCGCACCCGGAAGCCGACAGCGAGGACGACCGCCTGTTCGCCGCGCTGGTCGGTGCGACGAGGGAGCGGGACGTCCGGTGACCACGCTGTTCGATGCCACGAGGAAGGGGAGTGTTCGGTGACCACGTTCGACGTGATCAACCCGGCCACCGAAGAGCTGGTGCAGGCCATCGGGTTGGCGTCGCCGGAGGAGACGGACGCGGCGATCGCCCGTGCCCAGGCGGCGTTCCCGGCGTGGCGCGCGGTCGCGCCGGGCGATCGGGCGCGGCTGCTGCGCCGGTTCGCCGAGGCGGTCGACGGGGCGTTGGAGGAGCTGGCACGGCTTGAGGTGCTCAACGCCGGGCACACCATCGGCAACGCGCGGTGGGAGGCGGGCAACGTCCGGGACGTCCTGCACTACTACTCGGCCGCGCCGGAACGCTTGTTCGGCAAGCAGATCCCGGTGGCCGGCGGGCTGGACGTGACATTCCAGGAGCCGCTGGGCGTGGTGGGCGTGATCGTGCCGTGGAACTTCCCGATGCCGATCGCGGCCTGGGGTTTCGCGCCCGCGCTGGCGGCGGGCAACACGGTGGTGCTCAAGCCCGCCGAGCTGACGCCGTTGACCGCGTTGCGGCTGGCGGAACTCGCGCGGCAGGCGGGCATCCCGGAGGACGTGTTCCAGGTGCTGCCCGGTGCCGGTCCTGTTGTGGGGCAACGGTTCGTGACGCACCCGGCGGTGCGCAAGGTGGTGTTCACCGGTTCCACGCGGGTGGGCAAGCAGATCATGGCCGGCTGTGCCGACCAGGTGAAGCGCGTGACGCTGGAGCTCGGCGGCAAGTCGGCCAACATCGTGTTCGCGGACGCCGACCTGGAGCAGGCCGCCGCCACCGCGCCGTACGGGGTGTTCGACAACGCCGGCCAGGATTGCTGTGCGCGGTCGCGGATCCTGGTGCAGGCGTCGGTCTACGACCGGTTCATGGAGTTGTTGGAACCGGCGGTGAAGGGTGTCGTCGTCGGTGCGCCCGGCGACGAGGCCACCGAGATGGGGCCGCTGATTTCGGCTACGCATCTGGCGAAGGTGGCGTCGTACGTGCCGGAGGACGCGCCCGTGGCGTTCCGTGGCTCGGCTCCGGATGGGGCGGGTTTCTGGTTCCCGCCAACGGTTCTCGCGCCGGTCGCGCCGGATGCCCCGGCTGCGGTGGACGAGATCTTCGGGCCGGTCGTGGCGGTGCTGCCGTTCGCCGACGAGGACGAGGCCGTGCGGCTGGCGAACTCGGGGGAGTACGGGCTTTCCGGCTCGATCTGGACGCGGGACGTGGGGCGGGCGCTGCGCGTCTCACGGGGTGTCGAGGCCGGGAACCTGTCGGTGAACTCGCACTCGTCCGTGCGGTACTCGACGCCGTTCGGCGGGTTCAAGCAGTCCGGGCTGGGCCGTGAACTGGGGCCGGACGCGCTGGATTCCTTCACCGAGACCAAGAACGTCTTCCTGGCTCACTGACTTCTGGGCATCACTGATTTCCGGGCACCACTGACCGGGCCGACCGAGAACCGATTGGGAGAAAAATGGTACAGCGACTGGAAGGCCGGGTGGCCGTCGTGACCGGCGGCGGCAGCGGCATCGGCCTGGCCTCGGTGCGCCGGCTGGCGAGCGAGGGCGCGCGGGTCGTCGTCGCGGACGTCGACGCGGGCGCGGGCAAGGCCGCCGCCGGCGAGGTGGACGGCCTGTTCGTCCAGGTGGACGTGACGGACGAGGAGCAGGTCTCCGCGCTGTTCCAGTCCACTGTGGACGCTTATGGTTCGGTGGACATCGCGTTCAACAACGCGGGCATCTCGCCGCCCGACGACGACTCGATCCTGACGACGGGCATCGAGGCGTGGGACCGGGTGCAGAAGGTCAACCTGACGTCGGTGTACCTGTGCTGCAAGTACGCCATCCCGCACATGTTGCGGCAGGGCAAGGGATCCGTGATCAACACGGCATCTTTTGTGGCGACGATGGGCGCGGCCACCTCGCAGATCTCCTACACGGCGTCGAAGGGCGGCGTGCTGGCGATGAGCCGTGAGCTGGGCGTGCAGTTCGCCCGGGAAGGCGTGCGGGTCAACGCTCTGTCGCCCGGACCGGTCAACACGCCGCTGCTGCGTGAGCTGTTCGCGAAGGATCCGGAGCGGGCGGAGCGCCGGCTGGTGCACGTGCCGCTGGGCCGGTTCGCCGAGCCGGAGGAGATCGCGGCGGCCGTGGCGTTCCTGGCGTCGGACGACTCGTCGTTCATCACCGCGTCGAACGTCCTGGTGGACGGCGGTATCGCGGGCGCGTACGTGACCCCCGTGTGAATGACCCGGTGAACGATCCGGTGATGATGCCGTTGCAGGACGCGTTGTTCCGCCCCGTGCGGGCGGGCAACGCGTTCGAGGAGACCGTGGAACGGCTCATGCAGGCGATCCGGCTGGGCGTCGTGCCGCCGGGGGAGCGGCTGCCGGCCGAACGCGACCTGGCGACCCGGCTGGGCGTCAGCCGGGTGACCCTGCGCGAGGCGATCCGGTCGTTGCAGGACGCCGGTTACGTCGAGTCGAGGCGTGGCCGGTACGGCGGGACGTTTGTGAACTGCTCACTGCCCGCGGTGGGTCCGGGCCGGCGGGTGGAGACGCCGGACCTGCTGGACGCCCTGACGCTGCGCGCCGTGCTGGAGACCGGTGCCGCCGAGTGCGCGGCGGGTCGTTCGCTGGGCCCGGGGGAGCGCCGAAACCTGCGGGCGCGGCTGGCGGAGTGCGCGGATGCCTCCCTGGACGAGTACCGCCGCAAGGATTCCCGGCTGCACCTGGCGATTGCCGAGTCCACCGGTTCGGCGTCGCTGACGGCGGCGATCGCGGACGTCCGGATGCGGGTGAACGAGTTGCTGGAGCGCATCCCGTTGCTGCCGCCGAACCTGGCGCACTCGAACGAGCAGCACGAGCTGATCGTGACCAGGATCCTGGACGGTGACGCGGCCGGCGCGCGTCAGGCCATGGCCGAGCACCTGGCCGGCACAGCGTCACTACTGCGCGGCTTCCTGTCCTGACCGGGGTTCGAGGGAGCCGGGCTCGGCGAGCTGCGCGTCGGCCTGCGCCACCACGTCGGGCCACTGGGCCTTGAACTACGAGGCCGGCCCCGAGGACCGGTCGACCGTGCTGGCCCTGGGCAAGCAGGCCCGGCGTCGGGTGTCCCGGCGGGTGTACACCGATGTGTTGCCCGACGCGTTCCAGCGGTTGGCGGATCTCCAGGCGAACGCGTCGGAGATCCGGCACTACGCGAGCGGTGTGGTTCCCGGCCTGTTGCAGTCGCCGGAGTACGTGCGGGCGGTGATCGACGCGTGTGACGGCTACTGGTGGGACGAGAACAGCTACGAGGTCGAGACTCGCGTCGCGTTCCGACTGGAACAGCAACGACGTGTCCTGACCGCCGCGCAGCCCAAGGTACTGGCGTTCGTGGGTCGCCGAGGACGCCTTGAAGAACGTCGTGGGCGGTCCGTCGGTGATGCAGGGGCAGATCCTGCACGTGCTCCAGCTGATGGAACGGCATCCGGGGCTGCGCGTGTCGATCCTGCGGTCGGCGACGGTCGGAAACCCCGCACTGGGCGGTGACTTCTACGTTCTCGACTTCGTCAACGCGCCTCAGATCGGCTACGCGCCAACGCTTTACGGTCCCACGAGCTACTACGATCACCCGGTCGACACGAACCCGATGGTGCGGGTGTTCGAGCGGGCGCGTGAGCTTGCGTTGAGTCCGGCCGAGTCCCGAGCGCTGCTGATCGAGAGCTTGAAGGAGTCCTGAGATGACACGTGGCACGGGGTGGTTCAAGAGCAGTTACAGCGCGGGCAGCAACAACTCCTGTGTTGAGGTCCGGCTGACCGAGGTTGAGGTCGGGGTGCGGGACTCGAAGAACCCGCACGGTGCGCGGCTGGCGATCGGGCCGGGCGCGTGGGCCGCGTTGGTGCGTGGTCTGAAGGGCTGAGGGAACGCCGAAGAGTGCGCGCCGGCGATCGGCGCGCACTCCTTTTAGTTCAAGCGATTGTCACGGAGTCGGCTGGGCGGACTTTCCGTAGCCGAACTTCGAGATCAGGTTGCCGTTGGTGTCGCGGAGTTTCGCGGTGTCGCCCTGGTCGTTCCAGATCGGTCGGCCGCTGCCGTACGAGTAGCCGCCCCATTGCGGGTGGACCTCGTTCGTGTAAATCCGGATTCGCTGGCCGGGCTGGAGGATGGTGCCGGGCGGGAACTTGAAGTCCTGGCCCGCGTCATCCGCGCCGAGTACCCAGTCGGAAATGTTCGCCGGCGCGGTGCCCCGGTTCACGACTTCGACGTACTCGTCGGCCTGGGTGCGCTTGACCTGGCCCTTGTTGCGGACCGTGGCGATCACGACGTCCGGGCGGCCCACGCGGTTGAGCAGGGCGACCACGTCGGCGCTGTTCGCACCGTTCTCCGCGCTGATGAACTTGCGGACCACCTGGCCGTTCTGCTTGAAACCGCTGATCACGGCGGCGTACTCCTCGCCGTCGATGGTCACGCTCTCCGGCGAGACGAACGACGGCAGGTCGACCTCGTCCTCCGGGTTCGGGCCGACGTTGGGAGTCTCGTTGTGCCGGAACGTGAAGCTGAAGTCGGCCTCGGTGCCGTCCTCGAAAACGACCTTGACCGAGAGGTCGACCGTGAACTGGGACTGCGGCATCGCCTGGATCGGGAAATTCTCGTGGGTGAACGTGCCCAGCGTGAATTCGGTGCCGTCGAGCTTCAGATCGACCGTGCCGCCCTGGAAGACGTAGCCGCTCTTACCCGATCCGGCGGGGATGCCCCATTTGACGTGCGGGGTGCCCAATCCTTCGAGATTCGGCGGGGTGGAGCTGATGGCCGGCCAGTTGCCGGACGTCGTCGCAGTGCTCATGCGGTGATCATGGTCGACTTGGCGGGGCCGGGGTAAGCCGCTGGGCGAGGGATCTGTTTTCCCGGGCCATTCTGATTTGCGTTGGCGTACTTCACGGTAGCGGGGCCGTTCGAGTGTCGGAAAAATCTCGAACGGTCCACTTCCCGCAGAACTGCGCCTTCGGTGACGGCCGAAAGCGCGGGTCTGTTGGGCTACCCGGGCGAACACGGCCGCCGTTCCGGGGTCGGCGGCCCACCGTGTCGAGACCGGCTGCCCGACGTGTCGCGGTCGGTGGTTCGCCGCGCCGGGACGGTGGTTCGCGGTGCCGGGGTCAGCGGTTGAAGTCCCGGAAGTCCCGGCCGTGCGGGCGGTCGTCGAACCGGGAGTGGCCGGGCCGGTCGTGACCACGAGGCCCGTGGCCGTCCCGGTCGAGCAGTGCGACCACTCCGCCGCCGAGCACGAGTCCGAGCAGGCCGACCGCGACGAGTTGAGTGGCCCGGTGTCGGGCGAACCGGCCGAACGCCTCGCCTCGGGCGGCACTCGGTGCGGCTGCCGGCTGGGGTCCGGCCTGGGGTGCGGCTGCCGGTTGCGGCCCGGCTGGAGGTGGCTCCGCGCCGGCGGCTGCGGGCTGTGCGGCGGTGGGCTGTGCGGCCGTCGTCGGCTCGGGTGTGGAGCCGGCTGGAGGTGTGCCGTGCGGTGGGGTCGGTTCAGCGCCGGCGGGTGGCGGCTGGGTGCCTTCTGGCTGGTCGGACATGGCGGAACTCCGGTCGTCAAGGGTCTGCCCTGCCAGCGTGCGCCGCCGACCTGAGCGGATGCTGATGGTCAGCTGTGAATGAGCTGTCGCCGGACGAGTCGTCGTCAGGCGAGCAGGCGTCAGCATGTGTTGACGGACATGTCCACCATCGCCGAACTCGGCCAGGCCGCCCAGGGCACCGACCCGGACGCCGGACTCCGCGCCGTCGCGCGGTTGCGGGTGCTGGTCGAGCAACTGGAAGCCGCGCACATCGCCGCCGCCCGCCGCGCCGGCTGGTCGTGGCGTCCCGGCTCGGCGTCACCAAGCAGACCGTCCACCGCAAGTACGGCCGTGAGCAGGAGTGAACCCGAATGTTCCGTGGTGACCACCCCGACCTCGTCCGCGCGATCGGCCGGGCCGCGACCATCGCCCGTGGTCTGGGGCATCCCCGAGTCGGCAGCGAGCACCTGTTGTTCGCCGTGAACCTGGTCGGGCACGAGGCGGCGATCCTCTCCGTCATCCGCCGGGCCGAACCCGCCGGAGCCGGTGCGGCGGCCGACCGCTTCCCGCCGCCGCCCCGGAACCCGTTGCTGCGCTTGGAAAGGCGACTGGCCGGCCCGGCCCGGCAGCGGGCCGTCGTCCGGCGTTACCGGCGCACCACCGGGCGGGTGGCGATGTCGTCGCAGCTACTGACCGGATAGCGACTCGCGGACGAAGTCGCGCAGGAGGCGGTGCGCCGGGTCGGCGTCGTTGCGCGGGTGCCAGGCCATCCCGATGGTGATCTCGGGCAGTGCCAACGGGATGTCGAACACGTGCAGGCCCAGCGTCGTCGTCATCAGGTCGTCGGCGGCCGGGGCGAGGCTCACCAGGTCGGAGCGGGCGGCCAGCAGCAGGGACGTCGCATAGCTCGGGACCGCGATCGCGACATCGCGGGAGAGTCCTTGTCCGGCAAGGAGATCGTCGATCGGTCCGTGCAGCTTGCCACGTCGGGACACGGTGATGTGCGACGCCGCCGCGAACCTCCGCACGGTGACCTTCCCGCGTGCCAACGGATGCGCGCTCCGCACCGCGCCCACCAGTCGGCTGGTCAGCAGCGGTTCCACCCGGGTCTCCGGGTCGACGTGGTCGATCACGCCCACCTCCAGGTCGATCCGACCCTCGCGCAACGCGGGCGTGCCCTCCAGGGTTTCCGGCAGGAATCGCAGCACGACGTGCGGCGCGACCGCCCGCACCCGGTCCAGCAGTCGCGCCGCCAGGTGGGACTGGAGGACGTCGCCGGCCTGCAACGTGAACGTCCGGTGCAGGTCCGAGAGGTCGGCCGACGGCGTGGGGGAGAGCAGCGCGGTCGCCTGCTCGACCACGGCCCGCACGGACTCCCGCAACTCCACGGCGCGCGGGGTCGGCACGAGGTTGCGTCCCGCCCGCACCAGCACCGGGTCGTCCAGGACTCGGCGCAGCCGGGCCAGGGAACGGCTCATGGCGGGCGCGGAGGTGTGCAGGCGGGCGGCGGCACCCGTCACGCTGCCCTCCTCCAGCAACGCGTCCAGGGTCAGCAACAGGTTCAGGTCCACGACCGTGGATTATCACAGGTGGAAAGACTCATTGCTATTCTTTCACTGGTGGTAATCGGCAATCGTTCCTAGCGTTGGGGACATGACCGAACAGTTGGCCGTTGCCAGTCAGGACGCTTCCACCATCACGTTCTTCGACGCCGACACGCACGAGCGGATCACCGTGCTCGACGTCGTCGCCCAACCGCACGAACTGCTCTACGACCGCGACCGACGACTCCTCGTCTGCGCCCACACCTACCGCTCCGGGTACTACGAGGAGTTCGAGGAGCGCGCCCACGAGATCAGCCTCATCGACCCGGACACCCACCAGGTGGTCGACGTGCTGGACGTCCCGCACGCCCCACACGGCTTGGCACTGCGGGAAAACCTGCTCTACACCAGCGTCGAGGCCGGTGACCGCGAGCCGGGCGGGATCGTCGTGGTGGACCTGGACGAACGCGAGGTCCTGGACCGGGTCGGCATCGTCGCCAAGGGACCCCACTGGCTGGTCGTCGCACCGGACGGCGGGAAGGCGTACACCTCGAACAAGGAAGCCCGCTTCGTGACGTCCGTCGACCTGCGTTCCGGGGACGTCGAGCAGATCGAGGTGCCCGGCAGCGAGGGGATCGCGGTGCACGGGCGGCACGTCTACGTCGCCACGCCCAAGATCGGCATGTCCGGCGTGGACCGGGGCGTCCGGGTGATCGACACCTCGGTGGACCGGGTGGTCCGGATCCTGCCCGTCGAAGAGTTCCCGGTGCCCGTCCACGTGACCAGCGGCGGGCTGCTCCTGGTCGGCGAGTTCCGGTTGGCCGGCAACGGCTTCCTGTCCGTGTTCCGCGACTGGGAGCGCGTCGCCCGCGTCGACATCGGTCGGTTCCCGCTCACCATCACCTCGTCGCCGGACGGCACGCGCGGCTATGTCTCGAACCTGCTGAGCGGGTACGTGTCGGTGGTCGACCTGGGCACGTTCGAGGTCGTCGCGAACCTCCCGGTGGCCGCGCCGGACACCGCCGGCCCCCACGGGCTCGCCTACATCGGCTGACGGGCCGTGAGAGCGCGCTCACGAGCCTGTTCGGGCCGGTGGGGACGTGTCGGCGGATAACCGCTCGGTGAGCACGGATAACATCTCCGGCAAAGCACCACCTACCGGAGGAGTCACCGTGTCCCAGCCGCGCCCCGCAGCCGCTCTCGCCCCACCTCGCGTGGTGGTGCCGGCGGGGACTACCGCGGGCACGGCGGTCCGGGAGGCGGGGCTGCCCGGCAAGGGGCCGGACGCCGTCGTGGTGGTCCGCGACGCCGAGGGGCACCTGCGCGACCTGTCCTGGGTGCCGCAGGTGGACGTCGAGGTGGAGGCGGTGGCCGCCGACACGCCGGACGGCCGCAGCGTCATCCGGCACTCCGCCGCCCACGTGCTCGCCCAGGCCGTGCAGCAGCAGTTCCCGGACGCCAAGCTGGGCATCGGCCCGCCGGTCAAGGACGGGTTCTACTACGACTTCCAGGTCGACAAGCCGTTCACGCCCGAAGACCTCCAGGCGCTGGAAAAGCGCATGAAGCAGATCATCAAGGGCGCGCAGCGGTTCGACCGGCGCGTGGTCGAGTCGGTCGACGCGGCCAAGGGCGAGCTGGCGGCCGAGCCGTTCAAGCTCGAACTGGTCGACCTCAAGTCCGATGTCGACACGGCCGAGGTCATGGAGGTCGGCGGCGGCGAGCTGACGATCTACGACAACCTCGACCCGCGCACCGGCGAACGCGTCTGGGGCGACCTTTGCCGCGGCCCGCACGTGCCGACGACCAAGCACGTCCCGGCGTTCAAGCTCACCCGGGTCGCCGCCGCCTACTGGCGCGGCAACGAGAACAACCCGCAGCTCCAGCGCATCTACGGCACGGCCTGGGAGTCCACCGAGGCCCTGGACGCCTACCTGGAGATGGTGGCCGAGGCCGAGCGCCGCGACCACCGCAAGCTGGGCGTCGAGCTCGACCTGTTCAGCTTCCCGGACGAGCTGGGCTCCGGCCTGGCCGTGTTCCACCCCAAGGGCGGCATCGTGCGCCGGGAGCTGGAGAACTACTCCCGCCGCCGGCACGAGGAGGCGGACTACGAGTTCGTCTACACCCCGCACATCAGCAAGAGCGGGCTGTTCCACACGTCCGGCCACCTGCCGTACTACGCCGACACCATGTTCCCGCCCATCGAGTTCGAGGGCGAGGACTACTACCTCAAGGCCATGAACTGCCCGATGCACAACCTGATCTTCAGGTCGCGCGGGCGGTCCTACCGCGAGCTGCCGCTGCGCATGTTCGAGTTCGGCACGGTCTACCGGTACGAGAAGTCCGGCGTGGTGCACGGCCTCACCCGGGTGCGCGGGCTGACCATGGACGACTCGCACATCTACTGCACCAAGGAGCAGATGCCGGGTGAGCTGCGGTCGCTGCTCAAGTTCGTGCTCGACCTGCTCGCCGACTACGGCCTGAGCGACTTCTACCTGGAGCTGTCCACCCGGGACGACTCGCCCAAGTTCATCGGCGACCCGGCGGAGTGGGAGGAGGCCACCGAGACGCTGCGGCAGGCCGCCGAGGACTCCGGGCTGGAGCTCGTGCCCGACCCGGGCGGCGCGGCGTTCTACGGGCCGAAGATCTCGGTGCAGGCCAAGGACGCCATCGGGCGCACCTGGCAGATGTCGACCATCCAGCTCGACTTCAACCAGCCCAAGGGCTTCGCGCTGGAGTACACCGCGTCGGACGGCTCGCGGCAGCAGCCGATCATGATCCACCGGGCGCTGTTCGGGTCGATCGAGCGGTTCTTCGGCGTGCTGACCGAGCACTACGCGGGCGCGTTCCCGGCGTGGCTGGCCCCGGTGCAGGTGGTCGGCATCCCGATCGCCGACGAGCACGTCGAGCACCTGGAACAGGTGGCGGCGGCGCTTCGCGAGCACAAGATCCGGGTCGAGGTGGACGCCTCCGACGACCGGATGCAGAAGAAGATCCGCAACCACACGACCCAGAAGGTGCCGTTCATGCTGCTCGCGGGCGGCAAGGACGTGGAGGGCGGCGCGGTCTCGTTCCGGTTCCGGGACGGCACGCAGGTCAACGGCGTGCCGGTGGCGCGGGCGGTCGAGACGATCGTCGACTGGGTGAACCGCCGGGAGAACGCTTCGCCCACGGCGGAACTCGTCCAGTGACGCCTCAGTACGAGGAGCAGGACGGGGTCGGGGTCCACGACGCTTTGCAGCGGCTGTGGGCCCCGCACCGCCTGTCCTATGTCCGCGGGGAGGGCAAGGCGGACGGGGACGAGCCCGAGGGCTGCCCGTTCTGCCGGGTGCTCGGGCTGGAGGACACCGAGGGGCTGATCCTGGCGCGTGGCGAACGGGTGTTCGCGGTGCTGAACCTGTACCCGTACAACCCGGGTCACCTGATGGTGTTGCCCTACCGGCACGTCCCGGACTACACCGACCTCGACCCAATCGAGACGGCGGAGTTCGCCGCGTTCACCCAACAGGCCATGCGGGTGATCCGGACGGTCGCGAGCCCGCACGGCTTCAACATCGGCATGAACCAGGGCCTCGTCGCGGGCGCGGGCATCGCCGCGCACCTGCACCAGCACGTGGTGCCCCGCTGGGGCGGCGACGCGAACTTCATGCCGGTCATCGGCCACACCAAGGTGTTGCCCCAGTTGCTGGGCGAAACCCGGCAGTTGTTGGCCGACGCGTGGACCGCGCACTAGCTCAGGTCGAATGGAATAACCGCAATCGGCTTTACCGGATTCGCACGGGCAGGTGCATTACCGCCTGCACGTGCGTTCTCCCGTGCAACCCGGATACGTACAGTGAGCGTGTTATGGATCACCGCTGAGTGATGGGTCAACGCGCGGTATTCCCTGTGTGGCCGATCGCAACCGGACTGCTTCATCGATAACGTGCGTTTCATGACCGCACCTGAGCGTTCGCGGCTGGCCCGAGAACGGCTCTCGCGCGAGTTACGCAGGCTGCGCACGGAGGCCAAGATGACCGGCACGGCCACCGCGCGGGCTACCGGGATGAGCCAGTCGAAGCTGTCGAAGATCGAGAACGGTATGCTCCTCCCGTCCGTGACCGACGTGGAGCGCCTGGTTGCCGAGTTGTCGGCGACGAGGGAGACCAGGGTCGAGTTGGTCGAGTTGGCCCGCCAGTTGCACGCCGAGGCGGAGACCCGCCGGGTGGTGCTGCACCGGGGGGCTCATCGGCATCAGCAGACCGTGGCGCGTATTGAGGCCAGGGCGACGACGAGTCGTTTTTTCCAGAACGCCGGGGTTCCGGCGTTGTTGCAGAGTGAGAACTATCTGAGGGTGGTGTTGAACGCCACGCCGGCGCATGAGCAGGACACCGCGATCGCCACGCTGCGCAGTCGTCGGGCGCGGATGGACGATCTCGGGAAGCGGTTCGTCTTCCTGCTGGCGGAGGGCGCGCTGCGGTGGCGGATGGGGTCGGCGGACCTGATGTGCGAACAGATAGACCATCTGGTGCAGATCCTGCGAAGACCAAATGTGCAGCTCGGTGTCGTGCCGTGGACGGCGGACGCGAACCTGGTCGCGCTGCACGGGTTCCAGGTCTACGACGAGCGGGTGGTGACGTTGAGCGTGCTGACCGGCAACGCGACCATCACCGACCCGCACGACGTGCGGGAGTACCTGAGCCTGTTCGGTCGACTGGAGCGGTTGGCGGTGCGCGGGGAGGCGCTGGAAGACCTGTTGGAGGGGATCTCGCGGGACCACCGCAAGCTCGGCTGAGCTGGGCCGTTAGGCTGCCGGGGAACCAGTCCTCCCCGCCGGTAGGTGCAGTCGCCGCCCCATGCTGAACATCTTCGCCCGCGAGTCGGTCTCGCGCGTCACCGATCCGATCGGGGCGTGGCTGCTGCGTCGCGGCCTCACCCCGAACACCGTCACGGTGCTGGGCACCGTCGGCTCCGTCGCCGCCGCGCTGTGGTTCATCCCGCGCGGGCAGCTCTTCACCGGGGCCGCCGTGGTCACCGCATTCGTGCTGTTCGACCTGATCGACGGGGCGATGGCGCGTGCCCGGGGCGGCGGCACGGCGTTCGGCGCGGTCCTGGACGCGAGCTGCGACCGGATCGCCGACGGCGCGCTGTTCGCCGCCATCGCCTGGTGGTGCTTCGACGCCGGCGAGCGTGGACTGGCCGCCGCGTCGCTGGTGTGCCTGGTCGGCGCGCAGGTCACCTCGTACGTGAAGGCGCGGGCCGAGGCGTCCGGGCTGGCCGCGGACGGCGGTCTCGCCGAGCGGGCCGAGCGGTTCATCATCGCGCTGGTCGGTGTGGGCCTGCACGGGCTGGGCGTGCCCTACATCCTGCCGGTGGCGCTGTACCTGCTGGCCGGGCTGGTCGTGATCACCGTGGTGCAGCGCGTGCTGGCCGTGCGGCGGTCCGCCAAGGAGCTGTCGACGTGAAGGAGCGACTTGGCGTGAAGGAGCGGCTGGCCGACCTCGGCTACGCGGCGGGCTGGCGGCTGGTGCGGCTGCTGCCGGAGAAGTGGGCGGTCGGGCTGTTCGACCTGGCCGCCGACCGGGCGGCGCGGCGGGCCGGCGGGGGTGTCCGGCAGTTGCGGGCCAACCTGCGGCGGGTCGTGCCGCGCGCGGGCGAGGCCGAGCTGGACGAGCTGGTGCGGATGTCGCTGCGGTCGTACGCGCGGTACTGGCGGGAGGCGTTCCGGCTGCCGTCGCTGGACCTGAAGGCGGCCTACGCCACGTGTGACCGGATGGTCAGCGGGGCGGAGAACCTGGACGCGGCGCTCGCGGCCGGCAACGGGGCGGTGCTCGCGCTGCCGCACTGCGGCAACTGGGACATGGCGGGTGTGTGGCTGGTCGGGCATTCCGGCACGTTCACCACGGTCGCCGAACGGCTCAAGCCCGAGTCGCTGTACCGGCGGTTCATCGAGTTCCGGGAGAGCCTGGGGTTCGAGGTGCTGCCGTTGACCGGTGGTGAGCGGAACCCGGCTGTGGTGCTCGGGGAACGGCTGAGGGCCAACGGCGTGGTGTGTCTGCTGGCGGACCGGGACCTGACCGCGGGGGGCGTGCCGGTGACGTTCTTCGGCGAGCCCACGATGATGCCCGCCGGTCCGGCGCACCTGGCGGCGACGACGGGTGCGGCGCTGCTCCCGGCCGGTCTGTGGTTCACCGAGGACGGTTGGGTGGTCCGCATCCACCCGCCGATCCGGGTCTCCGGGACGACGGGTGTCGGGGCTGCCACCCAGTCGTTGGCCGATGTGTTCGCGGCCGATATCGCGGCGCATCCGACGGACTGGCACATGATGCAGCAGCTGTGGCTGGCCGACCTGCCGGAGAGCAGGCGGAAGGCGCTGCGCCGGGTGCTGGCCCGCAGGGAGGGCGTCGAGTGACGGCCGGTGGGTGTCCGGGGCCGGTGTCCGGAGTGGTGGGTGTCGGGTGAAGGTCGGCATCGTGTGCCCGTACTCCTTCGAGGTGCCCGGGGGTGTGCAGGCGCACGTGGTCGACCTGGCTCGGGCGCTGCGCTCGCTGGGGCACGAGGTCGAGGTGCTGGCACCGGCCGACGACGACACGCCGGTGCCGGAGTTCGTGACGTCCGCCGGGCGTGCGGTGGGCATCCCCTACAACGGCTCGGTGGCGCGGCTGTCGTTCGGGCCGGTGTCGTTCGCCCGGGTGCGGCGGTGGATCGCCGAGCACCACTTCGACGTGCTGCACCTGCACGAGCCGACCGCGCCGTCGCTGTCCATGCTGGCGTTGATGGTGGCGGACGGGCCGATCGTGGCGACGTTCCACACGTCCACGCCCCGGTCGAAGATCCTGTCCGCGTTCCAGATGGTGCTCCAGCCGTTCCTGGAGAAGATCACCGCCCGGATCGCGGTGTCCGCGCTGGCCCGGCGGGTGCAGGTGGAGCACCTCGGCGGGGACGCCGTGGAGATCCCGAACGGGGTGGACGTCGGGTTCTTCGCCGATGCCGAGCCGTTGGCGGGGTATCCGAGGGTCGGCGGGACGATCGGGTTCGTCGGGCGGTTCACCGAGCCCCGCAAGGGGATGCCGGTGCTGCTGGAGGCGTTGCGGGAGCTGGATCCCGAGGTGCGGCTGCTGATCGTGGGGCGGGGCGACGAGGACGAGTTGCGCAAGGCGGCCGGTCCGGCGTTGGCGTCCCGGATGGACTTCCTGGGGATGGTCGACGACGAGACCAAGGCGCGGGCGCTGCGCAGTGTGGACGTGTACTGCGCGCCCAACACGGGCGGGGAGAGCTTCGGGATCATCCTGACCGAGGCGATGTCGGCGGGGACGGCGGTCGTGGCGAGCGATCTGGACGCGTTCCGCCGGGTTCTGGACGACGGGAAGGCCGGCGTGCTGACGCCGGTCGGGGACTCGCCGGCGTTGGCTGTCGCGTTGCGGGACTTGTTGGGGGATGCGGTGCGTCGGGCCGGTTTGGTGGATGCGGCTCGGCAGCGGGTGATGAACTTCGACTGGTCGGTGGTCGCGGGGCAGGTGCTGCGGGTGTACGAGAGCGCGATGGCCGCCGATCCGCGACGGGTGGGTGAGGCGTGACCAGTTCCGGAGTGGCGTTGACGTTCCTGGTGCTGCTCGGGGTGGTGGTGCTGGTGGGCCCGTGGGTCCTCGGCACGGCCAACCGGCTGGACCGGCTGCACGTGCGCACCGATGCGGCCTGGGCGGCGTTGGATGCCGCGTTGGCGCGGCGGGCGGTGGTGACGCGGGCCGTGGCGGCGGTGTGCGACGGGGCGGCGGTGTGCGACGGAGCGGGGTTGCGGGCTACGGCGGATCGGGCCGAGCGGGCGGCGCGGGCGGATCGCGAGGCGGCGGAGAACGAGTTGAGCGCGCTGCTGGAGGATCTGGACCGTTCGGTGCTCGCGCCGGCGTTGGCGGCGGAGTTGTCGGACGCGGAGCAGCGGGTGGTGTTGGCGCGTCGCGTGCACAACGACGCGGTGCGGGACACGTTGGCGTTGCGGCGGTGGCGGTTGGTGCGGTGGTTGAGGTTGGCGGGGACCGCGCCTACGCCGTCGTATTTCGAGATCGCCGAGCCGGCGGCGGACCTGCCGACGCAGCGGGTGTCCGCGCGGGTGGTGCTGGCGGATCGTGCCGGCCGGGTGTTGTTGTTCGAGGGGTTTGATCCGGCGCGTCCGGATGAGCTGTTCTGGTTCACCGTGGGGGGTGGGGTGGAGCCGGCCGAGGACCTGCGGGCGGCGGCGGTGCGGGAGGCGTTCGAGGAGACCGGGCTGGAGCTCGCGCCGGAGGACCTGGTGGGGCCGGTGTGGAAGCGGCAGGCGGTGTTCAGCTTCGACGGGTTGAGCTACGCGGCGGAGGAGTGGTTCTTCGTCAGCCGTACGGATGCCGGTTCGGTGGACACGTCGCGGTTCAACGAGTTGGAGCAGCAGACCATCCGGCGGCATCGGTGGTGGTCGGTGGAGGAGCTGCGGGCGACCGGGGACACCGTGTATCCGGTGCAGCTGGCGGATGTCCTGCCGGATGTGCTGGCGGGGTGGGACGGGACGACCCGGTCGGTGCGGTAGGCGGGGTCGGTGGGTGTGGTGGGGTGTGCCGGTCAGAGGATGTAGGTGGCGATCATCTGGCCGAGCAGGCGGACGTCGGCGTGGCCCCGGAACTCCAGGCGGACCTTGCCCAGGCCGGAGAACCAGAGGTCGAGTTCGGCGTCCATGTCGAAGGTGCCCGCGGTCTCGATGGAGAACGCCTGGACTCGGCTGTAGGGCAGCGAGGTGAAGTCCTTCTTGCGGCCTGTCATGCCCTGGACGTTGACCGCGATCACGCGCTTGTTGGTGAAGACGACGAAGTCGCGGACGGTCTTGAAGCAGGACACGATCTGCTCGCCCTGGACCATGATCGGCGACACCTGCGGCGCGATGTCCTCGGGGCGGCACGGCGCGAGTTTGAAGACGGACGCTTTCTCGAAGTCGATCACGTCTTCGACGGTACCGGTCGGCGGGGGAGGCGGGCAGGGGTCGGGCCGGATTCCAGGGAGGAATCAGGGACATCCCGCAGTCGTGATCGTGCTGGTCGCCCACTTCGGGTCGGGCTGGTGCCGGGGTCGGGACGTCCGCGGGGGGGGTTGAAGGTGTGTCCGGGGCGTGGAGCACGCCCCGGACACCGGTTGGTTGCGCCCGGCTTGGTTACGCCCAGCCCGCCGCGTTGGTCGCGGTCTCCCGGGAGATGCCCGAGCCGGTGCCCGGGAAGCCGCCGAAGCGGTCCGCGTGCAGGTGCGCGAAGAAGTAGCACAGCGCCTCGCACTCGGCGTCCGGCACGGCCACCCGGGGATCGCGCGCCACGGCCTCGTAGAACTCCCGCCCCAGAGCGACGATGAAGCCCCGCGCGTAGAGGAAGCCGTCGTCCGAGCCGTCGGTGACCTCGTGCACGTCCTGGCGGTCGATGTCGTACAGCTTGCGCTCCACGACCCGGTCCAGCGCGGTGAGCTCCTCGGCGGAGAAGTCCTCGGTCGCCCGGTGCAGCGACTGCAACACCGCCTCCAGGTGCTCCTCCAACTCGGCGGCCGTGTCGAACGCCTCCTCTTCGGGGTCGCGCTTGGCCAGCGCCGCGCGAGCCTCGTTCGCCTCGGGGCCCACTCCGGCCCAGGCGGCTTCCAGCAGTGCCCAAAAGCGGGCTTCGTCGGTCTCGAATGTCACGGGCGGAGCGTAGCGAGGGGGTACGACAATCCGGTTCGACGAGCCCCCGGCCCGCTCGCCGCGCAGGCTCGCGCACACGTCCCCGCCCAGGGGGTCCCCTGCTTTAATTCCACCACAGGGGTACGACAATTCGGCCCACCGGGCCGCTGACCAGCGCGTATCAGACCTGACGGACCACCTCGTCCCCGTACGCGGCAAGGGTTTTGTCCTTGTCGTCGTGCATCAGGTAGAGGGCGAAGTTGGTTACGCCCAGCTCTTGCAGCTCGTGCAGCCGCTCGACGTGTGCCGATGCCGGACCCAGCAGGCAGAACCGGTCCACGATGGAGTCCGGTACGAAGTCCGTCGAACGGTTGCCCGCGCGGCCGTGGTGCGAGTAGTCGTAGCCCTCGCGGTCCTTGATGTAGTCGGTCAGAGCCTTCGGCACCGCGCCCGAGTCGCCGTACCGGGCGACCAGGTCCGCCACGTGGTTGCCGACCATGCCGCCGAACCAGCGCAGCTGGTCCCGTTGGTGCGCGAGGTCCTCCCCGACGTAGGCGGGCGCGGCGACGCACATCGTGATGGCCGCCGGGTCACGTCCGGCGGCGGCTGCCGCGTCCCGCACCGAGCCGATGGTCCAGCGGGCGATGTCCGGGTCGGCGGTCTGGAGGATGAAGCCGTCCGCCTGTTCGCCCACCAGTCTCAGCGCGCGTGGACCGTACGCGGCCATCCACATCTCCAGCTTGCCGTCGCGCACCCACGGGATGCGCACCGGAGTGCCGTGGTGCACCACCTCGCGTCCCTCGGCGAGGCCCTTCACCACGGTCATGGCCTCGCCGAGGGTGGCCAAGGTCGCCGGGGGCTGTCCGATCACCCGTCGTGCGGAGTCGCCTCGGCCGATTCCGCACACCGTGCGGTTGCCGAACATGTCGTTCAGGGTCGCGAACAGCGAGGCGAGCACCGACCAGTCGCGGGTGCTCGGGTTGGTCACCATCGGGCCGACGGTCAAGTGCTCGGTCGCGGCCAGGACCTGTGAGTAGATGACGAACGGCTCCTGCCACAGCACGGTCGAGTCGAACGTCCAGCCGTAGCGGAAGCCGTTGTCCTCGGCGGCTTTCAGGGCAGTGACCACGTCGCGGGCCGGCGGGTCGGTCTGCAACACCACACCGAAGTCCATGGCGTACCCCCTACACCAAGTACTGGTTCAGTTCGCGGGACAGGAAACGGCCGTGTCCGGTGTTGCCGTGGAAGCCGGAGCCGTCCACGACGACTTGGCCACGGGACAGGACGGTGTCGACCCGGCCGGTCAGTTCGAACCCCTCGTACGCCGAGTAGTCGACGTTCATGTGGTGCGTGGCGGCCGAGATGGTCTGCTGTGCTTGCGGGTCGTACACCACGAGGTCCGCGTCCGCACCGGGTGTGATCACGCCCTTGCGCGGGTACAGGCCGAACATCCGGGCCGGTGTGGTGGAGCTGATCTCCACCCAGCGCTCCAGGCTGATCTCGCCCTTCACCACGCCCTGGTGCAGCAGGTCCATCCGGTGCTCCACGCCGGGCATTCCGTTGGGGATCTTGGAGAAGTCGCCGCGTCCCAGCTGCTTCTGGTCCTTGAAGCAGAACGGGCAGTGGTCGGTCGACACCACCGACAGGTCGTTGGTGCGCAAGCCGCGCCACAGTTCCGACTGGTGTTCCTTGGGGCGGAGTGGGGGAGAGGCGACGTACTTCGCGCCTTCGAAGTCGGGTTTGGCCAGGTCTTCGAGTGACAGGTAGAGGTACTGCGGGCAGGTCTCGGCGAACACGTTCTGGCCGGTGTCGCGTGCCTTGGTCACCGCGTCGAGCGCCTGCGCGGCGGACAGGTGGACGATGTACAGCGGCGAACCGGTCACCTTCGCCAGGGTGATCGCCCGGGACGTCGCTTCGCCCTCCAGTTCGGCGGGGCGGGTCAGACCGTGTTCCACGGGGTCGGTGCGGCCTTGCGCCAGGGCCTGCGCCACCAACTGGTCGATCGCGATGCCGTTCTCGGCGTGCATCATGATCGTCGCGCCGGTTTCCCGGGCCTTCTGCATCGCACGCAGGATCTCGCCGTCGGTGGCGTAGAAGACGCCGGGGTAGGCCATGAACATCTTGAACGTGTTCACGCCCGCGTCGATGCAGGATTCCATCTCCTTCAACGAAGTGTCGTTGACATCGGAGACGATCATGTGGAACCCGTAGTCGATCGCGCAGTTGCCGTCCGCCTTGGTGTGCCACTTGTCCAAAGTGGACAACAAGGAGGTTCCCTTGGCCTGCACGGCGAAGTCGATGATGGTCGTGGTGCCGCCCCAGGCTGCCGCCGTGGTGCCGGTGGCGAACGTGTCCGCCGAGAACGTGCCGCCGAACGGCATCTCCATGTGGGTGTGCGCGTCGATTCCGCCTGGGAGCACGTACTTTCCGGCGGCGTCGAGCACGTTGTCGACGGTGATGGGGAAGCCCGGTGCCAGTAGGGCGGCGATCTGTTCGCCGTCCACCAGCACGTCGGCTCGGACGGCCCCGGTCGCGTTCACGACCAGGCCGCCCTTGATGAGAGTGGTCATGGCTTCACCAGGGATTCGTACGTGTCGGGGCGGCGATCGCGGTAGAACGCCCACAGGTCGCGGACCTCGGCGAGTTTGTCCATGTCCAGGTCGCGGACGACGATCTCCTCCTCGGTGTCCGAGGCCGCGTCGCCGACCAGTTGGCCGCGCGGGTCGACGAAGTACGACTGGCCGTAGAAGTCGTTGTCTCCCAACGGCTCTACGCCCACCCGGTTGATCGTCCCGACGTAGTACTCGTTGGCCACGGCGGCTGCGGGCTGTTCCAGGCGCCACAGGTATTCCGACAGGCCGCGGGAGGTCGCGGACGGGTTGAACACGATCCGTGCGCCGCCCAGGCCCAACGCCCGCCAACCCTCGGGGAAGTGCCGCTCGTAGCAGATGTAGACGCCGACCTTGCCCACCGCGGTGTCGAACACCGGGTAGCCGAGGTTGCCGGGCCGGAAGTAGAACTTCTCCCAGAAGCCCTTCACCTGCGGGATGTGGTTCTTGCGGTGCTTGCCCAGGTACGTGCCGTCCGCGTCGATCACGGCCGCCGTGTTGAAGTACACGCCGGGCTGTTCCTGTTCGTACATCGGCACGACCAGCACCACGCCGTGCTGCGCGGCCACCTGGCACATCAGCTCGGTGGTCGGGCCGTCCGGGATGCCCTCCGTGTACGAGTAGTAGTCCGCGTCCTGCACCTGGCAGAAGTACGGTCCGTAGAACAACTCCTGAAGGCACACGACCTGCGCACCCTGCGACGCGGCGGTACGGACCGCCTCCACCGCGTTCGCGATCATCGACTCCTTGTCGCCGGTCCACTTCTGCTGTACCAGACCCGCACGGACGATGCTGCTCACGCGTTCTCCCTCCGTGGCGCCAACGCCAGGTAGACGAGCAGGCCGCCGGCCAGGCCGACGACCCAGTTGTAGTCGTAGAGCGGTTTCAGGACCGGGATCAGCCCGTCCACCGGGAACGGCCCGCCGTACGCGCCGCCCACCGCGAGCACCGAGCCGACGGCGGTCGCGGCGACCGCCCGCCAGTTCCAGCCCGCGCGGAACCAGTAGACACCCTTGGCCAGGTAGAGGTCGGGCAGTTCCAGCCGGGTCCGGGCGATTACCCAGTAGCCGGCGATGAACACGCCCGCCACCGACGCCAGCAGCCCGCCGTAGAAGCCCAGCCACGCGAAGATGTAGATGTTCGGGTCGGAGATCAGCCGCCACGGCTGGATCAGGATGCCGATGACACCCGTGATCAGCCCGCCCAGCGCGAACGTGATCTTCTTCGGGAACGCGTTGGAGAAGTCGTACGACGGGCTGACCACGTTCGCCGCCAGGTTCGCCGACACGGTCGCCGGCACCAGGGCCACCAGCGCGACCAGCACGACCGCCGTGCTGTCGAACCGGCTCGCCAGTTCCGCCGGGTCCCAGATCGCCTCCCCGTACAGCGCCATCGCGCCCGACGTCGTCAGGATCGCCACCAGCGCGATGAACGACATCGTTGTCGGCAGCCCCAGCACCTGCCCGAGCACCTGCTTGCGCTGGCTGCCGCCGAACCTGGTGAAGTCCGGCATGTTCAGCGACAACGTGGACCAGAACGCGATCATCCCCATCAGCGACGGGAAGAACACCTTCCAGAAGTCCGCGCCCCAGCCCAGCTTCGACGGCTCGGACAGGATCGGCCCGAACCCGCCCGCCTTGACCGCCACGTACGCCAGCAGTACCAGAAAACCCACCGACACCAGCGGAGCGGTCCAGTTCTCGAACCGGCGGATCGCCTCCATGCCGCGCCAGATCACCAGCATCTGCACTACCCAGAACCCCAGGAAGCACAGCCACAGCGTCCACACCTGGCCCAGCACCACGGGCGCGTTCGTCCAGCCGTCGC
>CBHFOL010000089.1:0-24744 GCA_965995405.1 uncultured Saccharothrix sp.
TCAGCTCTGACCCTCGGTCGGAGTTGACGGGGAGCGTGGCTATGCGGACGCCTCGCACGGTGCTTGAGCAGAAGATTCGTGATCGGCGCATGACGCTGGAGGAGTTCGCCGAGTTCGCGGAGACCTTCGCCCGTGAGCGTGGCGAACCTGGGACGTTGGGACTTCGTCACCTCCAACGCCTGGCCGCTGGGAGGAAGCCCAACGGGGAGCCGTTGGGGCCGGTTCGGGCGGTGACGGCTCGGCTGTTGGAGAGCATCTTTGGGGTCAGCGTTGAGGAACTGTTGGCCATGCCTTCGGCAGACAGCGAGGCCGTTCGGATCGCTACGGCCGAACCTCCGATTCGGGCGGACGTCGAGTTCGCGGCTGCGCTGGACTGGTTGGACGATCGGGCCGACTGGCCTGCCGGGACCAGTCGTGTCGAGGTTCGGTCTGGACTGTCCGGGTTGGAGCCTGGTGCGCTGCTTGATCGGCGTGCTGCTCGGTCCAAGGTTGGGCGGCGGCAGTTGGTTCGGGCGTTGGCTCACTACTACCGCGATGAGGTCGACGGGTACGGGATGTACCGGGTTGGGTTTGGCGACCTGGAGGTTTCGACCACGATCTTTGGGGCGGCGGAGTGGTGGGACGGGGTTCGGCGGTTGGCGGATGGTGGTGAGCGGCTGAAGTTGTTGCAGGAGAAGGAAACCTCGCAGCCTGCGTTGAGCGGAGCGTTGGCGCGTGCTGCTGCTGCCAAGCTGGCTGAGGCTGCGGCGCTTGGGGTGCGTGTGGCGAACCTGCCGCTCTACCGGCTGCTGGAGATCGAGCAGGGCGACCCGTTGACCGGCACGGTGGGGTTGGTGCCGTTCGTGGAGTACGCGCTCACTCTTGATCTGCTTGAGAGCGAGTTGGTTGACGCGGTTGGCCGGCGTCATGGTGGGCTGCCGCTGCGGGATGAGTATCTGCCGGACCTTGAGGCCGTGCTCGACCTGCCGGGGCGTACGTGTGCGGGTGGAGTGTTGGCGCTCTGCGCGATTGCACGGCCTCGTGATCGGTTCCGGGGTGAGGCTGACTACGCCTTGCTGGTGCAGGAGCGGTCAGGGCATGTGGTGAACGCGGCCGGGCGGCTTGCGGTCATCCCCAAGGGGTTTCACCAGCCGCTCAACGACCTTCGAGGGGACGCGTTGGTCAGCGCGACGCTGCTGCGGGAGCTGGAGGAGGAGCTGTTCGGGCGTGCGGAGTTGGACACCACTGCGGGTGAGAACCGGGCTGCTGCGCCGATGCATCCGGGGCGGTGGTCGGAGCCGATGCGGTGGTTGTCCGAAGAGCCTGGCCGGATGCGGATGGAGTGCACGGGGTTCGGGTTCAACCTGGTGAGCGGGAATTATGAGTTCGCCAGTCTGGTCGTGATTGAGGATGAAGAGTTCTGGCCACGGTTTGGTGGGCAGGTTGAGGCGAATTGGGAAGCTGCGGGGTTGCAGCTCTATTCTAGCCTTGACGGCGAGTTGATCAGTGATCTGGTTGCGCGCGAGTCTTGGAGCAACGAAGGGTTGTTCGCGTTGCTCCAAGGACTTCGGCGGCTTCGGGATATCGGTGGCGAACGGGTTGATCTGCCCGTTGTCTCGCTGTCAGGTTTGTGACGGCCAACGGACGGTCAGTACCGTGGAGTCGGCTACCGCCTCCCACGAGTGGTCGACGCCCGGTCCCCACATGACGTAGTCGCCGGAGCGAATCATGGTGGAGTTGCCCTCGGTGGTGTCCACGCGGAAGTGGCCCTGTACGAGGATGACCAGGGTGGTGCGCTGGTCGTCGGACGTCCAGTCCGTGCGCTTGTCGCCTGCGGGGTGGTTCGCCCACTTGACCTCTACGTCCTTCTGCGAGCGGACGCCTTGAGATGGGTCGATGAAGTGGCCTACCAGCCATCCGCGTGTGGCGTTGCCGTCCTCGTTGGCGTTGCCGGCTTGCCAATTGGCGGTCACTTTAGCTCCCATTCGATCGCGGGCAGGTTGACGCGGGTTCCGCCTAGTTCGCGTAGGCGACGAAGTCCTTGCAGGAGGGCAAATAGGCCCTCATTGCTCCAAGCTACATCGTTGGCCAGTTCTTCCAAGAGTTCGTGGTCTAGGCTGGAATACTGGCGGAGCCTTGCGGATTCCCAGTTGGCTTGGACTTGGCCACCGAAGCGGGTCCAGAATTCTTCGTCCTCGATGACGATCAGGCTTGCGAATTCGTAGTTGCCGCTCACCAGGTTCAGGCCGAAGGCCGTGCATTCCATGCGTAGGCGGTCTGGTTCGGCGGTGAGCCAGCGCATCGGGTCGGACATGCGGCTTGGGTGCATCGGGTCGACGTGGCGCTGCTCCCCCGCCGTGTGGTCGATGTCCTCGCGGCCGAACAGCTCCTCTTCCATCTCACGACGGAGCGTCGCACCGATCTGGGCGTCGGCGCGGTAGTCGGTGAGTGGCTGGTGGAAGCCCTTGGGAATGACGGCCAGGCGGCGGGCGGCGTTGATGACGTGGCCGCTGCGCTCCTGGACCAGGAGGAGGTAGTCCGGGCCGCCTCGGAACGGGTCTGCCGGGCGTGCGATGGCGGTCAGGGCGAGGGTGCCGCCGGCGCACATGCGGTCGGAGACGTCGAGGACTGCGGGGAGGTTGGGGAGGTAGGCGTCTCGTAGGGGCAGGCTTCCCGGGGTGGTGGGCTTGTTCGTAGTGAGGGCGTCGACCAGCTCGCCTTCGAGCAGGTCCATCGTCACCACGTACCCCACGAAGCTCGTCACGCCTACGGCACCCGCTATGGCGTGCATGCGCACGTCCACGTCCAGCAGCCGGAACAGCGGCAGGTTCACCATGCGGCTTCCCAGCGCCAAGGCTTCGGCCAACCGCTGGGCTGCGCGCCCGGCGGTCTCCCCGTCCATCGCTAGATCATCGTCGGGAGTTACGCCGGAGAGCTTGAGGCGGTCGTGGGTCGGGAACAGCGGGCAGTCGAGGTCCAGCCAGGCCGGGTGGGTTAGCACGGTGGTTGTGGCCTCGGTGGTGCCGAACGTGGCGGTGTAGCGGCCGTGGCCGGTCGTTGAGGTGGCGTAGTAGTTCGCGAGGGCGGCGGCTGTGTTGCGTTGGTTGACGCGGCTGCGGCGGACGCCTCGGTCTTGGAGTGCCCTCACGTCGAGGCGGACCAGGCGGGCGGCGACTTCGCGGCGGGCGGTGCCTGGTGGCCAGTTGGCGTGTTCGTCCAGCCAGTCGAGTGCGGCGACGATGGTCGGATCGCTGCTCAGGCGGAGTTCGGCGTCGGCTGCCGCGCCTTCAGGTAGGTCGAGGGGCTCGGCGTCGGTTAGGGCTGCGAAGCGGGCCTTGACTGCGGGAGTGGCCCTGTCCAGAGCCGTGTCCAAGAGCTGTTGAGCGTCCGACTTGGGGACAGAGTCCAGCTTCTGGTGCCAGAAGCCGACGGTTCTGGCGGACACCCCGAGGTGTTCGGCGAACGCTTCCTGGCTCAAGCGGAGAGCGGCTTGCAGTGCGCACGCCGTCCGGCCGGTCCAGCCGTCGTTCAAGCCCATCTCGGCGCTACTCCCCCGGTGCTTCTTGCGGTGAACCTGCGGTGGTCTTGCAGGGGTTTTGCTGTGGTGTTGCATGGGACGCGGGGTCGATTCGCAGTGGAATTGACCCCATGGAAAACACCTCGTCCGACCAGCGGAAACGCACGGTGCTACCGGCGTTCGCGGATGTGTTCGACGACGGTCGCCAGGTCCGCTTTGAGGTCGTCCAGGCGCTCGGTGATCTCGTTGAGCCGTTGTTCGACACTGTCCAAACGGGACCAGAGGGTGTCGGTCGGGTTCGCGACCGGTTCGCCTACTGCGGGCGGCATTCGGTTGTGCAGCACGGCATCGAGGTGTTGCGGGTGCCAACCGAGGGCCGTGGAGAGGGACTCCAGGGTGCGCGGGCTGCGGCGGCGTTCGACGGTGCGGTGTTGCACTTCGCGGACGATCGCCTGCGAGACGTTCGAGCGTTCCGCAAGCTCCTTTTGACGCCAGCCCAGTTCGTTCACCCGCTGGTTGATGGCCTTGGCGACTGCCGCCCAGTCCTCCGACACGTATTCCTCCGAGCTCCGCCTCGGCGCTGAGATTAGCCGCCTTCGGCTCTTGCGTGGCGCGTACACGCAACGCCTGATCAAACGCGTCTTGCGACGCGCTGAAATCATCAGTGGCTCGCTGAAATCATCAGGCGGGCTTACTCGAAGGGCTTTCTCATGCGTACTTCTCTGCGTTCTTCCGGCTACACCGTTCGGCGGGCGGCGTGGCTGCTCGGGGTGGAGCCGTCGGTGGTGAGTCGGGCCATCCGGGTTGGGGCGCTGCCGGTGGTGTGGCGTCACGGGCGGTGTGTGGTTCCGGCTGGTGCGGTGGTTCGGCTGCTCGGTGAGTCCTGCGGTGGGGGCACGCCGTGAATCTGGTCTGGATCGCTTGGGAGCTTGATCGGCTTCGGTGGGTGCCCACCGGGGTGCTTGCGGACGTGGTGTTGCGGGACGGCTTGTGCATGGGGGCGTTCACGGACGTGCCGCCGTGGGGCGATGAGGAGATGACCGATCGGGAGTTGGCCGCGCGGATGTGCGCGGGGTGCCCGGTGCGGGACGAGTGCTTGGAACTGGAGTTGCGGACGGCCGGTGAGGGCACCGTGGGGGTGTGGGGTGCGCTGGCCGCCGACGACCGGCGGGAGTTGTACCCGCACTGGCTCCGGCGTGGTGAACGTGCCGAGAGGGGGCCGCGTTCATGAACGGTCTGGTTCTCACGCCTGTTCAAGTCGTGGCGGGGCTCGGCGGGGTCTTGGTGCTGTTGATGGTGTGGCGGGCGGGTTCTCGCCGGGGTAGGGCTGCGGGTCGTGCTGCGCGTAGTGGTGTTCGGCTGGTGTCGTTGGCCGGGCGGGTCGTGGTCAACGCGGCGTTGATCGTGATTGTTCAGTGGGTGGTGGTCACGTATCGCGGGGACGGGTGGCTGCTGCTGGTTGTGCTGGTGGTGCCGGCGTTGTTCGCGTCGTACACGTTGACGCGGGCGTTGATGGTGACCACGTACGAACCCCGGCGGCGGGGTGAGCGGCGTTGAGTGAGTCGGTTGAGCGGGTGGCGGTTCAGGTGGACCGGCTGTGTTGGACCGGAATCTTGCTGGGGTTGGCGTTCACGATGACCAACGTTCAGCAGTTCGCGGCGGCCGGGGCCGCTGTGTGGTCTCTGGGGTGGTGTGCGGCTTGGCTGCTGGACCCGATGGTGTCGTTGGTGTTGCTGGCCATCCTGCGGGCTGAGCAGGTGACGGCTCGGCATGGCGTGCGCATGGGTGGATGGGTTCGTGGGGCCAAGTGGTTCACGCTTGCGGCCACGTACGTCATGAACACCTGGGGTGCGTTCATGGACGGCTCGGCCGCTCTTGTGGTGTTGCACTCGGTGCCGCCGCTGGTGGTGTTCGTTGCGGCGGAGGCGGTCACGGAGTTGCGGGACAAGCTTGGCCTGGCGGTGGTGAACGCTGCGCCGGGCCGGGTGGTTGAGGTTGCGTCTACTCCGCGTACGTCCTTTGCGGAGTACCTGGAAGTGGCTCGGGTGGCGCGTACTGCGGATGTGGTCGTGACGCCGGCGTGGGTTCGTCAGGTCACGGGGTGTTCGCGTGGGTTGTCGTCACGGCTTGCGGCGACGCTTGTCGAGGACGGGGACCGGTCATGAGCGGGGACCTGGTGCGGGTCGGGCCGGTCCATGACGGCGAGTTGGTCGCGGAGTTGGACGAGGTTGTTCCGAGGGTGAGCCGTGGGCGGCGGTCGCGGGTGATCCCCTCTCGGTTGAGGTCACGGGTAGGGCTGCGGCACGCCGTGAACGATGCGCTTGGGTGGCTGGTGCGGGTGCCTGGGCGGTTTCTCCGGGCGGTGGGTCGCGGTGTGGTGGTTGGGGTTCGCGCCTGGCGGCGGTGGGTGCGGGTGCGGGACTACCGGGAGGCTGCGGAGCAGTCGGAGAAGTTGGCGGACAAGTTCGTTGAGATTCGGGCGTTGACGCTGTTCCGGTGGAAGGTGACCGGGGTTGTTGTGGGTGCGGCTTCGGTGGCGGTTGCTGTTGGGCACCTGGTGTACGGCGCGGTGGTGTTGTGGGGCGTGGCTGGGGTTGTGTCGGTCGTGTTGGCGGTTGCTGGGCGGCTGAAGGAGGGGGCACCGGGGCGGAAGGCCGTGCTGGGTGGGCATCGGGTGTTGGCGTGGACGATGGACGCTCAGGTGTTGGTGGATGCGTTTCGAGACGCGAAGTTGATCGGCAAGGACGAGTCCTTGCGGTTGGTGGAGCGGGCTGCGCGGGTTGGTGATGGGTGGGCGGTCACGGTTGACCTGCCGGCTACGCGCAAGGCCGTTGATGTGATCAAGAATCGGGATGCTCTTGCTTCGGCGTTGGCTGTGGACGAGGTGCAGCTCATCGTGGAGCGGGTGCGTGGTCGTGGGGGTCACGCTGGGCGGGTGTTCTTCTGGGTGGCGGATGAGGACCCGTACGCGGGGCCACCGGTGCGGACGCCGTTGGTTGAGGTCGAGCGGTGGGACGCTTGGCGAGCCGTGCCGTTCGGGCGTGACGCTCGGGGGCGGCGGGTTGATCTGCCGTTGGTGTGGACGTCGTTGCTTGTAGGGGCGATTCCCCGACAGGGGAAGACGTTCGCTGCTCGGCTTGCTGCTTCGGGGCTTGTACTGGACCCACATACGCGGCTGTACGTGTTCGATGGCAAGGGTGGCAAGGACTGGGACGCTGCGGAGCAGCTTGCGTACCGGTACGTGTGTGGGGACGAGTTGGCCCAGGTGTACGCGGTGCGGGATCACCTGGTGGAGTTGGTGGCGGAGGTTCAGGCCCGGTACGTACGGATGGCCACTTTGGACGATGTGGTGTGCCCGGAGTCGAAGATCACGCCCGCCATCTCGCGGAACGTTGCCCTGGGGATGCCGATCACGGCCGTGATCATTGATGAGGTGCAGGTCTTCCTTGAGAACCCGGTTCGGGAAGAGGTCGGCGGGAAGAAGACCACGCTCGGGGCGTACGTCGCGGACCTGTTGACCTACCTGGTGCGCAAGGGACCAGCGGCTGGGGTCGTGGTCATCCTGGCCACCCAGCGGCCGGACTCGAACACGATTCCGTCGCGGTTGCGGGCGGTGTTGGGGTCGCGGTTCGCGTTGCGGGTGATGGACTGGCGCGACTCCAACATTGTGTTGGGCGAGCAGATGAACACGCGTGGGTACGACGCGTCTACGTTGCTGCCCAGTCACAAGGGTGTGGGCATCCTGCGGCCGGACGGGGAGACCGACGCCGGGGCGGACCTGGTCGCCATGACCGTGCGGACCTACTACATGCCGAACACCGACTGGCGGGTGATCTGCGAGCGTGGGCGCGCGTTGCGGGAAGCCGCCGGGACGCTCGGCGGTCACGCTGTTGGGGATGACGCTGCTCGGCCGGTCGACTCGTCGGCCGTCGTGGGTGTGCTCGGGGCCGGAGCGAGTGACGGGTGGGCGGACGAGGTCCCGGAGCCGTTGGCGGCGGTTGTTGATCACCTTGGTGATGAGCTGTACGAGCGGGACTTCGTGCCTACCGCTGAGCTGGTTGAGGCGTTGCAGGTCGACGCGGGAACGTTCGGGCGGGAGATGAGCGAGGCCGGTTGTCCGCCCGTGAGGCAGTACGTCCCGCACGGTGACGGCGTACGGCGGGTGCGCGGCTACCTCACTGCGGACATCCGCGCGGCGGCCGGCCTGGTCGATGATGAAATCGGCTCCGATGAGCCTGGGCGACATGAGCGCAGGTGAGGACGTCACCGTGAACCTGCCGGACGGGGTGCCGACGCTTGAGCCCGTGACCAGCCGCGCTCTGCTTGCCATACTGGTCGAGCTGACCACAGTGGAGGTCTTGGACGGACCTCGGGGAGGTGGAGACCGTGACTGTTGAAATCAGCCGGGACCCGTGGGCGACGCTGGATGAACTGTTGGGAATTGAGGTAGCCGACACGGTCGAGGACGGCATCGGGCCGATGGCGGGTTATGGCCGGTGCTCGACTGAGGACAACCAGGATCCTGAGACGTCGCGCGGGTGGCAGTTCGGGAACGCGAGGAAGTTCGTGGAGCCGTTCGGCGGGGTGGTCACGGAGGAGTTCTTCGACATCGGGCAGTCTCGTTCGGTGCCGTGGGACCGGCGGGATGCGGCGTCGGAATTGTTGGCGGCGTTGAAGAATCCGTATCGCGGGTGGAACGCCGTGGTTGTGGGCGAAGGTACGCGGTGTTGGTTCGGCAATCAGTTCTCGTTGATCGCGCCCAGGTTCGAGGCGTACGGGGTCGATCTGTGGGTGCCGGAGCTGGGCGGCAAGTACGACCCCCGCAATCCCTCGCACAAGATGTTGATGAGCGTGCTCGGCGGCATGAGCGAGTCCGAGCGTCAGCACGTTCAAGCGCGGGTCCGGGCGGCTATGGACGCGCAGGTACTCAACGAGGGGCGACACCAGGGCGGGCGCGCGCCGTACGGCTACGAGACGGTTGACGCTGGGCCGCACCCGAACCCGCGCAAGGCGATGGAGGGGTACCGGTTGCGGGTGCTGGCAGTAGACGAGGAAACGGCCTGGGTGGTACGCCGGATCTTCGCCGAGTACCTGAGCGGACGCGGCGACCGGGCGATTGCCACCGGGTTGAACCGGGACCGGATTCCGTGCCCGTCCGCTCGGCGGCCGGACCAGAACCCGCACCGGTCCGGCGACGGTTGGCAGGGCAGCACCGTGCGCGCGATTCTCGACAACCCCAAGTACACCGGGTACGCGTTCTTTGGGCGGTGGATGCGGCAGGAGATGCTGCTAGACCCGGACGATGTGGCGGCGGGGAACGTGATCCGGTTCCGGCGTGCGAGTGCCGATCGCGTGGTGCGGTCGCGTCGGCCGGCGCACCCGGAGATCGTCAGCGTCGAGGTGTTCACGCAAGCGCAGTTGCTCCGCAAGTCGAAGTACGCCGGCGGACTCCGGACCGCGCGGAAGACGGAGCGTTCCGAGCGGGCCACGAAACAGACCTACCTGTTCCGGGGACGGCTGCGGTGCACGGTCTGCGAACGGAAGATGGAAGCCAGCCCACGCGCACGTGGGATGTACTACCGGTGCCCGGCACGGACATTGCCCAACGGGTCACCGGCGTTGGGCATCCACCCGCCGACGATCTACCTCCGCGAAGACGTGTTGGTGGACGCGGTGAACAAGTGGCTCGGCGACCTGTTCGCGCCGAAGAACGTCAGTCGGACGGTCAGCGCGTTGGTCGACTCACAGGGGACTGTGACCCCCACGAACCACGATGCAGCGCGGAAAAGGCTGGCTCAGGCAGAGAAGGAGTTGATCCGGTTCCAAGCCGCCATCAAGGCCGGTATCGACCCGATGGCGCTGGTAGAACCCATGAACGAAGCTCAGGCGGTGAGGGCTGCGGCCAGGGCCGAGCTGGAGGGCACTCCCCCGCCGGACCACCTGACAGCGGCCGAAGTACACGCCATGATCGACTCCCTCGGAGACGTCGGAGCGGCACTCAAGGAAGCCAGGACGGAGAGCCTGTTGCGGGTCTACCAGGGGCTTGACCTGCAAGTTCGCTACAAAGACAAAGCCCACGTGGCTGATGTCATCATCAAGCCAGTGGGCTATGTGAATAATGCTCGTGTCCGAGGGGGGACTTGAACCCCCACCCCCTTTCGGGGACTAGCACCTCAAGCTAGCGCGTCTGCCATTCCGCCACCCGGACTCGGCTCTCGCCGTGGTGTGGCCATAGATTACATGATCGTCATTCTTGGTCCAAATCGGGGTCGACGCACACTCGGACCACCGTCGGCCGTCGCACCCGTCGTCGGCCTCGCCGGACGAGTCGATCATGACATGGACCCGACTCCGCCTGGGCATGAGGTCCGCCCGACCCGAATCGGGAACCTCGGCGAACACGCGTCGACCCTCGTCCGGCTCCGACCTCGACACGAAGCCGGGCCACCTCGACCCCAGGTTGCGTAGTGAGTATTCACTACGTATCGTGTGGAGTATGAGCACAGACGGAGCACCGCGTCAGCGGGCACCACGACGGAGTGTCGAGGAGCGGCGGGCCATGGTGGTGCAGGCCGCCATCCCGCTGCTGGTGGAGGTCGGGCCGTCGGTGACGACGTTGCAGATCGCGCGGGCCGCCGGGATCAGCGAACCGACGATCTTCCGGGCGTTCAAGGACAAGAACGAAGTGCTGGCCGCGTGTCTGGCCCAGGTCACCGATCCCCGGCACGTCGTCGAGGAGTTGGCGGCGATCGAGTCGGCCCTGCCGTTGCCGGAACGTCTGGTCGCGGTGATCGACGCGGTACGCGCGCAGGGGGAACTCACCGGAGCGGTCGTCAACGCGGTCCGCTTGGCCACGCCCGCCCGCCCGCGGGACCACGAAGCCCTGTCGGACGAGGAACGGGCCCGACTGTCCGAGAGCCGGAGTTCGTCACCTGCGCGCCTGCACGCCGCGGTCGTGGCCGTGATCGAGCCCGACGCGGACGCTCTGCGGGTACCGGTCGAGGAGGTCGCCACGCTGGTGCTGACGATCGTGACCGCCCTGAGCATCGGCGGGGGCTGGAGCACCGGGACCACGGGTATCACCCCGGACGGAATCGCCGACCTCATCCTCCACGGCGTCGCGGTGTAGCGCTCGCCGTCCGATCACCCACCTCACCGGAAGTCCCGCGCCGTGACCAAAGCCGTCCGGGTGCCGGCCATCGCCCGGGACCGCCGATTCCTCGCCCTGTGGGCGGCGCACGGCAGCTCGACCCTCGGCGACGCCCTGACCACCCTGACCCTGATCCTGCTGGTCACCGAGCACACCCACTCGGTCGCCGCGATCGGCGGGCTGACCGTCGTCATCGCCGTGCCCGGCATCGTGATCGGGCTGCTCGCCGGCGCATACGTCGACCGCCACGACCGACGCCGGATCATGATCGTCTCGGACGCCTGTCGGGCGGCGCTGTTGGCCGCGCTCGCGATCGTCGCCCTGACCTGGCCCGGGCTGTCCGCGCTCTACCTGATCGCGTTCCTCCAGGCGGCCGTCGGCACCTTCTTCGAACCCGCACGCGCGGGCCTGATGCAGGTGATCGTGCCGCCCGACGAGCAGGTGCGCGCCAACTCCCTCATCCAGACCACCACGGTGATCGCCGAACTGACGGGCGCCACCGTCGCGGGCGTCCTCGTGGCCACCCTGCACACCTACTGGATCGCCTTCGTGCTCGACGCGGCGACCTTCGCGCTGTCGGCCGTTCTCATCGCAACGATCCGCCGCACCCCCGGCACACCCGCGGAGGAGCACCGGACGACCTGGGTGGCGATCGCCGACGGACTGCGCGCCGTCCGCTCCTCCCCCGCCCTGCGCGGGCTGTTGCTGGTGTTCAGCGCGCTCACCTTCGCGCTCAGTCCGATGACCGTGCTGCTCGCCCCCTACGTCGTGGACACCCTGCACATCTCCACGGGATGGATCGGCCTGATCCAAGCAGGCGACACGGCGGGCAACCTCGTCGGCGGGGTCCTCGTCGTCATCGCCGCCAAACGCGTCACCCCCCGTGTCCTGGTCATCACCGGCATGGTCGTGCTGGCCGCGTTGATCACGGCACTGCCCTTGGCCACGACCGTGGTCGCGCTCCTGCTCGCCTACCTCGTGTTCGGCCTGCTCACGGTCTCGATCCAGACCGGGATCGGCGCGCTGATCCAGACCGAGGTGGACAACGCGCTCATGGGCCGGTTCATCGGCCTGATGTCGATCATCCCGAGCACCGTGGCGGTACTCGGGATGGCCTTCTCCGGCACCCTGGGCGCGGTATCGGGGGTGCGGACCGTCTTCGTCGTCTGCGGCGCTGTCCTCGCCGCGGGCACCGGCCTCGCCTGGCTCCAGTTCCGCCGCGCCGCCCGTCGCCACGGGGCCGAGCCGATCGGCCCCTGATCCGCGTGGGGGCGGACGTCACCGCACGGCGGGGTGGGCCAGCGGGCGGGCCACCGCCATGTAGTGCGCCGCGGTCTCGTGGTTGTCGAGGTGGTCGTGGAAGCCGCACCGGGCGAGGAAGACGTAGCCGACCGCCTCGGCACGCGGCGGGAACATCAGGCATTCCGACCAGGTGCGCATGGCCTCCTCGATGTCGATGGCGAACTCCACCGGCTCGCTCACGTAGTACCACTCGCCGTCGACCAGCTCGGTGTGCCAGCCGGTGGGCGGGGCCTCCCCCGGCCGGACGTACACCGCACGGCACCACCGCTCGTACTGGTACAGCTCCCGCGCGAACAGCCGCCACTCCGGCGGGAACTCGGGCACCATCGCCTGCTCCCACCACTTCCCCACCACGGCTTCGAGCTCGGGCCTGCCGTACAGCGAACGCAGTGCCGACGCGACGGCCGGCGACTCGGCGAACACCGGAATCCGTTCGACGAACGCCGCGGCGGCGGGAGTCTCGTCGTCCTCGAACGCCCGCATCAGGCTGGTGACGATCTGCGACTGGGTCAGGCCGGCGATGTCCCGCAGCGGCTGCCAGGCGTGCCGGAGGTACTGGTTCTCCCCCAGCACCCGGGCCCAGTACATGAAGCGCTGCATATCGAGGTTTTCCGGGACCGTCGAGCTGCGGTTGGCCAGCACGTACTCGAAGTCGTCCGCCTCGCCCCGGACGGTGACGAAACCGTGCACGTCCCGGTTCTCCGTGTACGACGTGTTGGGCAGCAACAGCATCGGGTACACGGCGATGCGGGACACCCTGGTGGCCAGCCGGTCGTAGCCCCGCATGAACGAACGCGGCGTCTCGCCGGGTGCGCCCCAGATGAGTTCGGCGTAGCAGTCGAGCCCCTCCTCGTGGAGCCAGGTCACCAGGCTCTCCCATTGGTTCACCTTCATGTTCTTGCGCGACATGTCGGTCAGCGCCTCGTCGGAGAGCGTCTGGAGCGCGAGCGTGAACGAACTCTTGAAATCGTGCTTCTTCAGCTCACGGACGATGCGGTGGAACCGGGACGACTTGTTCTTCGCCCAACTGGTCTCCAGTGCGCGCGGGAACCCGTACCGCTCCCGGGTCTTGATCAGCATCTCGATGAACTCCTCGTCCGCTTCGAGGAGGCCGAAGTTGGAGTCGCACAACACGATCGACGGAACCTGGTGGAACCCGAACATGTCCAGTTCCTCGGCCAACCGCTCCGTCGAGAACGACCGCATGCGCTGCCCCACCGCGCCACCCCAGTAGCAGAACGAGCACTTGTAGGGGCAGCCCCGGTTGGTCTCCATCAGCGCCACGTCGTACCGGAAGTTCCCCGCCGCGTCGGTCATCGGGATCGCCCCGGTCAGGAACGGCGACGGCACGAGGTCGAGGTCCTCGACGCGCTCCCGCTCCGCCGTGGTGTTGATCGAGCCGTCCGGACGCCGGACCGAAAGGCCCGGCACCGACGTCGTGGCGAGGTCGTTCGGGTCCGAGTGCAGGTACTTCACGAGCTCCGGAAAGGTGAGCTCACCCTCGCCGTTGACCACGACGTCGACCCACGGGAACTCGCGGAACACCCGTTCCGCCTGGTAGGCGACGTGGTTTCCGCCGAACAGGACGGTCCCCCCCGGGTTGAGCTGCTTGAACGTCTCGGCGAGCAGGCCGAAGTTGCGGAAGTTCCAGCCGAGCACGGAAAAGCCGAGGACATCGGGAACGCGGTCCCGGAACAGGTCTCGGGCCATCTCCGACAGTGTCCGTCCACCGCGGAAGTTGCAGATCTCGACCTCGGTCACCGGAGCGAGGTCGGGATCCGCGTCGACGGTCGCCTTGAGGTACCCGGCCGCCAGCGGCATGGAGTCCAGCGGCATGTCCCACGCGCCCTGCTGTACGAGGCGGATGTGCATTTCGGCTCCTCGGGTCGTTCTCAGGCAGGCAGGTCGAGCAGTTCGGCGAGCACGGCCCGGAGCACCCGGGTGGCATCGGGCACGCCCGCCGCGCTGCGCCAGGCGATGACGTTGTCCGGACGTACCAGCAGGGCGCCGTCGTGCCCCACGCCCGCCGTGGCGAGCCAACTGTCGTCGGCGGCGACCAGATCGGCGTCGTCGGCTGCGGCGACCCGGTGGGCGGTCAGCGAGACGCCGCGGACCGCGTCCGCCGCGGCACGACACCAGTCGTGGCCGTCCGGACCCGCCAGCAGCACGAACCCCGGTCCGGCGAGGTCGAGGGTCGAGACACGCTCGCCCTTGCGCTCCATCCACGCGTGCGGCAGCCGGGTGCCGGGGTGTCCGTCGAGGTTGAGGTCGATGTGCTCCAGTGACGGAAGTTCCTTCCGCGCGCCGACGACCGCGCCCGACTCGTACTGGTAGCCGAACCCGAGCACCAGCGGATCCGCGATGCGCAACGCCGCTCGGGCCCGCTCCACCTCCGGGCCGGTCGACCACTGGAGGTGCAGGTTCCGGAAGCGCAGCATGGTCTGGTGCTGCGCGAACTGGGCGATCGGCAGCCGTTCGGCCTGGTAGCTGTCCAGCAACCCGGGACCCGCCTGGCCGTGCAGCACCATCGCCAGTTTCCACGCCAGGTTGTACCCGTCCGCGATACCGGTGCTCAGTCCGAACGCGCCGATCGGCGGAATCGTGTGCGCGGAGTCGCCTGCCAGGAACACCCGGCCGGCGCGCATGCTCTCCGCGACCCGCGACGACATCTGCCAGGTCAACCTGCCGAGGATCGCCACGTCCAGATCGGGCACGCCGACGGCGGCGCGGACGAGTTCCCGACACCGCTCCGGCGGGTAGTCCGCGAGCGACTCCCGCTCGTCCTCGACCGTGACGTGGAAGACCCAGCGATCGGCGTTGTCGACCGCGACCAGGATGCCCTCGAAGCCGTTGCCCTTGATCTCGCAGAAGGCGAACTCGTGCCCCCGCACCAGGTCACCGAGATCGGCCTCGAACAGCATGTTGACCATCGGGTTGGTCAACCTCTCCACCCCGGTCGTGGCGATGCCGAGCCGGTCGCGCACGGTGCTCCGGGCCCCGTCCGCCGCGATCAGGTAGTCCGCGCGCACCGTTCGCGTGCGCTCGCCGTCCCGGTCGGCCAGCGTGGCGGTGACACCGCCGTCGTCCTGGGTGAACTCCACCAGTTCGGTGTTGAACAGCACCGACACCCCGCCGTCGACGGCCGCGTCGAGCAGCACCCGGTCGATCTGGTCCTGCGCGCACGGTCCGCCCCTGGTGGGGCTGATCCGGTTGGTCACCTCGATCAGGTTCGGCGGCGGCGTCGGGAACCGCTCGGCCTTGGACAGGTCGTCGGTCAGCGAGGTGACGTTGATCTTGGACAGGCTCGGCGCGAGTGCCGCGCTGGCCTCCGTGATCTTCTCCTCAAGGCCGACCGCCCGGAAGAACTCCCGCGCCGGGGGTTGCACGCCGGTCGCCCTCGGGTGAATCGACAGCCCGCCCCTTCGCTCCACGACCACGGCCGGAACCCCTTGCCGCACCAGCGACACCGCGCACGACAGACCGACCGTGCCGCCACCGACGATCAGGACGGGCACATGTTGTTCGGACACGCTTCCCCCTCTCGGGTCGATTGGCTCGCCCACCGTCAACGGCACACGGCTTCGACCACGCTGGACGACGCGACGCCCGACCACGCGGGCCGGATCGGCAGGATGCGCCGGAGCTCGAACCCCGACCGCTCCACGAGCGCCGCGAAATCGGCCCGCGACCGCTCCTTCGCGCCGGTGTTCACCAGCATGTTCACGTCGCTGCGTGCGGCGATCTGGGACGGGATCGAGTCGTCGAACTGCGCCGGGTACAGGGTTTCGACGATGAGCAGTTTCGCCTCTTCGCGCATCGCCTTGCGGCAGTTGGCCAGGATCTCGACGCTGCGCCGGTCGCTCCAGTCGTGGATGACGTTGTTCAGCAGGTAGGCGTCGCCGCCGGACGGCACCGAGTCGAAGAAGTCGCCGGTCACCAGCTCGCAGCGCTTCAGCAGGTCGGAATCCGCCAGCCGCGCCCTGGCGTGGTCCACCATGTACGGCAGGTCGAACAGGACTCCCTTGAGCTTCGGGTTCGCCGCCAGGATCGCCGAGAGCAGGATCCCGCGCCCGGCCCCGACCTCCACGAGCGTGCCGAACTGCGCGAAGTCGTAGGTGTTCACGACCGCGTCGGCCGTGTAGGTCACGAAGAACGTCATGGCCTTGCCGAGGATCTCCAGCATGTGCTCCGGCATCTGCGCGAACGGGTCGGCGTGCTTCTCCCGCTCCATCACCGAACGCCCGTTGCGCACGCAGTCCTCCAGCTCACCCCACCGGGCCTGGTGCCGGGGGCTCGCCATCATCAGCGCGACCGGGTGCAGCGAGTCGGGGACATCGCTGCGCAGATGGTGTCCCCTGGGGGTCAGGGCGAACCGCGCCTGCTCCGGCTCGACCAGCACACCCGCGGTGACCAACAGCCGCAGCAGGCGCAACAGCGCGTCCGGCTGGGCACCGGTCAGCTCGGCCAGTTCCTCGTGCCCGCGCGTCGTGTCCTTGATCAGGTCTGCGACCCCCAGCTTGGCCGCGACGTGCACCGCGCTGGACTCGTGGTGCGCGGTGATCGTCCGGAACAGCTCGACCGCGGACGTCGGCCCTGCCGTGGCGGCCTGTCCCGCACGTTCTTCTGTCGTCGTCAAGTGTCCACCCTCCCGGGAACCGAATGTCGCGGTCATCGTTTCCCTTGTCCCTGGACCACTTCTCGAAATCCGCTCGACCGCGCGGCCGGCGTTCAGACCGTGGTCACGACCTGCTCGTAGGCCAGGCGCGGCAGGCGCTCGCGCCAGGCGTCCGGCCCCGGTTTGCCGATGTTGACCACCGCGAGCACCCGGTGTCGTCCGTCCGGGAAGAACTCCCGGTTGATCCCGTCCGGGTCGAACCCGGTCATCGGACCCGCGGCCAACCCGGCCGCCCGCACGCCGAGGATGAAGTAACCCACCTGGATGCTCGCGTTGAACTCCGCGGTCCGGTCCCGCACCTCCGGGTCGGCGAAGACCTCCTTCGCCCACGGCGAATTCGGGAACACCACCGGCAGGTGCTCGTCGAACCCGCGGTCCGAGGCGAGGATCGCCACCAGCGGCGCGCGCCGGGTCTTGTCCTTGTTCCCCGGCAGGAGCCGGGCGACCAGTCGGTCCCGCGCCTGCGGCGAGCGGACGAGCACCACCCGCAGCGGCTGCGCGTTCATCGAGGTCGGCCCCCACTTGATCAGGTCGTAGACGGCGCGGACCTGGTCGTCGTCCACCGGCTCGTCGGTGAAGTCGTTCGCCGTGCGGGCGGCGAGGAACAGCAGCGCCTGCGCCACGCCGTCGAGCACGATGCGCCCGGTCCGGTCGTGCAAACCGGTCATGCGGATACTCCTCGCTGGTCGTCCTCGTGAGCAGGCCGATGAGTCGATCACCGGATGGGGTGTCGTCGCCCCACTTCACGGGGCGGCACCGCGATCATGTCCGCGCCGGAGAGCGCCGAGACGACGTCCGCGACCACGGGCCGGTCGCCGCGGGCGGACACGTACCCGTCCGGTCGGACCAGGACCCAGCCGGCGGGCGGCAGCGCGAGGGCCGATGCCAGCAGGCCGTCGCGGTCGGCCAGGGCATGGGGGACGGCCTCGTCGGCGGTGACGACCCGCACGCTCAGCCAGGACGCGTGCCGCGCAAGGACTTCGGCGGACTCCACCGCGTCGGGACCGACCAGCACGGTCCACCGCGGGTCGCGCAGCTCCGCGCCGATCGCCGCCATCGCGGCCACGTCCGGACACCTGAGCCCGGTGAGCCGCTCCCCCGGTCGAGGACCACCCGTGCCCGGCCTGCCGTCGGGAGTCGTCAGTGGACTGTCCCGGTAGGCCACGTTGAGCCCGGACACCCCGCCGAGGATCTTCCGCTGCATCTTCACCTTGATCTTCGGCACCAGCTTGACCACGGTGAAGACGACCGGCAGCGCCAACCCCGCCGCGACGTTCCTGAGCTGTACCAGGAAAGTCGCCTTGCGGGTGGAGTTCAGCAGCGCCTCGCCGACCGGCACCCGTTCGTCGCTGTAGCTGTCCAGGAGCCCGGCTCCGGCCTGCCCCCGCACCACCGCGGCGAGCTTCCACGCCAGGTTGTACGCCTCCTGGATACCGGTGTTCATCCCCTGCCCGGACGCCGGACTGTGCACGTGGGCCGCGTCTCCGGCGAGCACGCACCGCCCGCTCCGCATCCGGGTGATCATCCGCTGCTGGAAGGTGAACACCGACACCCACGTCGGTGTGGCGACCGTGACCTCCCGACCGAGCCCGCGGGAGAGCTTCCCGGTGAACTTCGCCGCGACCGCCTCCGGTGTGGCGTCGTGCCGCGCGCTCGCGGTGTCGAGCAGGCGCCATCGTCCGGGCGTGCTCATCGGCACCATCATCATGGTCAGGCCGCCCGCCCTGACCCAGTAGATGCTGTTGCGCGGCAGGTCGACATCGACGTCGGCGTCCGCGATCAGCCAGGTCTCACTCGTCTCGCCGACCAGCGGCAGCCCCAGCCGTTTGCGGATCGTGCTGTGCCCGCCGTCGGCGCCGACCAGCCACGGCACGGCGCGCTGCTCCGTCGAGCCGTCGGCGTGCCGCAGGGTGACCAGCACCCGGTCGTCATCCTGCTCGAAGTCACGCAGTTCGACGCCCCACTCGACCTCGACGCCGAGCCGGCGGGCGGCTTCCCGCAGCACGCCCTCGGTCTCCACCTGGTCGATGCACAGCGTGAACGGGTATCGGGTGGGCATCTCCGAGTAGTCGGCGTCCAGCCGGGTCAGCCGTCTGCCGTTCCGGAACAGCGTGAACGCCTCGATGCGCTGGCCTCGGGCGAGCATGTCCTCCACCACACCCATCTGGTCGTAGATCTCCAGCGTGCGCGGATGAGTGGCGATGGCCCGGCTGGTCGTCGCGGGCGCGGGGCCCGCGTCCACCAGCCGGACACCGACCCCGCGCCGCGCCAGCTCACCGGCCGCGGCCAGCCCGACCGGGCCCGCGCCGACCACGAGCACGTCCACGGCCCCGCCGTGCGGTATCCGGTTGTCCACGACGTCCTTCCTTTCCTCACTGGTCGATCGGGTGACCTTCGTCCCGCAAGGCGTGCGCGGCGGCGCGCACCGACCGCAGGTCCGCCTCCGGTGGGCCCGGGTGGGCGGGGAGCAGGGCGACCACGGCGCTGTTCCCCTGTCGCACCGAGGGGTGCCGGCGCACCAGCTTCGCGAGCCCCTGACCAGGACCCGCCTCGACCAGCACGACGTCACCCTCCACGGCCAGCAGTGCGTCGAGGGCGGGCCAGAACAACACGGCCTCGACCGGCTGCCGGACCCAGAACGACGGGTTCTCGGCCTCCTGGAGACGCAAGGGCGCCGCGGTGTAGCCGGAGTAGATCGTCGTGTCCGGCGCGGCCACCGCGACCGAGGCGAACAGCGCCTCCGCACCGGCCGCCGCCGAGGCGAGTGCCGGGCTGTGGAACGCGCTCTGCGAAGCAACCCGGCGGCAGGTGAACCCGCTGTCGCGCAGGGCCGTCGCGACTTCGACCAACGGCCTCTCCGAACCGGCGAGGACCGTCTGCCGCGGCGCGTTGACGACCCCGACCACCACGTCGTCCTTCAGGAAGGGCCGCACCTCGGCCGGGGTCGCCGCGACCGCGAGCATTCCGCCGGGCGGCGCGGCGGCGAGGCGCGACACCCGGTCGAGGATCAGCCGTACCGCGTCACGCAGGCCGAACACGCCGGTGAGCGTCGCGGCCACCAGCTCACCGACGCTGTGCCCCAGCAGCGCCACCGGCCGCACGCCCCAGCTCAGGACCAGACTGCCGAGCGCGTAGTCCACGGCGTACAGCAAGGGCTGCGACCGCGTCACGTGGTCGATCGACACCGCCGGTCGGTCCGCCAGCCACTCACCGCGCAGCTCGGGCGCGCCCTCGGCGGCCATCGCGTCGAGCACCTCGTCCATCGCCGTGGTGAACACCGGATCGCTGCGGTACAGACCCGCGGCCATCCGGACGTGCTGCGAGCCCTGCCCCGGCAACAACAGCACCACCGGCCGGGGACGAGGTCGGCCGGGCCGCGAGCCGCGGTGCGAGCCGGCGCTCCCTGCGATGGTCACCATGCCGAACTCCTCGGTCCGCTGCGGTGGTGCGGGGTTCCACCGTCAGGGCAGGTGATCCAGCCTCGGTCGACGACCGCTCGACACCACCGGTGTCCGGGGCGCGCCGAGTAGCACGAGGGCTTCGAGTTCGCGTCGACCGCGGCCCGAGCCGTCGTGGTGATGGTGGCGGTCCGGATCGGGGTCGGGGAAGAGGAGCGTCATGCCGGGAACGGAACACGGGGTCACCCGCGAGCGGCTGCTGTCGATGATGACCGCGTACAAGTCGACCTACCTGCTTCGCGCGGCGATCGAGCTGGACGTCTTCGACGCGCTCGCCGACGGCCCCGCCGACCCGGACACGGTCGCGGCGATCCTGCGCACCAACCCGAGAGGCACCAGGCTGCTGCTCCGGGCGCTCGCGGCGGCCGGACTGCTGGAAGTCGACAACGAGCAGTTCCGGCTGGTCGAGGGTGCGGAGACCCTGCTCGTGCGGTCGAGCCCCCGGTACAGCGGCGGCATCGTCCGGGTCGCGGCCGGCGACGCGGAATGGGATGCGATGAAGCGGCTGGCCGACGTGGTGCGCAAGGGCGGCACCCTGCTGGACGAGAACGCGGAGACCCCGGGTTTTCCCTACTGGGTCGACTTCGCCACCCACCTGACTTTCGCCACCCGGCCGGGTGCCGGGTTCGTCGCCGAACTGCTCACCCCGTTCGCCCGGCAGCGCACCGGATTCGACGTGCTCGACGTGGGCTGTGGCCACGGGCTGTTCGGCTTCGTCCTGGCAGGCGAGGTGCCCGGCGCGACGGTCTCCTGCCTCGACTGGCCGGACGTCCTCGACGTGGCCCGCGAACACGCCGGGCGCCTCGGCGTCGGCGACCGCGTCCGCTACCTCGCGGGCGACGCGTTCGAGGTGCCGCTGGGCGGGCCGTACGACCTGGTCATCCTGGGCAACTTCCTGTTCCAGTTCTCCGCCCGCCGGGGCGTCGAGCTCCTGCGCAGGCTCACCACCGCGCTCAAACCGGGCGGCCGGGTGGTCATCGTCGGTTTCACCACGGGTGACCGGCCGCCGGCCGACGACTATCACGCGCACCTGCTCAGCCTGCTCATGCTCGCCTGGACCACCGAGGGTGAGCTGCACTCCCCCGCCGTCTACCGGAAGATGCTGGCCTCGGCCGGCCTGCGGTACCGGGAAACACACGAGCGCCCCGGCCTCCCGCTGCGGGTGATCACCGCCGAGTCGGCCTGAGGAGGCGCACGATGGCGACCGAAACGGACGTGGTGATCGCGGGCGGCGGCCCGGTGGGACTCATGTTGGCGGGCGAACTGGCGCAGGTCGGCGTCCGGACCGTCGTGGTGGAACGCCGGTCGGAACCTCCCCGGCACGCCAGGGCGTGGGGACTGCACGCCCGCACCGCCGAAACCCTCGACCGCCGGGGACTGCTGGACTCGCTGCTGCACGAGAAGGCGACCTGGCCGAAGATGCCGTTCGCGGGCATGTGGCCCCTGCTCGACCTCGGTGCGATCGACTCCGATCACCCCTATCTGGTCAACGTGCCGCAGACCCGGGTCGAGGCCGTGCTCGGGGAACGCGCCCGCGCGTCGGGTGCCGCCATCAGGCGGGGCGACAACGTGGTCGGCCTGCGCCAGGACGCCGACGGGGTGGTCGTCGAGGTGGCGGGCCCCGACGAGCCCTACGAGATCCGGGCCGGCTTCCTCGTCGGCTGTGACGGCGGCCGGAGCACCGTGCGCCGGCTCGCCGGCATCCCCTTCTCCGGCACCGACCCGACGGTCGGCTCCATGCTCTGCGACTGCACGCTGCCGGCCATGGCCACCGAGCGCCGCGGCATCAACCGCACCGCCGCGGGCACGGTCAACATCAACCCGAGGCCTGACGGCGTGGTCCGCATCGTCACCACCGAGTTCGGTCGCCCACACCCCGACCGGGACGCGCCGGTGACCGTCGAGGAGTTCCGGGCCGCCGTCCGCCGCATCCTCGGCCGTGACCTGGATCTGGTCGACCCCACCTCCCTGACCCGGTTCGGGGACACGACGCGGCAGGCGGACCGCTACCGCGACGGCCGGGTCCTGCTGGCGGGCGACGCCGCCCACGTGCACTTCCCCTACGGCGGGCTCGGGCTCAACCTCGGCCTCCAGGACGCGGTGAACCTCGGCTGGAAGCTGGCCGCCGAGGTGTCGGGCCGGGCCCCGGACGGGCTGCTCGACAGCTACCACGCCGAACGACACCCCGCCGCGGCGGCGGTGCTCGACTACAGCCGCGCGCAGCTCGCGTTGCTGCACCCGGACCGCAACGTCAGCGCGCTGCGCGAACTGTTCGGCACGCTGCTGGCGTTCCCCGAGGTCAACCGGCACCTCGCCGGGCTCGCCACCGGGACGGACACGTGGTACCCCACCGAGAACGCACACCCGCTGGTCGGCCGGTTCGCCACCGACCTCGTGCTGAAGACGCAGGACGGCGAAACACGCCTGAGCAGGCTGCTGCACGGGGGGCGCGGGCTCTTGCTCGACCTGTCCGGGGATCCGCGGCACGCCCGGGTCGCGGCGCCGTGGTCGGACCGCGTCCGCGTCGTCACCGCGACCACCGAGGACGCGCCCGCGAGCGCGCTGCTCGTCCGGCCCGACGGCTACCTGGCCTGGGTGGCCGTCGACGGCGGCGCGGGGCCGGCGGAGGCGCTCACGACGTGGTTCGGCGCGGCCGGGTGAGCGGGACGCCCCCGACCACCCGGCCGGTGCTCCTCAGCGGGACGCGCGGCGCGCGGGGTGGCGGGAGCCGCGCACCCGGCCGGCGGCGAAGACCTCGGCGAGGGCGGCCTCGTCCCCGGCGGAGAGCCGGACCGTCGTCGCGGCGACGTTCTCCTCGATGTGCTCGACCCGCCTGCTGCCCGGGATCGGGACCACATCCGCACCCCGCGCCAGCAGCCACGCCAGCGCGAGCTGGCTCGGGGTGCGCCGTTCGCGCGCCGAGATGGCCTCGATCCGCGCGAGCAGCCTCCGGTTGTGCCGGAAGTTGTCGCCTTGCAGCCGGGGGTGGTTGCGCCGGTAGTCGCCATCGGCGAACTCGTCGGGCGAGTGCAGGTCGCCGGACAGGAACCCCTTCCCCAACGGCGTGTGCGCGACGAAACCGACACCCAGTTCGCGCGCGGTCGGCAGGATCTCCGCCTCCACTCCACGTTCCCACAGCGAGTACTCGCTTTCCAGCGCGGTGACCGGGTGGACCGCGTGTGCCCGGCGCAGGTCCGCGGCCGACGATTCGGACAGTCCGATGTGGAGGATCTTGCCCGCGGCGACCAGCGCGGCCAGTGCGCCGACACTGTCCTCCACGGGCACACCCGGGTCGACACGCGCGAGGTAGTACAGATCGATGTGGTCCACGCCGAGCCTGCGCAGCGAAGCGTCACAGGCCGCCCGCAGGTACTCGGGTGTGCCGTCCAGCACCGTCGGCGGTCCGCCGGACACTCGCGACCGGGCGCCGCCCCTCGTCGCGATCACCACCCGGTCCCGGAGACCGGCCACCGCGCCACCGACGAGTTCCTCGTTCGCGCCGCCGCCGTAGAAGTCGGCGGTGTCCACCAGGGTCACGCCCAGGTCGACCGCCCGCCGGATCGCGGAAACGCACCGATCGGACACGGCGGGACCGTATCCCCCCGACATGCCGAGGCAGCCGAGTCCCAGTGCGGACACGGCCAACCGGCCGCCCAGTTCCCTGCTCTCCATGCGGCGCACGGTCCACAAAGGCGGTCCAGCGGCGTTGGAGCCGCACTCAAGCGGTCGATGCCAGATTCCGCTGGACAGCCACCCACGAGAGGAGCACGCCCGTGTCGGCAGCCAGGCGGTCGGTCCAGACCATCACGGTGGACGCAGCCGCGGACTTCCTGTTCGGCCTGATCGCCGAGGTCGAGCAGATGAAGCGGGTGTTCAGCCCGATCATCCACACCGAGTACCTCGAACGGGGGGAGACCGACGACCGGGTCGAACGCTGGTCGTGGGAGGAGAAGACCGGGTCGGTGCGGCGCTGGCGGGCGAGTCGCCGACTCGACCGCGGGGCGGGCCGGATCGCGTTCCGGCACGAGGACCCCCGCGCGCCGCTGACCGAGGTCACCGGGGAGTGGGTGTTCAAGGCCCAGTCGGACAACCGCACCACGGTCGAGCTCAGGCACGAGTTCGACGTCACCGCGCTCGGCGAGCCGGCGGACCGGGCGGCCGAGTCGCTCGACCGCGGCGCGGCGGCGCAGCTCCGGCAGCTGAAGCAGTTCGCGGAGGCACACCAGTCGGTCCGCGACTACGAGGTCTTCTACCAGGTCGAACTCCTGATCAAAGCGCCGGTCGCCGACCTGTACGACTACTTCTCCGACGCCGACCGGTGGCCGGAGCGGATCCCGCACTGCCTCAGCGTCCGCAAGCGCGAGGACCTCCCGCGGGCCCAGGTCGTCGAAATGGACGTGCAGGTGCCCAGCGGCGCGGTGCACACGACCAAACAGGCGCGGATCTGCTTCCCCGACGAGAAGATCGTGTGGCGTCAGCTCGACGGCCTGCCGCCACTGGACGACGCGCTGTTCGGACACATGACCTTCACCCCGACCCCCGATGGCGTGCTGGCCACGGCCGGCTCGACCGAACTGCTCAAGCCGCTCGTCGTGGCCAAGCGGGGGTGGACCGCGCAGGAGGCGAAGGACCACGTCGCCGAGGTGCGGGGTGGCCGCAACCT
>CBHFOL010000090.1:0-24578 GCA_965995405.1 uncultured Saccharothrix sp.
GTCGCTGTCCCGGCTGTGCGCCGCCGCGGGGTTCAGCCCCACCGTGGCCTACCGCACCGACAACTACGACGTGGTGCGCGAACTCGTCGCCGCGACCGGGGGAGTGGCGGTCGTGCCGGCACTCGGCCATCGTGACGACGAGCGGATCACCGCGACCCGGTTGCCCCACGCCGGAGCGCACCGGACCGTGCTCGCCGCGCACCGCACGGGCAACAGCAACCCGCTGCTCGCGGATTTCCGCGCGGCGCTCCACCGCTCGCCGCCGCCCGGCCGGCGCTACCTGACGCCCCTGTCCGACCCGGCCGACGACCGTTGATCTCCTTGCTCCGCAACGCGGAAGACCGCGTTGCGGAGCAGTTCCGAGTCGGCTCCCGGACGTCAGACCAGACCGCCGTCGACCACGATCCGCTGCGAGGTCAGGTAGGAGGCGGCATCGGAAGCGAGGAACAGGATCGAGGCCGCCACCTCCCGCGGGGTTCCCTGACGGCGCAACGGAACGGTGGCGGCGACCAGGTCGTCCTGCGCTTCGCGGCCACCGAGGAAACCGATCGCCGGGTCGTTGAACGGCGTGTCGATCCACCCGGGGCAGACGCAGTTGACCCGGATGCCGTCCGCCGCCAGCTCCGCGGCGAGCGACGTGGTCAGCGCGATGACCGCGCCCTTCGACGCCGCGTAGGCGCTCATGCCCGCGCCGCCCTTGATACCGGCGATCGAGGCCACGTTCACGATCGCTCCGCCACCGGCCTCGCGGAGACGGGGCACCGCCGCGCGCGTGGTGAGGAAGCAACCCCTGACGTTCACCGCGAACGTGCGGTCCCAGTCCGATTCGGACAGTTCGGTGACGGCTCCGGCGACCTGCACGCCCGCGTTGTTCACCACCACGTCCACCCGCCCGAACTCCTCGGCGGCACGGTGCATCAGCCGCTCCGCATCGGCCGGAGCCGAGACGTCCGTCCGCTGGAACCGGGCGGCGTCGCCCAGTCGCCGGGCCAACTCCGCGCCCCGCCCGTCGTCCAGGTCGGCGATCACCACCCGTGCACCGCTCGCGACGAACAACTCGGCGGTCGCACGGCCGATACCGGACGCCGCTCCGGTGATCACGGCGACCTTTCCCGTTACTCCGATCATGATTCCTCCAGCCTTGCTGCCTGATCCGTGGGGCGGTACACCGGCCCGCGCTCGACGACGGCGGACAACAGGTCGAGGTGGTCCTGCACGTCCTCCACAAGCGGTCGCGCCTCCTGCCCCGGGTAGCCGATCGCCGCGCGCGCCTGCGGCGCCATCAGGTAGGCGCCGCCGACGAGGTTGCCCACCGCGTCGAACTTCCCCGGTTCCCGGCGGGCGAAAGCACGCACCGCGTCCTGCGCCGACCCGGGGTTCGACGCCACCGCGTCCAGTGCCGCCGACAGGTCCGGTCGCAGGTCCGGTCGCAGGCGCAGCGCCTCGTGGATCCACCGACCCGCGAGGTCCACATCGGACGCGGAAGGTCGGTTCTCCCACCTCGGGATCAGCACGTCGGCCAGCAGGACGAGCGCCCGGACGTCCAACGGTTCTTCCGGTGCGGGCGTCACAGCGGCACCACCTGGTTGCGCCGGTCCGCGATGAGCCGTTCGGTCGATCGCAGCGCGAGTGCCGCGATCGTCGCGGTCGGGTTGACTCCGGAGGAGGTCACGAAGGTGCTCCCGTCCATGATGTAGAGGTTCGGCACGTCGTGCGCCCGACCCCACTGGTCCACGACGGAGGTGGCCGGGTCCGCGCCCATGGTCGCCGTTCCCAGCAGGTGCCAGCCGCAGTCCCGCATCAGCGGCGTGTCCTGCGTGGCGACGGCGCCGGCCGCCAGGTGCGCCTCACGCATCCGGTCCAGGTGGTAGGCGAGCAGTCGGCGGGTGTTCTCCGAGGTGCGGTACACGATCTTGGGAGCCGCGAACCCGTCCTGGTCGGTCAGCCGATCGCTGAGGTCGACCCGGTTCGCGGGGTCGGGCAGGTCTTCCGCGATCACGCCCCACTCGAACGAGCGCCCGAACCGCCGGGCGGTCTCGGTGTGGAAGGCCGTTCCCCAGGAGGCGATCGGGTCCGCGTCGGCACCGGAGTCCTCCGGCCGCCCGGAGTACCCGGACCGGTGGCCCAGCGGCCCTCCGGTGGGCATCACCTGCCACTTCCCACCTCGGACGAACCCGCGAGCGGCGTCGGTCTCGTAGAACTGCATGGACACGATCGACTGCCCGGCCGGTCCCAGCCAGCTCTCCAACTCGTCGTCGTAGGTGCCGTTCACCGCCGCGTAGGGGTGGATCATCAACCTCCGGCCGACCAGGCCGGAGGAGTTGGCCAGGCCGTCCGGGAACGCGGGCGACGTGGAGAGGGCCAGCAGTCTCGGTGTGCCGATCCCGTTCGCGGCGAGGACGACCACCCCCGCGCGCTGCCGGCGTTGCGTGCCGGCGCGGTCCAGGTAGACCGCACCGTCGACCAGGCCGCGCCGGTCGACGGTGATCTCCGCGACCCGGGCCCCGGTGACCAGGTGCACCCCCTCGGCCACGGCGGCCCGCCAGTGGGTCAGGTCGAAGCTGGCCTTCGCGCCCTCCGGGCACCCCGTCTGGCAGGTGCCCCGGCGGACGCAGGCCTCCCGCCCGTCGCGGGCCCGGGACGCGATCGCGTTGGGCCCCGGCCACCAGTGCCAGTCGAGCTTGTCCATCCCGGTCGCGGCCTTCGTGCCGATCCGACCGATGGGCAGCGGTGGCAGCGGGTACGGGGTCATCTCCGGGTACGCGGGATCGCCCGCCAGCCCGGAGGTCCCGACCGCCAGGTCGATCCGGTCGTAGTACGGCTCCAGGTCCTCGTAGGTCATCGGCCAGTCCTCGGCGACGCCGTCGAACGAACGGACCCGGAAGTCCGACGGCAGCATCCGCATCCACTGCGCGCCGTAGAGGATCGTGCTACCGCCGACACCGTTGTACATCAACGGGTTCACGTCGGACTCGGCCACGTCGACCGGGTAGTCGGCCGCGGCCCGGCGCACGTTCGGGTTCGGGTGCCACAGTCGCTGGCCGCCCAGTTCCCAGCTCGGGGTCGCGCCGAGGAAGTCCGCCCGCGGAGTCCAGCCGCCCCGTTCGAGGCAGACGACGGAGAAGCCGGCCCGGACGAGTTCCAGCGCGGCCACGCCACCCGCGGCACCGGCCCCGACGATCAGCACGTCGGCCTGGTCGGGTGGTGCCTTGGTAGAGCTGTCGGTCATGTCTTTCCCTTCCAGCGGAAGCGGCGGCTCCGCTCGGCTCGCAGGTGGACGCTCAGCGGTAGGCCGCCGCGGCCGTCCGGGATATCTCCTCGTCCTCGTCCAGGGTTCCGCCCGAGACTCCCACGGCTCCGACCACCGGGCTGCCCAGCACCTGTCCGCCCGCGAAGGTGACCAGCGGTCGGGAGCCCAAGGCGGTGTTCAGCCCGTAGAACGGTCCGCCGGGGAGGACCAGTTCGGCCAGTGCCGAGGTGGACGTCCGCACCGAGAGCGCCGTGAATGCCTTGGCCATCGCGATTTCCCTGGCCGCGAGCATGGCGGCTTCGTGGGCGAGGAACGCCAGCAGGTTGCCGCCGGCGTCCACCACGGCCACGCAGCAGGTGACGGATCGTTCCTCGGCGTGCGCCATGCCGCGGCGCACGACTTCGATCGCCCGGGTGTGGGTGAGCGCGCTCATCGTGCGAGTCCATTCGGTTCGAGGGACTGGCACTGGAGGCAGAGCGGGCGGCCGGACGGGCCCAGGTCCGTCTCGAAGGCCACATAGGACAGTTCGCAGTTCCCGCACCGCACGCGCTCCACCCACGGATCGCCCACCATCTCCCGCACGTCGCGGCGTGGTCCGGGACGAAGCGCGGTCAGGCCGGCCACGCGCACCGCGCCGTAGAGCAACGCCGCCAGCACCAGGGACGCGATCGGCGCGAGCGCGGAGAGGACCGGGAACCGGTCGGGCAGCTCCAGCAGCAGGATGCCCACGCCGGCCGAGACCATCCACACCGCGAAGCCAGGGGCGACCGACCGGAGCCGGGCAGGTCGGAACTCCGGTTCCCGACCCCGGTCGAACACCCAGTGCACGGCCACGATCCCCATGAAGGACACCATCAGCACCGCCTGCCAGGCCAGCGCCGGCGCGATGTAGCTGAACACGTCGGTGAACATCAGGGCCAGCACCACGACCGCCAGCACCACCACCCAGACCTGGCGGGACAGGTTGCGTCGGGAGAAGTGGGCCACGAACCGCTCGAAGTTGACGCTGGCGAAGTAGAAGTTCGCGGAGTTGATCCGGACCTGGCTCACCACGATCACCAGCAGGCCGACGAAGCCGAGCGACAGCGTGACACCCGTGACCACACCGGCTTCGCTGATGCCGGCCTTCGGCGCGGCCAGGCCGACCACCAGGATTCCGGCCAGCCCGCTGAACAGATAGGCCACCGCGTAGAACACCCAGCCGAACGTGATGTGCGCGTGGAACCTGCTGTCCGCTCGGCGTCCGAACCGCGCCGCGTCCTGGGTTTCCGGGAAGAGGATGAAGATTCCCAGGTAGAGCACCACGACGGTGAGCCAGCCGGGGATCGCGCCGCGGCCCTGCGCACCGGCCTCGAACGCCGACCAGTCGCCGGTCCAGCCGAACCGCAGGCCCGCCACCACGACGGCGGCGATGAGCCCGAAGAAGTAGACGGGCAACGAGATCGCGTTGAGCTTGCCGAGCCAGGTCTGCATCCCGCCGAGCATCAGCGGCAGCATCCCCACGACGACGATCGCGTACCAGATCCGGATGTCCCAGAACTGGAAGTAGGAGTGCAGGGCGACGGCCAGCACGCTGCTCTCGAACACGGCGTAGTAGACCGCGCCGAGTCCCACCAGGAGCGGGGTGATCGCCGCCGCCTTGTGGCCGAAGACCTCCCGGGACAGCAGCGTCGAGTTCAACCCCCACCTGATCGCGACCGAACCGCTCAGCCCGCCCAGCAACCCGAAGATCGCCACGGCCACGACCAGTCCGACGACGGCCTGTCCGACCCCGGCCATGCTCGCGGCCAACGCGCCGTAGTAGACGAAGGCCATGGCGCTGACGATCGAGGACCAGCGGCCCAGCACCTTCCACCGTTCGATCCGCGCGCTGGGCGGGACCACGGGGGTGGTGTACTCCTCCCCCAGCTGCCGTTCGACGACCCGGGGGTCGTCGGCGTCCGTGGTGACCAGCTCGAACGTGTGGGACGACGGCGCGTCTCCGGAGTGGTCCATCCGATTTCCTCCACCGGTCGGAGAATGGAGCGGACCTCGTCGGGGCGGGCGGTCCGGCCGGTGACGGGCGGGCCGCCGGCACCCGGGATTCCGGGTCTCACGTCCGTGCCGACAGGTCTCGCCGGCGTGGGGAACGAGTCACTCCGACCTGTCTCACGGATCGCGCAACGCTAAGAGATTGTCGGACGATCTGCAATAGCCGACGATGGAATCGTCAGGCATCGAAGGTCGCCATGACGGCCCGCTCCGAGTCGCGGAGGTACGACTCCAGCAGGTCGGCGGCCTCCTCGATGTGGCCGGAGCGCAGCGCCTCGGCGATGTCCACGTGCCGCTTGAGGAAGCCGGCGTGGAACGCCTGGGTGTCCTTCATCTGCACGTAGGCCAGCCGGAACTCGGCCAGCATCCCGGACGTCATCGCCTCCAGCCGTTCGCTGCCGGTCAACCCGACCAGCGCCTCGTGGAACCGGATGCTGGCCGCGGCCACGGCCTCCCACTCCCGCTCCTCGGCGGCCCGCAACCCCGAGGTCACCGCGTCCGACAATCGCCGCAGTCCGGCCGGGGTGAGCATGGTGATGCGGCGCAGCGCACCGCATTCGAGGACCCGCCGGACCTCGTACAGGTCGGCGACGTCGTGTCGGTCGAGCCGGCGGACGAACACGCCCCGCCCCAGTTCGTGCACCAGGAGGCGTTCCCGGATCAGCAGTTGGAACGCCTCCCTCAGCGTGCTCCGGGAGACCCCGTGCGCGACGCGGACCCGCTCCTCGGACAACTGCTCGCCGGGCGCCAACCGTCCCGCGGTGATCTCCGCGCGCAGCGCGTCCGCCACCCGGCTCGTGGTTCCGGTGCCTTCGGCCATCTGCCACCCCTCCTCGACGTCGACCGGATTCTAGCTTCGTCCGACAATTGCTTGAGAGATCGTCGGACAATCTGTACGGTTCGCTGAGAGCCGGGGGACGGACGGCGACGCCCGGCACGCCGCGCCCCGCTCGGACCGGAGGAATCCATGACGAACTCGCGCGCACTGCGCGTCGGTGTGGACATCGGTGGGACCTTCACCGACCTGGCGATCCTCGACGAAACCGGGATCGTCGCCGTGGGGAAGACGTTGACCACCCACGACGAGCCCGCCGCCGCGGTGGAGGCCGTCCTGCGCGACACGCTGGCGGCGAACGACCTGTCGCCCGCGCAGATCACGACGGTGGTGCACGGGACCACACTGGTGACCAACGCGCTGATCGAGCGGCGCGGCGCACGGACCGCGCTGCTGACCACCGCCGGCTTCCGGGACATCGTGGAGATCGGCCGTGAGCACCGCTACGAGCTCTACGACCTCGACCTGGAACTGCCCCGCCCCCTGGTGCCCCGGCACCTGCGGTTCGGCGTTCCGGAACGGATCCTCGCCGACGGCGCGGTCGACACCCCGCTCGACGAGTCGACCGTCACCGCACTCGCCCGGGAACTGGCCGCGGCCGGCGTCGAGGCGGTCGCGGTCTGCTTTCTGCACAGTCACCGGAACCCCGTGCACGAACGGCGGGTAGCGGAGATCTTCGCCATGACCGCACCCGGACTCCGGGTGGCGCTGTCCTGCGAGGTGAACCCCGAGATCCGCGAGTACGAACGCGCGTCGACCACCCTGGCGAACGTCTACGTGCAGGGGCTGGTGGACAGCTACCTGGCGGACCTGCGGGAACGCCTGCACCGGCTCGGTGTGCCGCACGAGCCGTTCATCATGCTGTCCAACGGCGGGGTCGCCTCCCTGGACGTGGCGCGGCGGTTCCCGATCCGGATGCTGGAGTCGGGTCCGGCCGGTGGCGCCCTCGGCGCGGTGGCCTTCGGCAGGCAGGCCGCCAGGCCGCACCAGATGGCCTTCGACATGGGCGGCACCACGGCGAAGCTCTGCGTGATCGAGGGCCACCGCCCCCTGATCACCCACACCTTCGAGGTGGACCGGGTCTACCGCCTCCACCCGGGTTCGGGCCTGCCGGTCCGCGCACCGGTGATCGACCTGATCGAGATCGGCACCGGCGGCGGTTCCATCGCCCGGGTCGACGCGTTGGGCCTGATCACGATCGGCCCCGACTCGGCAGGCTCGGAGCCGGGACCGGCGGCCTACGGGCGCGGCGGTCGGCTGCCCACCGTGACCGACGCCGACTTCGTGCTCGGCTACCTCGATCCCGACGGCTTCTCGGGATCGGGTCTGGCGGTGGATCCGGGGGCGGCGGCAGCCGCCATCGAGGAGCGGATCGCCGCGCCGCTGGGCCTGAGCCTCGTGGAGGCGGCCTGGGGCATCCACGCCACCGCCAACGAGACCATGGCCAACGCCGCGCGGGTGCACGCGATCGAGCGAGGCCGGAACCCGGCGGCCCTTCCGCTGTTCGTCTCCGGCGGGAACGGCCCGCTGCACGGTCCCGGCGTGGCGAAGGCGCTCGGCTCCCCCTACCTGGTCGCACCGCCCGCCGCCGGTGTGCTCAGCGCACTCGGCTTCCTCTCCGCGCCCGTGTCCATCGACGTCGTGCGGTCCCGGCATTCGCCGATCGGCGACCTCGACCTCGGCGAGGTGCGCGCCATCTTCCGGGAGCTGACGCAGGAAGGGGTGCGCGTGCTGCTGGCCTCCGGTGTGCCCCGCGACGAGATCGTCACCGAGTCCTCCCTGGAGATGCGCTTCGTCGGACAGGGCAACGAACTGGAGGTGCCGGCCCCCGAGGTGGAGGACGACTGGGCGGAAGCCGTCACCGCGAACTTCCTGAAGCAGTACGAACAGCGCTTCGGATCGGCGATCCCGCGCGGTGTCGAGCCGGAGGTGCTGAGCTGGCGGGTCACCGTGCGCGGTCCCGACCCCGGCGCCCGGCTCCGCCTCCCACCGACCGAACGGAGCGGCCCGGCACTGCTCGGCCACCGGCAGGCGTGGTTCCCCTCGGCCGGGGACTACCTCACCACCGCGGTCTACGACCGTTACCGGCTCGAACCCGGAGCGGTGGTCGACGGCCCGGCGCTGCTCCAGGAACGCGAGTCCACGCTGGTGCTCGCACCCGGGATGCGCGCCACGGTCTGCGCCGACACCAGTGTCCTGGTCCGATTCCCGCAAGGAGCACAGCCGTGAATCCCACCCCGAAGAGCGTGGACCCCGTCATGGTCGGACTGGTCGCCAACCGGCTGTCCTCCCTGCTGGACGAGCAACAGTCCACATTGGTCCGCACCGCGTTCAGCCCGGTGGTCCGCGAGTCGCTCGACCTCGCGTGCGCCGTGTTCGACTCGCGCGGGCTGATGATCGGGCAGTCCACCGGGGGAACTCCCGGCCACATCAACGCGTTGGCCACCGGCATGACGCACATCGTGGCCGCCTACCCGCCCGAACGGCTCGCCCACGGCGATGTGCTGATCACCAACGACCCGTGGATGACCGCCGGGCAGATCAACGACATCACCGTGGCCACACCGGTCTTCCGGGGGCGGACCCTGATCGCCTGGTTCGCCGGCTGCTGTCACTCTCCCGACATCGGCGGGCGGATCCTCTCGGCCGCCGCCACCGAGGTGTTCGAGGAAGGGCTGCGGATCCCGATCCTGAAGCTGCGCACCGCGGCCGGGCCGGACGAGACCCTGGAGCACCTCATCCGCACCAACGTGCGGACACCGGACGAGACGATGGGCGACATCTACGCCCAGGTGGCCGCGAACGAGGTCGGGGCGCGCAGCCTGCGCGCCATGCTGGACGAGTTCGGTCTGACCGGGATCGACGAGGTCGCGGAGCAGATCATGCAGCGCTCGGAGCAGGCCCTCCGCAAGGCCGTCCGGGAGGTTCCCGACGGCGTCTACGAATCCGCGATGACCTCCGACGGGTTCGAGGGCGAGACGTTGCGGCTCAAGGTGAAGGTCACCGTCGCCGGCGACGGGATCGACGTGGACTACACGGGTTCCTCGGCGCAGTCCAGGCACGGGGTCAACGTGGTCCTGAACTACACCAGGGCCTACACCGCGTTCGCGGTCAAGGCGGCGCTGGCCGCGGACGTCCCGCACAACGCCGGCTCGTTCCGACCCCTGCGGGTCACCGCCCCGCGCGGCAGTGTGCTCAACTGCGTCGACCCGGCCCCGGGCGCCTCCCGACACCTGGTCGGCCACTTCCTGCCGAGCCTGCTGTTCGACGCGCTGCGCCCGGCACTCCCGGGGCGGCTGCCGGCCGTCAGCTCGGACGCGCTGTGGATGACCATCTGGCGCAGCGGCGGCCTGGACGAGCCCGAACCGTTCACCCTCACCGCGTTCAACGCGGGCGGCGTGGGCGCCCGGCCGGCCAAGGACGGACTGAACACGACGGGATTCCCGACCGGCGTCCGCGCCGCACCCACCGAAGTACTCGAAACCCTGACCCCGCTCGTGCTGGAACGGCGCGAACTACTGCCGGACTCGGGCGGCGCCGGCCGCTTCCGGGGCGGCCTCGGTCAAGTCCTGCGGGTGCGCCGCCGGGGCACGGCGGCCTGGTCGGTCAACGCCAACATCGACCGGCTGGAGCACCCGGCGCGCGGAGCGGAACGCGGGCTTCCCGGCGCGTGCGGCCGGTTCACCGACGCCAGGACCGGCCGCCCGCTGCCCCGCAAACAACTCGTGCGACTGGCCCCGGACGCCGCCGTCGAGCTGGCGTTGCCGGGCGGCGGGGGCTACGGCGATCCACGTGACCGGCCGGTCGAGCGAGTGCTCGCCGACGTGGCCGACGGCTATCTCAGCGTCGAGGAGGCCAAGGCGTGCTACGGGGTCGAGATCGAGTACACCGGAAGCCCCGATGCGCTCGTCCGACTGCCGGAGTCCTACTCCGTCCGCACGAGGCGCTGATCGCGACGACGGTCGGAACCTTCCCCGATCGCGGATCCCCTCGTGCTGCGGGGACGTCCGAAGCGCTGGGCGAGCCGTACCGGGCTCACCGTTCGAGGATCTCCTGTGCCGAGCAATGGCGATCGGTCGGTTGTCCCGGTCGAGTCCCCGTGGCGGACCTCGTGGACTGGACCCGCCGACTTGACCGGACCTCATCGATCAATCACCATTGAGTCAATGGACGCTGAGTGGACGTCGGAGCTGCTGGGCCGCTCCCGGGTGCACGCCGCGCTGGGGGAGCCGGCGCGGCTGGCGATCGTGGACCGGCTCGTGCTGGGTGACGCGTCGCCGGGCGAGGTCGGCCGGGAACTGGGGTTGCCCAGCAACCTGGTGGCCCACCACGTGAAGCTGCTGGAACAGGCCGGCCTGATCGCACGCTCGCGTTCGGAGGGCGATCACCGGCGCACCTACCTGCGGCTGCGGGCCGAGGCGTTGGCCGGCATCTCGCCGTCGGGTGTGCTGGTGGCGCGGCGGGTGGTGTTCGTGTGCAGCCACAATTCCGCGCGGTCGCAGTTGGCGTCGGCGTTGTGGGCCAAGCACAGTGCGGTGCCCACGGCGTCGGCGGGCACCCGTCCGGCGGTCCGGGTCCATCCGCTGGCGGTGGCCGCCGCGAAGGCTCACGGCCTGTCTCTGGCTCGTGCCCGCACCAGTCACGTCGAGGATGTCGTGCTCCCGGAGGATCTCGTGGTCGCGGTGTGCGACAACGCCCACGAGGAGCTGGACGGAGGCGAACGCCTGCACTGGTCGGTGCCCGACCCGGCCGCAGTGGGCACCAGGACCGCCTTCGACCACGCCTGCCGCGACCTGGCCGACCGGGTGGAACGCCTGATCCCGGCCGTGCGCGCGCCCGAGCCCCGACGCAGGAAGGCGTCCCGATGACGCGACCACTGGCACGCAAGCTGCTCGCCGAGTACCTGGGCAGCCTGCTGCTGGCGGCTCTCGTGATCGGCTCCGGCATCGCCGCGCAGCGCCTCTCGCCCGGCGACGTCGGGCTGCAACTGCTGGAGAACGCCGCCGCCACGGCGGTCGGGCTGTACGCGATCATCCTGATCTTCGGACCGGTCAGCGGTGGTCACTTCAACCCCGTGGTGTCCATTGTGGACGCTATCTACGGTGGTCTGCCATGGCGGCACGTCCCGTCCTACGTCGTGGTGCAGGTGGTGGGCTGCGTGAGCGGCGCAGTGGTGGCGAACGTGCTGTTCGACGCCGCGCCGATCAGCATCAGCACCACCGACCGCGCCTCGTGGCCGCACGGGATCTCCGAGGTCGTGGCCACACTCGGCCTGCTGCTGGTGATCTTCTCCCTGGCCCGGTCCGGTCGGGCCGAGCGTGCGCCCGCAGCCGTCGGCGCGTACATCGGCGCGGCCTACTTCTTCACCAGCTCCGCCAGCTTTGCCAACCCGGCTATCACGGTCGGGCGGGTTTTCAGCGACACGTTCGCCGGCATCGCACCCGCGTCGGTGCTGCCCTACGTGATCGCGCAACTGGTGGCCGTGGCGATCGCGGTGCCGGTTCTCGACCTGCTCTACCCGAGGCATCCGACCAACGCCGAGGACGTCGTCCTGCCCCACCGGCCCGCCACTCCGCAGCACCACGTCAACGAAGGATCATCGTGACCGACACGACCGAGAGCACGTCGAGCACGCCGTCGGTGCTGTTCGTCTGCGTGCACAACGCGGGCCGCTCCCAGATGGCCGCGGCCTGGCTGGCCCACCTGGCGGGTGACCGGGTCGAGGTCCGCTCCGCCGGTTCCGCGCCCGCCGACCAGGTCAACCCGGCCGTGGTCGAGGCGATGCGGGAGGTCGGCATCGACATCGCCGCCGAGACGCCGAAGGTCCTGACCTACGACGCGGTCCGCGAGTCGACCGTGTGTGTGACGATGGGCTGTGGCGACGCGTGCCCGGTGTTCCCCGGAAAGCGTTACCTGGACTGGAAACTGGACGACCCGGCGGGCCAGGGCGTCGCCGCCGTCCGGCCGATCCGGGACCGGATCAAGGAACTGGTCGAGGGGCTTGTCGCCGAACTCGACGCGGTATAGGCGTGAAGGATCTCGCGTGCAGCCCTTGCAACCGCATGAGGTTGTCGACCGCGTCCCAGTCGGCATGGTCGTGGGCGTAGTGGCGCAGGTACTCTTCGGCCGACGACCCGATCGGTGTCTACTTGGGACACCCGCAGATGCCTCTGGCGCTGGTGCTCAGTGCGTCGCTGACGGTTGCGGACTTGTTGTGGCTCAGGACCTGTGCGGCTCGCCGCTGTGGTTCCGTGGGAGGACCGCTGTGTCCGGGTGGGCCATGGCGAGGTCGAGGGCGTGCACTTCCTCCGGGGAGAGGTTTCTGGCGATCAGGAGGTCCTGGGCGACCTTTCCGTTGCCCTTGCCCAGGTCGGCGAGCAGGTTCTGGAACTCGGCCCACCGCTTGGCAGACGACGTGGTCTCGGCCGGGACCGTGACGTCCGTCTGTTGCACCACGCCCAGTGCCTCCCGGGCGACCGCGTCGACGTCGAGAACGGCCTTGTCGTAGTCGATCACGGTGGTCCGAATTCGCCGAGTTTCAGCTTCTCCGAGAAGAAGCTCGACGCCGTGGCGAGCGCCCTCTCCAGCGAACGCAGGCTGTCGATGCCGAGCGTGTCACCGCTGATGGCCACCCACCACGCCCAGGACGACATGGCAGGCGGCTGCGATCGCCGTGGAACCAGGTACAGCACGCCGAACAGGCACAGCTGCCGGCGGAAACCCGTCACCCGGTCGCGCCGGGACCGGCACAGCTCCACCAGCGCCCAGGCCGCCCCGAGCACAAGCGTCGACGGCAGCACGTGCGCCACCAGGCCCGCGAACAGCAAAACCCCGACCACAGCGCGGTACACGACGGGTCTGCTGGTCACCCTGACCCTCAGGTACACGTCACCGGGTAATCGCAACAAGGCACGGTTCGTCACTCCCGCCTTTATGCGGATCTGGAAGCGCTGGGGCCTGCCCTCCACCAACACCCACACGGTTCGGCGGGGCACTCCGTTCCGTGCCTCCCACGGCCGGAGTTCGACTACGGGATGCTGCTCCTCGGTCATCGGGCGATGATCGCTTGGCGGCAGACGGGGCCGACAGAGGCCAAAACCCTTCCGGCACACGCGCGTTCTGCGGAGAGTCCGGTTTCCGGACCCCGTGGGCCGTCGAATGCCGGCGAGCAACTGTCACCCGGCTCCGGCCACGACTCGGAAATGGGGCCGAGTGCCGGCCCCTGTCGTCGCCGGCACTCGGCAACCACACTCGTCGGTGTCCCTGTCGTATCGAGTAACTCGTTGCCAGGCAAGGAGGATTCGCACAAATGCGACGAACACGTCGATTATTCACCGCGCTCGCGCTGGCTGTCGTCCCACTGGTCGGCGTCGCCGTGCCCGCCTATGCCGATGTCATGCAGGGTGACGGTCATCTGGAGGGAAAGAGCACCGCCTGCGTCGGCCCGCTGTTCGTGGACGGCGCCAACGGCGGGTTGATCGCCAACGGCCACGTCGGTCCGCACGCCGACCAGTGGACCGTGCGGGCGACCTCGACCTCCGCTCCCACTCCCTTCGTCACCGTGATCGACCGCACGGACACCGACTTGAACCAATTCGTCGCGGTTGCCGACCATGCCGATCTGTTCCCCGGGTTCTTCAGGGTGTGCTTGACGAACAAGGGGGCCGCGGTCGACTACAACGCGCTGATCGATTCCGGTCCCTTCTGATCGGGTTCCGAGGGTCGGCGTCGCCCTCACCGCTGGATTCGGCAGGCCGTACGCCGCGCTGTTCGAGGCGGCCGATCACCGCCTCGGACACCCCGCCGTGGCCGGCCGGCGTCGGGTGCACGCCGTCCGCGGCCCAGTACTCCGGCCCGGTCGTCGCGGCGAGCTCGGCGAACGGTGGTCCAGGAAGACGGCCTGGCGGGGCAATCAGGGGTCCTGGGGCTTGCGGACCAGCAGGTCGGCCTGCTGGAACCGCTCGCCGTCGTGAGGCTCGCGCAGCAACCGGGCGACCTCGACGAACCCGGCTTGGCGCAACAGGTCCGCGAGACTGTCGGGTGACCATCGGTAGGCGAGCGTGACCTTGTGGTCGAATTCCTGTGGCAGCGGGTCGTCACCGGCGAAGAACCCGAGCAGCAGGTGGCCGCCCGGAGCCGGCACTCGGTAGAACTCGGTGAACACGGCCGGCAGTTGCCGCGGTTGGGTGTGGATGATGGAGTAGAAAGCGAGAATGCCGCCGAGAACTCCGTCGGCGAGGTCCAAGGCGGTCATCGACCCCTCGTCGAACCGCAGGTTCGGATGCGCTTGCCGGGCCAGGGCGACCATCGCGGAGGACAGGTCGATGCCGAAGGTGGTCGGCCCGAGCGCGTGCAAATGTGCCGTCACATGGCCGGGGCCACATCCGATGTCGGCGACCGGCCCGGCGTTGTGGGCCTGTACGAGTTCGGCGAACGCGGCCGGCAACGCACGTTCCACCGGCATCGTCTCAAGCACGTTGCTGAAAAGCTCGGCGTACAGGGTTGCAACGGCGTCATAGGCAGCCTTGGTGCCGTTCAAAATGGAGGGCTCGGTCACGGCGGAAACCGTAGTCGGTTGCCGGTGCCCCAGGACTCGGCGTTGGACTGGTTCATCAGAAGTCGTACACGGCGAAGTCGGTGACCGGGAGGTATCCGATGCGCTGGTAGAGGCTGTTGCTGGTGGGGTTGGACAAGTCGGTGAACAGCACGACCTCCGTCGCGCCCGCGGCCAGCGCGGCCCGGCTCGCCGCGACCGTGACCGCGCCCGCGTAGCCGCGCCCGCGCAGGTGGGCCGGGGTGTAGACGGGGTCCACCCGGATCTGGCCGGCGATCAACGGTGTGACCCCCGCGATGGACACGGGCGTGCCGTCCGGGGTCTCCCAGAACGTGAACTGCTTGTAGGCGTAGCGCTTGGCCCAGGACTCGACGTCCTCGAAGGGGGCCTGCCCGACAGCTTCGGAGAACCCGTTGCACCAGAGGCGGAGTTGTTCGCGTTCGTGCTCGCCGGCGACGCGCGCCCGGCCCTCGGGGGACGGCTGCGGTGGGGTGAGAGTGCCGAGGCGGTACAGGCCGAGCCGGTGGCGGAGCGTTGGCGTTGCGCCTGTGTGTCGCTGCCATGCGTCGGCGAAAGCGGTGGCGGTCTGGAGATCCGCGCTGACGCCGGGCAGGGGGTGGCCGAGGCCGGCCAGGTGGGCGGCGAGGGCATCGGCCTGCGCGGGGGTGAGGGAGGTGAGGCTCAGGCTGCGGGGCGGGACGCGGTAGAAGGTGGCGACGACCTCGCCCCCCGTCTCCAGTCGGCCGAATACGGGGGGTTCGGCACCGTGTGTGTCCGCACCGCCCGTTCGCAATGTCTCGGTCGTCGTCAGCGGCATGGTGTGCAGCGCGGGGCGTGAGCGCAGGAAGTCTCCGGCTCGGGCAAGAAAGTCGTCGACGTCTTCGGTGAGGTGCCAACCATCCGGGCGCATGCTTCATGATCCCGTACGTCCTGTGCGGCTGGGTGTGGTCAGTCCCTGGAGTGCAGCGAGCGTGCCGCCGTGCGCAGTGCGGCGACGAGCGGTGAGGTGTCGGCGGTTCGGGTGCACAGCGAGATGGGGCACGGCTCGACGTCGGTGATCGGGACGAACGCGACGTCGGGGTGGCGGTAGCCGTCGGCGACGAGGCTGCCGGTGATCACGATGGCCTGCTCTGCCGCGACGGCCTCCAGCATCTCGTCCATGGTGCGGACGGACGGGCCGTAGCGGACGGTGGTGCGGCTCACCCGACTGTAGCTCTTCGACCTGGGGCGTTAACCGATGGGTTTACGGGTCGGCGGATGGATGTCATGGACCTTCGCGGGCGGCGCGCCGAAGGTTGTGCGCACCCGAACCGACTTGACGAGGAGCCACGGTGAGCCGTTACGAACACGCCTTCCAGAACATGTTCGCCCCACTGGAGAAGCAGATCGCGGAGACCGACAACCCGCGGCACCGGGCGATCCTGAAGAACTATCGCCTGCACGCCCTGCTGGAGGTCTCCGGGCGGTACGAGGAACTGCTGGCGCCGACGATGACCGTGGAGCACCCGCACCACCGCATCCACGAGGGCGCCACGTCGCTGATCCTGGACGGGGACGACCCCACCGACGTCTACCTGCTCAAGCGCACGCTCGCGTTCTACTGGCCCTACGACGAGCGCTGCCGGCTGATCGGCGAGCACGTCTACGAGGACTCCGCCTCCCGGGTGACCACCAAGCCCGACCCGGCCGACATCATCACCGCCGCGCGGGCGGCCGAGCTGCTCGCCCCGGAGATCGAGAAGGTTCTGCCGTGAGCGTCGCACCGGTCACCGGCGCGGCCGGCGGTCCGGGTGTCGCCATCGCCGCCCGCCTGACCGAGGTGGTTACGACCTGAGCCGCGCCGGCGGGAAGGCGCGCCTGGACATCGCGGTCGGGCGCGCCTGACGGCCGGAACGGAGCGGACCGGAAGCAGGGCTGTCGCCATCCCGTGCGGTCCGTCAGCGTGGTTGCCCGGCGAGGTGCTGCTCGAAGGCGTGGTCGATGTGGGGGTCGGCGGGTGTGTCGCCGAACAGGTCGTGGAGGCGTGCCCGCATGGCGGGCCGGAGGTGGTGTCGGCGGCCTTGGCGGCGTTCGGGGTAGCGCTCGACCAGGGGCACGAACAGGAACCCGGAGCAGCCGAAGTGTACGACGGGTTCGGGGGCTCCGGTGGTCACGAGGTCGTCTATGAGGTCGAGGTAGACGGAGTGGTAGCCGGTTTTGCGGCGGTGGGTGTGTTGGTCGTGCGCGGTGGGCTGGTGGTCGTCTACGTGGTACACGTCCAGGGCGGCGGTCTTGGCGAGGTCCATGGAGATGGCGTCGCAGATCGCGGAGTCCATCCGCCAGGTCCACGTGACGTCGCCGAGGTCGCCCACCTGGTCGCAGACCTCTTCGATGGCGATCACGGCGCCATAGGTGTTGGCGGTGTGCGTGCGGTAGACCACCGCGTCCCACACCCCGTCCAGGGCGTTGAGGGTCCGGTGCAGGGTGGGATGGGTTTTCTCGGCGTGCTGGAGCAGGTACTGGCGGGCCACCGCCAGCATGGCGTGCACGCCGTGGCGGCCCCAGCCCTGGTCGTCCAGGGCGGTGGCGAGGTCGGCGGCGGACCGCTGGTAGAGCCGGAACCGGCCGGTCACCAGGTCCAGTGGCGGGATGCAGAGGTCGTCCACGATGGTGGACAGGGCGATGTAGTGCAGCGCGACAGGCCGGCGGTCGTAGCGGTCGCCGCACCACAGCGCCATCCACTGGAGCGTGTCCCGGCAGGCGTAGCGGCACAGCTCGGTCGCGGATGCCGCGTGCTTGTGCGACCAGTCGGTGTAGTCCAGTCCGGCCGTCGCGCCGGTGTCGGTCTTCGCGGTGGTCTCGCGCAGCAGGGGCCAGAGGTTGTGCTCGTGGACCTGCGGTGTGGGGCGGTAGCCTGCGCCGCCCATGAGGCCGAACAGTTCGGCGGTGCGCCGGGTGTAGCGGGAGGCGGGGGAACGCGGTGGCGCGGCCGGTGGGCGGGTGCGGGGGTAGTGCAGGAAGGGGCAGCCCAAGCCCTCGTCACAGCCGGGGTCGCACCACATGTGGTGCGCCGTGTCGAGGAGGGCGGTGGTGGTGTCGACGCGCCCCAGTTCCCGCCACACCTGCGCCGCCGAGTCCAGGTCGGTGTGCACATCCCGCATGTCGTCCATGTCTAGCCCAGTGGTGGTGGCGGCGGGCACGACCGTCGGAGTGGTTGTTCGGGTGACACGTCGGGGCACGGACGCCCGTCAGCGGGAGCCGGCGGCTCCGACTGTGATCTCGCCGTGGTCGCTGACAACCTCGACGAGCACCGTGTTCGGGTTCACGCCGTCCAGGAACCGACAGGTGAACTTGGTGCCCACCTTGACCACGACGGAAGCGGGGCAGGCCAGTCCGGCAACGGGATCCGTCCGGAGACCCCGGATGCTGTCGCTCACCTGCCGCTCCAACGATGCCTGGTCCAACACCCGCGGCTGTTCGACCGAGATGATGCCGGTGCTCAGCACCTTGATCGTCACCGCGACCGCGCAGGCGGCGACCACGACCGAGGAGACCGCCATGACGGCACGTGCGAAGTTCCGCTGATCAACCACGCGGACAGTCCTACCCATCAGGCGGCGGGCTGACAAGTCCTCGCCCTGCCACGGGCGGTGGGTCACACCAGTCCCAGGCGCGGTCCTACCCCGGAACCGCGCCTGACGGCCTGGGACTGCCCGACCGACTCGACCGCTGTCGTCCCGTTATCCGAGGCAGGATCGGGCGGCCTTGACCAGGTTCGTCGCCCGCGGGTCGTCGGGCCGGAAGTTCCAGAGGTTCGTGACGTAGCCGAAGCCGACACCTGCGTCGGGGTCGGCGAAGCCGACCGATCCGCCGGAGCCCGGGTGGCCGAACGACCCCGGCCCGAGCAGCGGCATCGGCGGGCAGGCTCGCCAGAACCCGAGCGACATGTAGAAGGAGCGGTCGGCCGGGATGTCCAGCCCCGGCGGCAGCCCGTGCATCGGCGTCCTGTCGGTCTGGACGACCGTCATCCGCTCGACCGTCGCCGGATCCAGCAGCCGCACCCCGTCGACGTCGCTCACCGTGGCGGCATACATCCGAGCCAGCGATCGCGCATCCGCGAGCATGTTCGCGGCCGGGAACTCCGCCGCGCGCCAGGCACGCGTGGTGAAGTAGTCGGACGTGTTGTCCAACGCGCCGCCGAGCTCGCCGGCGCGGGCCTGGACCGAGCCCGGGGCGTACAGGGCCTGGACCCATGCGGTGACCGTGTCCGCGTCGAGCCCGGTCACCTTGATCATCCCGGCGATCAACTCCTCCAGGGTGAACGGGGCGGCGTAGTCGATCCGGGCCACCCGCTTCTCGTGTTTCTCGGGCAGCCCGATCCAGGCGCTCAGCCCGAGCGGACGAGCGACCTCGTCGGCGAAGAACGTGCCGAGTGACTTGCCGGTGATCCGACGCACGACCTCCCCGACCAGAAACCCGTAGGTGACGCTGTGGTAGATGTGCTCCGTGCCCGGCCGCCACAGCGGCTTCTGCGCCTCCAGCGCACGGATGACCGGGTGCCACGCGCACGCCTGCTCGAACGTCAGCGGTCCGTCGACGATCGGCAGACCGGCCTGGTGGGACAGCAGCCAGCGCACCGGGATCCGGTCCTTGCCGTTCGCGCCGAACTCCGGCCAGTACCGGACCACCGGGGCGTCCAGGTCCAGCTCACCGCGCTGTGCCAACATGTGGGCACAGATCGCGGTAGCGCCCTTCGTCGTGGACGCGACCTGGACGATGGTGTTCTTGCGCCACGGTCGGTTCGCCTTGCGATCGGCGAGGCCGTCCCACAGGTTGACGACGGGGCGACCGCCCACGTAGACGCTGCACGCCGCGCCGATCTCGCCGGGGCTTCCCTTGAAGTTCGCGCGGAACGCGTCGGCGACCTTGCCCCAGCCGTCCTCGACACAGTCACCACCACCGCTTGCGGAGGCGGTGCCGCCGGCGAGGCCGGCGAGCGCGCCGGCACCCAGCACGCCCTTTAAGACGGTCCGGCGGCCGACGTGTCCCTGTTCGGGCGTCCCGCTTGTCGTGTCTTCCATGATGTAAGTCCTTTCTGGAGATCGCACTACTGCGGTCGGGACTCAGACCGCCGCGCGGTGGATGACGATGTCGTCGAGCCGCGTGCGGGCGTAGACCTTGACCCTGTTGTCGGACCCGTCCGGGTTGTCCTGCGCGGGCAGGGAGTTGCGCACCGTGCCCTTGGTGCTGTTGGCGTCCACCGAGGCGGCGGTGCCCTCGCTGATGCCGATCTCGATGCCCCCGGCGGAGTTCACCACCTCCGCCTGGCCGTGCGTCATCCGACCGATCCGGATAGGACAGTTGCCTGCCTCGGCGATGACGCTGCCCTCGGCGCGGTCGATGTCGAAACTGCCCGTGGCGCTGCTGAGATCGAGGTCGGACCGGGCGTGGCCGATCCAGACCTTTCCGGTCGAGCCCTGGTACCTGACGATGCCCTCGACCTCGCCGATCCGCACTCCCGCCGCGCCGCCTTCGATGTCGGCGGCCCCGGCGACGTGTCCGATCTCGACCCCACCGGCCGTGAGGTTCCCCCGCAGCGCGGCGATGTGGTCGAGCTGGACCTGTCCCGACGACATGTTCAGGCCGCAGTCGCCGAGCAGGCCGTCGGCGTGCACGTCCGTCCATGCCGTGTTCAGGACCAGCCTGGATCCGGCCGGCAACTCGATCGTGATGGCGACCGAACCGTTCTTGTCACCCGACTTGGTCGTCTTGATCGACAGTTCGCCGGCGGAGAAGTCGACCTTGGTGTTCTCGGCCACCTTCACGTCCGACTTGCTCGCGCTGTCGACCGGCTCGACCAGCACCACCGTGTCCGACCGCTCGCTCGCGGCGATCCGCACCCGGGCACCCGCGGTGGTCAACGTGGCGGTGATCGGCTCTGGTGTGGCGAATGCGGGCATGACAAATCTCCCCTGGTTTTGGGTGGGTTGTTCGTGTGCGTGATCTTCGGCGGGCGGCTCAGCCGACCCGGCCCGGGAAAGTGCCCCTCCGGGGGCCGCAACAGCCTGACCGGCTCACCGCCGATCACCGCTGCGGCCGGTGCCCGGCCGTGCAGGTCGTGCTGCTGTCAGGAGATCTTGCGGCGGTAGGTGGCCGTGGCGAGGAAGTACGTGACGACGAGGATGCCGACACACCAGGCGACGGCGATCCAGATGTCGCTGCCGACCGGCTGCTGCGTGAACAGGCCGCGGAGGGCGTTGACGATGGACGTCACCGGCTGGTTCTCGGCGAAGGCGCGCACCGGGCCGGGCATGGTGTCGGTGGGCACGAACGCCGAGCTGAGGAACGGCAGGAAGATGAGCGGGTAGGAGAACGCGCTCGCGCCGTCCACGGACTTCGCGGTGAGACCGGGGATGACGGCGAGCCACGTCAGCGCCAGGGTGAACAGGATCAGGATGCCGGCGACCGCGAGCCACTCCAGCACTCCCGCCCCCGAGCGGAAGCCCATGAGCAGGGCGACGAGCGTGACGACCACGAGCGAGATCAGATTGGCGACCAGCGAGGTCAGCACGTGCGCCCACAGCACGGACGACCGCGCGATCGGCATGGACTGGAATCGCTCGAAGATGCCGCTCTTCATGTCCAGGAAGAGCCGGAACGCGGTGTAGGAGATGCCCGAGGCGACCGTGATGAGCAGAATGCCCGGCAGCAGGTAGTTCACATACGAATCGGACCCGGTTTTGATCGCGCCGCCGAACACGTAGACGAACAGCAGCATGAAGGCGATCGGCATGATCGCGGTGGTGATGATGGTGTCGACGCTGCGCGTGATGTGGCGCAGGGATCGTCCCAGCAGGACGCCGGTGTCGCCGAAGAAGTGCTTGCTCATCGTTGTTCCTTACTCGTCTGTGCCGCGTTGCGGTCATTGCCGTCGGTACCGACGAGCGCGAGGAAGACGTCCTCCAGGGTCGGCTGCTTCTCGACGTATTCGACCTTGGCGGGCGGGAGCAGTTGCTTGAGTTCGGCGAGGGTGCCGTTCACGATGATCCGACCCTCGTGGAGGATCGCGATCCGGTCGGCGAGTTGTTCGGCCTCGTCCAGGTACTGCGTCGTGAGCAGCACTGTCGTGCCGCGCTCGGCGAGTTCCTTGACGGCCTGCCACACCTCGATGCGCCCCTGGGGGTCGAGCCCGGTCGTCGGCTCGTCCAGGAAGATGACCGGCGGATTCCCGACGAGGCTCATCGCGATGTCGAGGCGGCGACGCATACCGCCCGAATACGTCGACACCTTTCGCGCGCCCGCGTCGGTCAGCGAGAAACGCGAGAGCAGGTCGTCCGCGATCTTGCCGGGATTCTTGAGGTGCCGCAGCCGGGCGACCAGCACGAGGTTCTCCCGCCCGCTGAGGATTTCATCGACGGCCGCGAACTGTCCGGTGAGGCTGATGGACTCCCGCACCTCCGCGGCCTGCGTGGCGACGTCGAAGCCGTGCACGCTGGCGGTCCCCGCATCGGCCTTGAGCAGCGTGGACAGGATTTTCACGGCGGTGGTCTTGCCCGCCCCGTTCGAGCCGAGCAGGGCGAAGATGCTGCCCCGCGCCACGTCGAAGTCCACGCCGCGCAGCACCTGTAGCGTCTTGTACGACTTCTCCAGGCCCTGCACGTGGATCGCGGGCCCCTGGGCCTGATTGACTGTCATCCGGATATCCGTTCTCTCGTTACGGTTCGTTGCCCGCGGCGTCGTCGATGGCATCGGTCAGCCGTTCCCGCTCCCGGCTGATCCACTGACCCTCCGGGTAGTTCCGAAGAAACTCCTCGGCGAATTCCACCGGGTCGTCCCCGACGACCGCGCGGATCGGCGTTCCACTCGCCGCGCTCTGCTCGAAGAGATCGGCGAGATCCTCCAGCATCGACAGCAGGCTCTCCGCCTTTCCCGGCCCGAAGAACTGCATGTACCGTTGCAGCGCGTCGATCGCCGTGTGATAGCTCGCGGGGAGCTGCTCCGTGCGCGCCTTGTACTGCCGGTAGCGCTTCTTGTGTTCGACCGACCCGGTGACGATTTCCAAGTACTGCCGGAATCGCCCCTTCGGCTCGTTCGGCTCCGTGGTCATTTCCGACTACCTCCTTCGCGGAGCTGTTCGAGCCGTTCCGTGAGGAAGCTCCAGGTCCTCCAGAACTCTTCGAGATATTCCTGTCCCTGAGCGTTCAGGGAATACACCTTGCGCGGCGGCCCCTTCTCGGACGGGACCTTCTCCACGTCGACGAGGCGGCGCTGCTCGATCCTGATGAGCAGCGCGTAGACCGTGCCCTCGGCGATGTCGGAGAAGCCCTGTTCCCGCAGCCACGCCGTGATCTCGTAGCCGTACGCGGGTCGACCGGACAGGATCGCGAGGACGATGCCCTCCAGCGTTCCCTTGAGCATCTCCGTCACCTGCTTGCCCATGGAACACCTCCTTCAGGCTGCTACTCAGTGATGCTGACTACCGGTACATAGTAACACTGAATAGTGGTGGCGCAAGCCGCGTGTGGAACGCCGTTCGCGGCTCCGAGGCCGCGATCCCTGAACTGGTCACGGCGACTACGGTCGCCCTCCGCCCTGACGCCGACCAGCCACCGCCCTGACACGGCCTCTGACACGGCGTCCGGCTCAAGAGGACGACCCCGGTCGCCGTACTGGTTGGAGGCCGGTCGATCGCCTACGGCAGACTTGCCCGGATGCGGATCGGGATGCTGGGGCCATTCGAGGTCCACACGGACGGCGGCGTGTCGACGGGCGTGCCGGGTGCCCGGTTGCGCGCGTTGTTGATCGCCCTCGCGCTCGAACCCGGTCGGGTGGTCCAGAAGGCCACGCTGGTCGACTGGATCTGGGGTGAGCGCCCGCCGGCCGACGCGGCGAACGCCTTGCAGCGCTTGGCTTCCCGGCTGCGGCAGGTGCTGCCGGACGGGGCGGTCGACGGGCAGGTGGGCGGCTACCGGCTGACGGTCGAACCCGACTCCGTCGACGCCGTCCGGTTCGAACGCCTGGTCGGCCAGGCGCGTGGTGGCGACGATCTCCAGCGGGCGGGGCTGCTGCGTGAGGCCCTCGGCCTGTGGCGTGGTGCGGCCATGCAGGACGTCGGTCTCCAGGACAGCGCGGCGTTCGACGCGGTGGTCGCCCGGCTGGAGGGGCTGCGCCTGGCCGCGATGGAGGACCGATTCGAGGCCGAGATCCGCCTCGGCCACGGTGCGGAACTGGTCACCGAGTTGACCGACCTGGTGGGCGCGCATCCGGTGCGGGAGCGGCTCGTCGCCGCGCTGATGCGTGCCCTCGGCGCGGCCGGCCGGGCCACCGAGGCGCTGGTCGTGTACCAGCGTGCGCGGGAAGCCCTCGCCGACGCGCTGGGCGTCGACCCCTCACCGGAGCTGTCCGCGCTGCACGTCGCGCTGCTGCGGGGCGAGGTGGGGCGGGAGGAAAGCCGGCAGACCAACCTGCGTGCCGAGCTGACCAGCTTCGTCGGCAAGGACGCCGATGTCGCCGCGGTCCGCGAACTCGTCACCGGACACCGGCTCACCACCCTGATCGGGCCGGGTGGCTCGGGGAAGACCAGGCTGGCCACGGAAACCGTGCGCACGCTGCTCGGCGACCTGCCGGACGGGGCCTGGCTGGTGGAGCTCGCGTCCATCGGCGCGGGCGGTGACGTGGCGCAGGCGATGCTCGCCGCGCTCGGCCAGCGGGACGCGCTCCTGGGCGGGGCACCGGACGCGGAACCGACGGACCGGGTGATCGCCGCCGTCCGCGAGCGGGATGCGCTGCTGATCCTGGACAACTGCGAGCACGTGCTGCGCGGGGCGGCCGACCTGGTGCGGGAGCTGGTGTCGGCGTCGAAGGACCTGCGGGTGCTGACGACGAGCCGGGCGCCGCTGGGGCTGTCGTCGGAGTCGGTGTACCCGCTG
>CBHFOL010000091.1:0-24435 GCA_965995405.1 uncultured Saccharothrix sp.
CCGGCCCCCGGAACGGTCGAGGGCTGGGCGTTCGGGGCGGGTGGACAACCCGGCATCGCGCCACCGGCACCCGCCCCGACACGCCCCGAACCATCCGCCCAACCGCCCCAGCCCGGTCAGCCCACCCAACCGGGCCGGACCGCGCCGCCCGGCGAGCCGACCCGACCCGGCGGCCCGGAACCGACCACCACCCCACCGGCCACGACCGCAAGCCAGTCCGCCATGACTACAAGCCCGTCGGCGACCACATCGACGTCCGCCTCGCCCACGTCCACCACGGTCTCGGCCACGGCCGTCGCACCGGTCGCCGCGGAACAGTCGACCGGCGGCACGTTCGGCCTGATCGCGGGAATCGCGGTGATCGCCGTACTGGCCGTCCTGGGCTTCCGAACCGCACGCCGACGCCGCCGAGCCGAATGACGCCACCCACCCGCCGCACACCGTCAAGCACCACACCGCCACGCCGCAGCCCGGCAGGCGGCAGCCCGGTAGGCACCACACCGCCACACGGCACACCGCCGCACCGCAGGCCGGCCCGGGCACCGCATCCCGGCGCGTGGTGGCTGTGGGCGCTCGCGCTGGCGGCCATCGCCGGCCGCACCACCAACCCGCTCATGCTGGGTCTGGTGATCGCGGTCGCCGGCCTCGTCGCCGTCACCTGCCGACAGGACACCCCGTGGGCGAACTCCTACGGGGTGTTCCTCCGGTTCGGCCTGATCGTCATCGGCATCCGCGTCGTGTTCCACGTCCTCCTGGGCGGCATCGGCGGCCCCACCACGCTGTTCACCATGCCCGAGGTGCCGCTGCCCGAATGGGCGCGCGGCATCCGTCTCGGCGGACCGGTCAGCGCCGAAGGCCTGGTGTTCGCGCTGTGCCAGGGACTCCAACTGGCCACCCTGCTGTGCTGCGTCGGCGCGGCGAACGCCCTGGCCAACGCCAAACGACTCCTCCGTTCCCTCCCCGCTGCCCTCTACGAGGTGAGCGTCGCCGTGGTCGTCGCCCTGACCGTCGCGCCGCAGCTCGTCGCGTCCGCCCGCTCGGTCCGCCGCGCCCGGATGCTGCGCGGCGACACCGTCCGGGGCGTGCGGGCGGTGAAAGTCCTCCTCGTCCCCGTCCTGGAAGACGCGTTCGAACGGTCCCTCGTCCTCGCCGCCGCCATGGACTCCCGGGGCTACGGACGCAACGCCGGACTCCCCGCGAAAGCCCGCGCCCTGACCGGAACCCTCGTGCTGGGCGGCCTGATCGGGCTGTGCGTCGGCGGCTACGGCCTGCTCGACGGCAGCGCGCCGGCCGTCACCGGCGTCCCGATGCTGCTGCTCGGCTCGACGCTCGCCGTCACCGGCCTGTGGACCGGTTCCCGCCGGGTCCGGCGCAGCCGCTACCGACCCGACACCTGGGGCACCCGCGAACTGCTGATCGTCGGATCCGGCCTGCTCGCGGCCCTTGCCACATTCCTCGCCCCACCGGACCTCGGTGGGGCGGCGCTCGTCCCCGCCACGGTGCCGCTGACCGCACCCGTCCTGCCGCTGCTGCCCGCGATCGGCCTGCTGTGCGCGCTGGCACCCGCGCTGACCGCCGAACGGAAGAGCCCGTGATCCGGTTCGAGAACGTCACCGTCACCTACCCCGACGCCACCGCACCGGCACTGTCCACAGTGGACCTGCACGTGCCCGAAGGCGAGCTGTGCCTGGTCGTCGGCCGCACCGGGGCAGGCAAGTCCACCCTCCTGCGCGCCGTCAACGGCCTGGTGCCGCACTTCACCGGAGGCACCCTCACCGGCCGCGTCCTGGTCGACGGCCGCGACACCCGCACCCACCCGCCCCGCGAGCTCGCCGACGTCGTGGGCCTGGTCGCCCAGGACCCCCAGGCGGGCTTCGTCACCGACTCCGTCGAGGACGAACTCGCCTACTCCATGGAGTCCCTCGGCCTGCCCAACCCGGTGATGCGCAAACGTGTCGAGGAGACCCTGGACCTGCTGGGCCTGGCCGACCTGCGCCACCGCCCCCTCGCCACCCTCTCCGGCGGCCAACAGCAACGAGTCGCCGTCGGGGCCGCACTCACCGCACACCCCCGCGTACTCGTCCTGGACGAGCCCACCTCCGCACTGGACCCCGGTGCCGCCGAAGACGTCCTGGCCGCCCTCCACCGCCTCGTCCACGACCTCGGCATGACCGTCCTGATCGCCGAACACCGCCTCGAACGGGTGGCCCAGTACGCCGACCGGGTCGTCTGGCTGCCCGGCGACGGGCCACCCGTCGCGGGCGATCCCGGCACCGTCCTCGCCGACGCACCCGTCGCACCACCCGTGGTGCGGCTGGCCCAACTGGCCGACTGGCACCCCGTCCCGGTGTCCATCCGCGACGCCCGCCGCCGCGCCGCACCCCTCCGCGACCGACTCGGCACCCCCGCCACCCCACCACCCGCCGACGCGCCCGAACTCCTGCGCGCCCACGACCTCCACGTCCGCTACGGCACAGTCGAGGCCCTGCGCGGCGTCCACCTCGCCGTCGGCCAAGGCGAACGCGTCGCCGTCATGGGCCGCAACGGATCCGGCAAATCCAGCCTCCTCTGGGCACTTCAGGGCACCGGCAAACGCTCCGCGGGCACCGTCACCATCGACGGCACCGACCCCGCCGCCCGCAAACCCGGGCCGAGGCGCAAAGCCGTCGGACTCGTCCCCCAACAGCCTGCGGACCTGCTCTACCTGCACACCGTCGCCGACGAATGCGCCCAGGCCGACCGCGAATCGGACGCCCCACCCGGCACCTGCCGCGTCCTGCTCGACCGCCTCGCCCCCGGCATCCCCGACCGACAGCACCCCCGCGACCTGTCCGAAGGCCAACGACTCGCCCTGGTCCTCGCCGTGGCCCTCACCCCACGACCCCGCGCGGTACTGCTGGACGAACCCACCCGGGGCCTCGACTACCCCGCGAAAACCCGCCTGGCCGAATCCCTCGCCGCCCTCGCCGACGACGGACACGCCATCCTGCTGGCCACCCACGACGTCGAGTTCGTCGCCGAGTACGCCTCCCGCGTAGTGGTCCTGACCGAAGGGGAGGTCGTCTCCGACGGCCCCACCGCCGACGTCGTCACCGCCTCACCCACCTTCTCCCCCCAGGTCGCGAAGATCCTGGCCCCACAGCCCTGGCTCACGGTCGCCCACGTGGCAACCGCCCTGGCCACGCCATGACCGCCCCCGTCCGCCTCCGGCCACGCGCCACCCTCGCCCTCGCCGTCTCCGGGGCCATCGGCATCGCCGCGTTCGGCTGGCCGCTGCTGGTCACCCCGGACGCCGGGATCGCCCACGGCACCGACGCGCCCTGGACGTTCGCCCTGCTCCTCCCCCTCGTGCTGGCGGTCGTCCTGGCCGAGATCAGCGACCACGGCATGGACGCCAAAGCCGTCGCCATGCTCGGCGTCCTCTCCGCGCTTGGCGCGGCCATCCGCCCCCTCGGCGCGGGCACCGCCGGCATCGAAACCGTCTTCTTCCTGCTTGTACTGGGCGGACGTGTGTTCGGCCCCGGTTTCGGCTTCGTACTGGGCAACACCATGCTCTTCGCCTCCGCCCTGCTCACCGGCGGAATCGGTCCCTGGCTGCCGTACCAGATGCTCGGCGCGGCCTGGGTGGCGCTGGGCGCGGGCCTCCTGCCACCCCTCAAAGGCCGCGCCGAACTCGCCATGCTCGCCGCCTACGCCGCCGTCGCGTCCCTCGTCTACGGACTGCTGCTCAACCTGTCGTTCTGGCCCTTCACCCTCTCCGCGGGCAGCACCACGCTGTCGTTCCAACCCGGCGGCCCCATCACCGACAACCTGGTCCGACTCGTCGCGTTCAGCCTCGCCACCTCGCTGGGCTGGGACATCGGCCGCGCCATCACCACCACGATCCTCGTCCTGGTCACCGGCCCCGTCCTGCTGCGCACCCTCCGCCGTGCCGCCCGCAAAGCCGCCTTCGACCACACCCCCGGCGCGCTCACACCCGTCGACGCGCCGGCAACAGCAACCCCAAACCCAGCGCCGACAACACCAACCCGATCGCGAACGCGCTCCGATACCCCCACACCTGCGCCAACGCCAACAACGGACCCGCCATCATCGCGCTGACCTTCGCCGTGTTCGTGTACAGCGTCGTCGCATACCCCGGCCGATCCGGCGCGAGATCCTGGAAGTACGAGATCCCCACCCCCATCACCGCCGAGATCACCACCGCCTGCAACGCCTGCGCCGCCGCCACCTGCCACGTCGCGCTCGTCGCCAACATCACCCCGTAGTACGCCAACGCCACCGCACCACCCGCCAACACCAGCACCCGGTGGTTCACCCGCATCGCCAACGCCCCGAACCCCAGCATCAACGGGATCTCCAGCGCCGCGCACAACCCCAACACCAGACCCGCGTCACCCGTCGTCCCGTGCAGCACATCCGTCACGTACAACGGCATCGCGAACACCCCGACCGACGTCGCACCCTGCAACAGCACGAACGCCGCCGTCGCGAGCACGATCTCCCGACGCGGCCCCGACCGCTCCCCTACCACCCGCGCCGGCCCCGCACCACCCAACTCCGGCAACAACAACCCGGTCAGCAGCGCACCCGCGAAATACACCGCCGCCGCCACCAGGAACAACCCCGTGAACCCGCTCGCGTCGATCAACAGCGCCGCCAACGGCGGCCCACCCACCCACGAGATCGACACCATCGTCCGCAACGTGCTGATCGCCAACGGACCTCGCGCCGACCCCGTCCGCTCCAGCGCCTGCCGCGCGTACGCGAACATCTGCGGCATCAACGACGACGCCACCGCCGACAACGTCAACGACACCACCAGCAGCAGCCAGTAGTCCCGCAACACCGCGAACAGGCCGAACGCCACCCCGCCCGCCAACGACCCGTACACCATCAGGTTCCGCCGCACCGCCCGCGCGTCCGACAACCGGCCCACCAGCGTGCTCACCACCAGCGCCGCCAACGACGTCGCCAACAGGAACGCCCCCACCGCGAACGGCCCCGCGCCCAACTCCTTGATCAGGAACAACGACATGAACGGCCCCGCCAAGGCGTAACCCACACCGGTCAGCAGACTCACCGACAGCAATGGCACGAACGGACGGGAACCGGCAGGGACAACGGACTCAGCCACAGCGGTCACACCGTCGATCCTCCTCACCGCCCCGCCGCCCCCAAACCGGATTCCGCCCGATGGACCGTGAGAGCAGTCACGCGGACGCACCCGGGTGAGCGCCGTCACAGGGCCTGCCCCGTACACCTGTTTGGCCCCGACCCGATCCGGGTAACGCACACGCGTGAACCAGCGAGGTACCGACCGAACCCCCGAACCCGACGTCGACCCCGAGGAGGTCCAGTCCAAGCTCCGACTGGCCGTAGCCAGACTGCGCGAACGGCTCACCGCCGCGCGCAACCACGGCCACCTGGAAACCCTGCGCCGAAACCGCCGCCGGGAACCACCCGCCGACCACCCCGGTTCCGGCCCCGGCCCCTCCCCCGACCAGTAGGCTGGGCGACCGCCGGGAGAAACGGAGCCGAGGTGAGCGACGGACACCTGATCGCCGGACGCTACCGCCTCCGCAGACGCGTCGGCGCGGGAGCGATGGGCACCGTCTGGGAAGCCCACGACGAACGCCTCGACCGCGTCGTAGCCGTCAAACTCCTCACCGCCCCCGAAGGCACGGACGACACCGACACCATCCGCCGCGCCGCCCGCGAAGCCCGCATCGCCGCCCGCGTCCACCACCCCAACGCCGTCACCGTCCACGACGTCGTGGAAGACGCCGGACGGCCCGTGCTCGTCATGGAGTACGTCCCCGCACGCACCCTCGCCGACCACGGCACCCTGGCACCCGACCTGACCCGGCGCGTCGGCGCGCAGATCGCCGCCGCCCTCGCCGCGGCACACCGGGTCGGCGTCGTGCACCGCGATGTCAAGCCCGGCAACATCCTGCTCGCCGACGACGGCACCGCCAAGATCACCGACTTCGGCATCGCCCGCGCCGCCGGCGACGTCACCGTCACCCGCACCGGCCTGCTCGCCGGGACACCCGCGTTCCTGTCCCCCGAAGCCGCACGCGGCGCGCAGCCCGGACCGGCCTCCGACGTGTTCTCCCTGGGCGCGACGCTCTACGCCGCGGTCGAGGGCCGACCGCCGTTCGGGGACAGCGACAACGCGATCGCCCTGCTGCACGCCGTGGCCGCCGGCCGGTTCGACCCGCCCACCCGGGCCGGTCCGCTCACCGACGTGCTCCTCACGATGCTGCACACCGACCCGGCGGCCCGGCCGACCATGGCCCAGGCCGCCGAACTCCTCGGCTCCCCCGCAGGCACACCCGCCGAGCCTCCCACCAGCATCAGCGCACCCGTGCCGGCCACCCGATTAGGCGCACCCCTGCCACCACCGACCCGCGTGGGCGACCCGATCACCCCGCAAACTCCGAGCCGCGCCCGACGCACGGTCCTGATCGCGACGGCGGTCGTGGCGACCGTCGGCCTGGCCGGAGCAGCCGCACTGCTGATCACCCGCGACAGCACCACATCGGCATCCACCCAGACCACCAGCGCGACCACCACCACGACGACCAGCACACCCCCGGCCATCGCCCCCGCCACCCTGAGGAAGTTCGCCACCGAGTACTACAACCTGCTTCCCGGCCGCCCGGAAAAGGCGTGGCCCCTCCTCGGGCCGGACCTCCAAGCCCAGGCCAAGGGCAGGCAGAGCTACAAGAAGTTCTGGGACGACGTCGACTCCCTGGACATCGTGGAAGGCCCGCACGCGGGCGAGCAGAACACCGTCACCGTCGACATCGAGTACTCCTCCGGCGGCAACGACGTGACCGTCGAAACCCACCGGCTCCACATCATCGAGGCCAACGGGACCCTCCTGATCGACGCCGACGAAGTCGTCGAGCGCAAGAAGGTCCCGCGGAACGACAACGAATAGCCCTCGTCCGGCTGTGGTGCGACCCCCGACGACTGCCGAGGAGCCGAACTCAGCTGACCGTGCACTCCAAGGAGCCGCGCTTCTCGACGCAGCGGACCGAGTGGTAGTCGCGGATCTTGGTCCACACGCCCTTGCCGACCGGGTCCTGGGTCCCGTTGTGGAGCACCAGGTACGACCTCGTGTTGAAGGTGAAGGCGTCCACGTCGACGCCGTTCCCACCGCGCTTCTTGTCCCGGCCGAGGGCAACCTGCGTGCACTTCATGTAGTCCCAGTTGTAACCCCACGGATCCTCAAGGGCGCCGTTGTTGTTCCACACGTCACAGTGGTCGGTCTTACCACTGCCCAGATTCACGGTCGTGTGCATGGTGACGGGCGTGTTGTTGGTGACGTTCCCGCATCCGAGCGCCGAACAGCCGCCGGCCGAGGCGGATTGCGGAACGGCCACCAGCGCGATGGCAGCGAGCGCGGCCAAGGCTGCGCTCCTGAGGGTCCTGCGAACGGTCATGGTGACTCCGGTCTGTGTTGCCGGACCAGGGCGGTCCGGGGCTGAGTCATCCTCACGTGCCGGGACCCCGGCGTGCGCAAGATCGGCGTGCCAACCTGCGATGGGACGCCGACATGGCCTTGATCTGCGGAAACACCGACAGGATGGGACACCCGTGTGCGATGCTGTCGCCCGGCCACACCGTTGGGGGAGGGTACGTGGACGGGTCGGGCGACGCCCGGGAACTGGCGGCCGTGCTGGCGCGGCTCAAGCAGCGAAGCGGGCTGAGCTATCAGGAATTGGCCCGCCGCACGTTCACCAGCGGTTCGACCCTGCACCGGTATTGCCGGGGAAAGATCGTTCCCGGGGATTTCGGGATCATCGCCAGGATCGCCGAGGAATGCGCGGCCGAACCCGACGACCTCGCCCTGCTCGTCCGACACTGGCAGGCGATCACCCGGCCCGCACCGCCGGTGGATTCCCCGGAACCGGCGACTCCGCCGCGCCCGGAATTCGCGCCGCGGAAAGGCTCACGGCGCACTCGCCTGCGCAGGGTCGTGTGCGCGCTCGTCGCGGTGCTGGTGGGCACCGCGGCCGGCGTCCCGGAGCCCATCCCCGACGCCACGGCCGCGCTGGACCCCGAGGTGTCGGCCGTGCCGGACTGGACGCAGGCCCCGGCGACGGTGCCCGCGACGACGTTCGGCGTCACGATGAACAGCGACACCGGGGCCATGCCTTCGTTCCACGTCGGCGCGCTGCGGTTCTGGGACAGCGAGACGCGGTGGGCGCAGCTGGAGCCCCGCCGCGGGGAGTTCGACTGGTCCACCCTCGACCGCCTGCTCGACGGGGCCGAACGCGCCGGGCTGCCGTCGATGTTCGTGTTCGGGGGCACGCCGGGCTGGGCAGCACCGCAGGCACGCAGGGCCGCCTACCCGGACGGTTCCCGCGCCGCGCCGCCGGACGACCTGGCCGACTGGGACCGGTTCGTGCGTTCCCTGGTCGGCCACGCGCGCGGCCGGATCGACGCGTACGAGGTGTGGGTGATGGCCAACCACCCGCACCACTACAACGGGAGCGCGGAAACGCTGGTCGAGATGACCCGCAGGGCGAGCCGGATCATCCGCGAGATCGCACCCGAGGCGACCGTGGTCTGCCCCTCGGTGACCGGTCTGTGGGAACCGGAGGGGCACGAGTTCCTGCTGCGCTTCGCCGAACTCGGCGGATACCAGCACTGCGACGCGGCCGGGATCAAGCTCTACCAGCGGCGCATCCAGGACCCGCCGGAGACCATGCCGGCCGCGGTGCAGTCCGCGTACCGCACGTTCCACCGGGCCGGGGTGCACCTGCCGGTGTGGAACACCGGGACCACCCAGACCCTGCCGCTGAACGACCCGCTCGACGAGCGGCGCGCCGCCGACCACGCCGTGCGCTTCTACCTGGTCGGGCTGTACTCGCGCCGGTTCGGGGTGGCCCGGATGTACTTCTACGCCTGGGGCAACAGCACCCTTCCCGTCGTGCTCCAGGCCGAGGGCAGGCCCCCGACCCCCGCCGGACTCCACGTCGAGCGGTTGCAGCGGTGGCTGGGCCGGGCGGAGATCCGGTCCTGCGGCCACGGCGGGCGGATCGGGATGCCGGAGAACGTGTGGCAGTGCGAGTTCGCCGTGCCCGGGGACGACGGACGTCCGAGCACGGCGTGGATCCGGTGGACGCACGCGGGTGAGGCGCTGACCCCGGCCGGGCCGGGCGCGACACACGTGCACCACCTCGACGGCACCGTCACCGAACTCGACCGGTTCGGCACCGGGCAGGTCCGGGTCACCGGACAACCCGTGCTGATCCGGAGCACCGCCCTGCCCATCGGGTAGCCACCCGACCCGACACCGCGTCGACCGGGGCCGGGCGTTCCGTCCTGATCGACGGGACGCCGCTGTCCGCTCGAACGCCTACTTCATTCATCACTGAAGTCATTAAGCGAATAGAAGATCAAACCGCCCGGGCCACCAGCACCGCCATGTCCAACGGCAGCGGACGACTTTCCACCAGCTCGAACCCGTTGGCGCACAACAGTTCCCGGTACTCCCCCGGCGTCCGCTCCCGCCCGTCGACGTTGTTCACCATCATGTGCACGTCCCACGCCAACGGCAGCGTCTCCAGGTGCGATTCCGGGATCGGCCGCTCGATGATCACCAACAGCGCACCGGGAACCGCCGCCGACCGGATGTTGCCCAGGATCACCGCACACCGCTCGTCGTCCCAGTCGTGCAGGATCCGCGACAGCAGGTAGACCACCCCGCCGGCCGGCACCGGGTCGCGGAAGAAGTCCCCCGCCACCAGGGAAACCCGCTCCCCGCAGCCCTTTCCCGCCAACACCGCGCGCGCCGCGTCCAGCACGTGCGGCCGGTCGAACAGCACACCGCGCAGCCCCGGCACGGCCTGGAGCACGAACGCCAGCAGGTGCCCGTCACCACCCGCCACGTCCACCACGAGCCCCTCGGCGGGCAGGTCCAGCGCCGTGGGCACGATCCGAAAAAAGCTGGTGCCCGCCGCCATCGCGCTCTCGAACAGCCGCGCATCGGCCGGGTGCGCCGCGAAGTGGTCGAACGGATCCGCGCCGAACACCCGCGTGAACGCCGACTCCCCCGTCCGCAACGTGTGCTCCAGCGCGCCGAACGACCGGTAGAACAGCCCGCCGTACAGCCGGGCCAGGTCCCGCTGCGAACCGTCCACGTCACCGCGCAGCAGCTGCCCCAGCCGGGTCAGCCGCCACGAGTCGCCGCCGACGACCTCGAACACGCCCAGCGCGGCCAGGAACCGCAGCACCCGCCGCAGGTTGTCCGACCGCACGCCGATCGCCCCGGCCAGCTCCCCGGTCGACTTCACGCCGTCCGCCACCAGGTCCGCCACGCCCAGCTCGGCCACCGCCGCCACCGACCGCGTCCGCCACGCGCCGCTCATCAGGTGCAGCATGTCCCGCCGGTCCTGGTCCGGCCGGCCGAGGTGGCGCACCAGCAGCGCGTCCCGCCGCCCCGGCACGCAGAACTCCATCCGCCGGGCACCCCGGAAGTACAGGACGGTCACGTCCTCGTGCTTGTTGTGGCCGCCCCCGTCCGGCCGCAGTCCCGCGTCGACCAACGTCTCGTAGACCCCGCGCAACACCACGTCGTCGGCACTGGTCGCCCGAAACCCCAGGTGCGACTCGTCCTCCAGCCCCGGCACGTCCGCGAAATCCCCGCACAGCACGAACAACTCCAGCTCGCGCACCCCGTCACCGACCGCGCCGTGCACGATCCGCACGTCCAGGTCGTCCCGCCCCAGCCGCCGCGCCAGCCGTTCGCGGACCACGACGCTGGGCACCGGCTCGCGCGGCTCCACCCCCAGCCGCGCCAGGTCCGCCGCGACCTCCTCCACCGAGCCGGCCACGACCACCAGCGCCGCGTGCGCGAACTCCAGGTGCCCGGCCAGGTCCAGGCCCGGCGACACCAGTTCCAGCGCTTCCCGCGTACCGGTGTCGCGGACCAGCCCGACCGCCTCGGTCACCCGGCGTAAGTCCTTCTCCCCCAACGTGAAACGCGCATCCACCACCGCCATGTCCCCTTCCCCCCACAGGATGAGAGCGAGCCCTGCCCCCGTACCGGGCAGGGCTCGGTCCTGATGTCCACCCGGTCAGGCGATGGCGTGCCGCCGTCCCGAGTGCCGTTCCTCCGAGTGCCGCTCCACATCACACCATCGCACGAGTCCGGCGATTCTGGGCTGCCCATCGTGCCGCCACGCCATGCTCGCCCGGCTCATCTGACCCGGTGCCGTGACCCGGCTCGCGCCGAGCCGGGCCAGCTCCCCCGCGATCCGGCGGAACTCGTCCCCCACCGCCCCCAGTCCGACGTTCTGCAAATGCGCGGAATACGGCCGCATCAGGTCCACGGCGGCGTCCGGGTCGGGCACCGCGACGATCCGCGCGACCCGGTTCCCCGCGCCGCTGAGCGGCAGCAGGGCGTCGTCCAGCACGACCGTCCACTCCAGACCGTCGGCCGCCCACACCTCACCCGCGAACGAACTCGCGGCCCGCCACTCGGCCATCAACCGACGGTGCTGCAACACCGTCGCGTCCGCCGGCTCCACCGTCCCGGGTGGACAGTCGACGGCGGCCCGCCGCATCGCGTCCGCCACGTGCTCCGCGACCACCCGGGCGTGTTCGGCCGCCACCAGGTACACCTGTGGGGAGAGGCAGGCGTGCTGGTCGAAGTCGCTACAGTCGGCGGCGATCCGGCGGGCGATCTCGGCCGGCCCGTGCTGCCGGAACCAGGCGTCGGTGATGATGCCGAACGACAGCTTGTGGCCGTGCTCCTCGTAGAGCTGGTGCGGCGCGACCTTCGCCCGGATCGCCGCGCACGCCTGGTCGCTGCCGTAGGCGACGACGGCGTCGGCCTGCGCCAGCGCGGCGGACATGGTGGCGTCGTCGGCACGGTCCCAGTAGGTCGCCACGACCGCGTCGGCCAGCACGGGTTCCACGTCGTGCAGGGTGCGCAGGAACGCGGCGGTGAAGCTCGGCTCCCTGGCCGGGATCTTCGCGATCAGCGCCGCCTTCACCAGCAGCGCCCGCACCAGCGAACGGGCCGGCAGACCGGGCACGTTGCCGGAGAACACCGCCAGCACGACGCCCGGCCCGATCGCCGTGGTGCCGTCCCGGAAGCCGTCCAGCACCTCGGGATCGCCGAGTTCCCGTTCCAGGGCGGCGATCAGCGACGGGGCGCGCAGGTTGCCGATCTCCGCGTCCAGCGCCCGGTCCACGGTCTCGGCGGACATGCCGGTGACCCGGGTGACGGCGGCGACGGCCGCACGGCGTTCCGGGAAGTCGCGTTCGGCCCAGCGTCCGGCCGCGACGTCGATCGCCTCCACGATGCGCCGCACCGGGAGTTCCCGCAGGCGGGCGTGGGCGCGGCGCAGGCCCGCGCCGGTGGCGGCCCAGTCGGTCGGCCGCACGCCGTGCCACTCGTGCGCGCCGGAGGTCAGGGTGAAGGGTCGGGTCGCGCCGGCCGACCAGTCCGGGATCCAGGACACGCTCATCGGTCAGCGGCCCCCGGTCATCTCGTCCAGGGACAGCGAGCAGCCGCGACTGGTGCTGCCCGCGATCCGCCCGGCGATCGCCACGCCGTCCGGGGTGGCGATGCCGACGTCTCCGGTGAGCAGCACGTGCGGGCGGTCCAGCAGGGACAGGTCGGTGATCTCCAGCAGGCCGTGGCCCTCGGTGACGAATTCGCGGGTGCGCGGGTCGCGGACGCGCGGTCCGCCGAAGTGCTGCCACGCCTTGGGTCGCTCGCCGAGCGGTCCGACCGGGACGTCCGCCGCGTCGTAGTGCTGGTTGGCCAGCTCGGTCATGCCGAAGATGTTGCCGAACGACTCGATGCCGAACACCCGCTTGACGGTGGCGCGCAACTCGTCCACGCGCATGACGCGCGATCTGCCCTTGAAGCCGCCGCCGTCGTACATGCGCGATCCGGGCGGCAGCTCCCAGCGCCGCCGCTCGGCCTCCAGCCGGTCGCAGACGTTGACGAACGCGAAGCTCGCGCCGACCATCACCACCGGCCGGCCCTCCGCGACCGCCGCGTCCAGGGTCTTCTCCAACTGGCCGTAGTCGACGCCGTCCGGTCCGATGACCGACGTGCTCAGCAACGGGTCGCCGCACTCCTCCTGGACGCGGGCCATGTCGAACGCGATGGCCATCTCCGGCGCGTGCTCCTCGGTCGGCGCGAACCGGACCACCACCGGCCGGTCGCCGTCCGCGCCGATGCTGCGCCGGGCGTTCGCGCGGATCGCGAGCCCTTTGAGTTCCAGGCCGAGCCTGGTGTAGCGGACGCTGCCCCGGACCGAGCCGGTCGTGCCGCTGGTCCGGAACACGCGGACCGGCGGCTCGTCCGGGAACAGGTGCGGCCCGCCGTCCTTGTAGGCGGCGTCGGGCACCCCCACCCCGGCACCGGTCTGCTTCCAGTACCGCGCCACGTCGGGCGCGTTGGCCTCGGTCAGCTCCACCAGTTGTGCGTGGATCGCCGCCGGGTCGCCGACCCGGTCGGTCACCAGCGAAGCCATCTGTTCGAACAGCCGCCCCACGTGCGGGTCGTCGTGGGCAACAGTCATCGACTGCCTCCATGCGCTCGGAACTTCCCGACGCGAGGTCGGGCGGAAGTGGTCACACATCCCCAGTGGGGCGCTCGGCGCACCCTGGTGTCCATCCCGGCCGGGCAGCGACTTCGGGCACGCTAGCAACGGCGGCTCACGACCAACAAGGAGCTTCCCCTGAACGCACTACCCCTGAATTGCGGATACGCAAGGTAGCCGAGGCGTCTCAGTTCGTCACTCAGCGCAATGATATGAGCCGGTCGCAGGGAACGGCACTGCGACCGTCGCCGAGGGGACCCGACGCGCGGATCCCCTCCGGCGGGGTGTCAGGCGGTGCTGCTGGTGATCACCGCGAAGCGGGCCCCGAACGGGTCGGCGAGCCACGCAAAGCGGCCCACACCCTCGATGTCGTCGGCGGGAAGGACGACCGCGCCGCCGAGTCGGGTGCTGCCGGCCACGGCCGCGTCGGCGTCGGCGACCTCGAAGTAGGGCAGCCAGTGCGCCGAGTGGCCCTCCTGGAGCTCGGCCACCCCGCCCAGCGCGCTCTGGTCGTCACCGCCCGCCGGGTTGAACACCGTGTACTCGCCACCGGACATCGGCATGGCGGTGGCCGTCCAGCCGAACACCCGGCCGTAGAACTCGCCCGCCGCCGCCGGATCGGGGCTCTGGAGCTCGACCCAGCCCAGCGAACCGGGTTCGGTCACCAGGTCCAGCCCGGCGGTGTCGCCGGGCTGCCAGATGGCGAAGTCCGCGCCGCCGGGATCGGTGAGCTGCGCCATCCGGCCGTTGGTGAACACGTCGAACGGCTCGACCCGCACCTCGCCGCCGGCCGCCGGCACCGCCTTCGCGGTGGCGTCCGCGTCCGGGGTCTGGAAGTACACGGTCCACGCGGACGACGCGCCCGCCTCGGTCAGCGGTCCGAGCGCGGCGACGGTCTTCCCGTCCCGCTGGAAGAAGCCGTAGCCGCCTGCCTCCGGACCGAGCGGCTGGAAGTCCCAGCCGAACACTCCGGTGTAGAACGCGACCGTCCGGTCGGTATCGGGGCTGCCGAGGTCGATCCAGTTGGGCACGCCGGGGATGTAGTTCGTGGTGAGCACGATTCACCTTCTCCGCACGAGAGGTTCCGGGCGGCACCACGGTAATACCGGATGGCCGGGTGGACACTCCGGGAACGGCCGGTGTGGACGTTCGCACCCGGGCCGGGCACCCGGCTGGAACCGCGCGGGCCGGATGGCGACGTGTCAGCGGCCGGGCGGCGACGTGTCAGCACGTGTGCGGCGACGTCGGGCGATGACATGCGTCTGCCCGCCCGATGACATGGCCGCCGTGGAGTCTTCTCCCCGACGACACGATGGAGGAGAGATGAGCTACGCCTTCGAGGCGGTGGGCCTGGTCAAGCGGTACGGCAAGACCACCGCGCTGGCCGGCATCGACCTTGCCGCGCGGCCGGGGACCGTGCTGGGGGTGCTCGGACCCAACGGCGCGGGCAAGACGACGGCGGTCCGGATCCTCGCGACGCTGCTGCGTCCCGACGAGGGACGGGCCGCCGTCGGGGGGCTGGACGTGGTGAAGCACGCCGACCGGGTCCGCCGGCTGATCGGCCTGACCGGGCAGTACGCCTCGGTCGACGAGGACCTCACCGGCACCCAGAACCTGGTGCTGATCGGGCAGCTGCTGAACCTGCGCACCGCCGACGCGAAGGCGCGGGCCGCCGAACTGCTCGCCGACTTCGACCTCACCGAGGCAGCCGGCCGGCCCGCGAAGACCTACTCGGGCGGTATGCGGCGGCGGCTGGACCTGGCGGCGAGCCTGGTCGGCCGGCCCGACGTGATCTACCTGGACGAGCCCACCACCGGCCTGGACCCGGCCAAGCGGGACGACATCTGGAACGTGGTGCGCACCCTCGTCGCCGACGGTGCGACCGTACTGCTCACCACCCAGTACCTGGAGGAGGCCGACGCGCTGGCCGACGAGATCTCGGTGATCGACCACGGCCGGGTCATCGCGCACGGGACGCCCGCGTCGCTCAAGGGCATCGTCGGCGGCCAGACCATCCTGGTGCGGCCCGCCGACCCGAACCGGCTGTCCGACGCCGCCGCCGTGCTCGCGGCCGTGTCCGGGCACCAGCCGGAGTCGCCGAGCCGGGGCGTGGTGACCGTGCCGGTGGACGGCGACGCCGCGTTCACCGAGGTGGTGAAGCGGCTGGACGTGGTGGGCATCTCGGTGACCGAGCTGTCGCTGCGGCTGCCCAGCCTGGACGAAGTGTTCTTCACGCTCACCGGCCGGCACACCGAAGAGGAGGACGCGGCATGACGCTCACCGTCGACCGGGCCGTGCCCGCACGGACCGCACCGCGGCCGTTCGCACTGGCCCGGCACAGCCTGGCACTGGCCAAGCGCAGCCTGATCAAGACCATGCGGTCGCCGGAGCAGCTGCTGGACGTGACGCTCCAGCCGGTCATCTTCGTGGTGATCTTCGTGTACCTGCTGGGCGGCGCGGTGTCCGGCTCGACGCACGACTACCTGCAACTGCTGCTGCCCGCGATCATGGTGCAGACGACCATGTTCGGCGGCATGGCGACCGGCGTGAATCTGAACACCGACATCGGCAAGGGCGTCTTCGACCGGTTCCGCAGCCTGCCGATCGGCCGGTCCGCGCCGCTGATCGGCTCGGTCATGGGCGACCTGATCCGGTACGTGGTGGCGGTGGTGTCGCTGTTCGCGTTCGGCACCCTGATGGGGTTCCGGGTGGAGACCGGGCTGCTGTCCGCGCTCGCCGGGTGCCTGCTGGTGATCCTGTTCGCGTTCTCGGTGAGCTGGGCGTTCGTGCTGGTCGGCATGTTGGTCCGGGCGCCGGGAGCGGTGCAGGGCATCGCGTTCCTGACGCTGTTCCCGATGACGTTCGGCACCAGCATGATCGCGCCGGCCGAGACGCTGCCGTCGTGGCTGCGGACGTGGGTGGAGGTGAATCCGGTGACGCACGTGATGGACGCGTCGCGCGGCCTGCTCCTCGGCGGCCCGGTGGCCGGTCCGGTGCTGTGGACGTTGTTCTGGTCGGCCGTGTTCGTGGGGGTCTTCGCACCACTCGCCGTCCGCGCCTACCGCCGGCGCGCCTGATCCCCGGTGGCCACCGCTGCGCTCAGCGGTGGCCACCGGCCTGTTCATCTTCGAGTTCGCGCATCGCGTGCCCCAGGCGTCTGGCGATGTCGGGCCGGACACCGTCGAACGCCTTCGGACCGAGCCGGGCCAACAGCTCGGCCAGGTCCGGGTATGTGCGTTCCGCTGGAAACACGTATCCACCCTCGTGCAGCCTCAGCCACGCGTCGAGCATCGGCTCCAGCGGGATGTGCTCCACGCTACGCGCCCACCGGTTACCGACAATCTCCAGTAGGCCCGCGCCGAAACCAACCCGACCGATTCGATCGCACATTTGTGTCCAGAAGTCCGGATGATTGGCCACCCGGGTTGTGGCGAGCCAGGCCAGGACTACCGGGGTGACGCCGTGGTCGCCCCGCAGACGCAGCACGACCAGGTCCGGGTATTCGTCCGCCCAGCGCCCGTAGTCGGACCCGTCCGGCTGATCGAGGTCCATCACCGCACGGACGTACATGAGGTCCTCCGCGAAAAGGGCGCGGCCTTCCACGGCACGGCGGTACACGTTGCCCACCGGGTCGCCGGTGAAGTGCATCTCCGTGGGGTCGAACCGGAGTTTCGGGAGATCGGCAGCAAGAGCCATGCCACCGGGCCGGCCCGGGGTGAGGATTGCAGAACCGTTGGGGGACCAGGTGATCCCGGTCGACGTGATCAGGGTGCTCCACTCGCCGTCGGGCAACTGGGACTTCCAGAACGCGGTCAGCCGTGGCCAGTCCTCGATACCCAACTCGCGTATGTCGAACGCGCCTCGGACCGCGCCGTAGAGCAGGACCAGGTTCAGGCCGTAGATCGCGTACCTCGTCGGAGTTGGGTGCTTCACGGGTAAGTAGTCCGCACGGGTCCGCACGTGGTCCTCGGTGTGCTCCTCGAACAGGCGCTTCACAGTCTCCGCGAGCGCCAAGCGATCCGGGCTGTCGACGGCGATCTCCGCCAGGAAGTCGATCACGGTCTTCCGCGACGTCAACGGAGCGAACGACAGCAGCGCATACAGGTCGCTGTCGTCCAACTGCGCACCGGCAAGCCGTCGCGGACGAGCCACTTCCACCTGGTGCAGGTCGTACAGCACGCGCCAGGTGAACCGCGCCACCAGGAACTCGCCGAACGTCGCGTGCAGGAACTCGTACGTCCGCAACGTCTGCGAGTCGCGCACCGCCTGTGCCCGCTGCACGAAGAAGAACCTGCCCAGCACCGCCTCCCCCGCACTCAGCGGCGTGCTCATCCCCTGCTGACGCCGCTGCCGCTCCACATCCAGCAACGCGGCCAGGTCGGCGCTCAGGTCAGCCTCGGAGACCCACTGGTTGCCCCGGTTGAACATCGCGAACGCCACCACCGACAACTGCTCCAACTCCCCCTCGGCGTCGGCGGCCAAGTCGGCGTCGGTCCGGTCGGTGCTGCCCTTGGCCACCTCACGCCGCGTGAACCTGGCCAGAAGTCGTTCGTACAGCTGGGCTTTCGCCATCTCGTCCGCCGACCGCCGCAACGCGCTGTCGACCGCGTCGTACAACGCCAGCATCAGCAACAACAACGGCTGCTCGGCCAAGTCCCGGTACGCGAGCACCACTTCCGGTGCCAGCCTGGGCACCTTCCGGACCTGGAAGTACCGGTCGTTCGCCACGTTCCACACGTCCAGCCAGCGCACGATGTGCTCCTCGGCGAACGGCACGAGTCGCAGCACATGCGCCCCGACCGGGATCCGCACCCCACCGCAGACGCTGATCCGACTGGTCACCACGACCGCGACCGGGTAACCCGCCTCCGCCCGATCACGCTGGAACTGCCGGACCTTCTCCAGATACCGGGTCTGGCTGACCCCGGTCGCCTGCAACAGCTCGTCGAACCCGTCCAGCATCACCACCGGCAACGCGTCCCGCGCCGACCTGGCCAGCTCCGCCCACCCCACTTCCTCCTGCAACGCCGCCCGCACGCCGTACTCGATCTGCTCCAACAGGTCGGCTTCGGCGGGCGCTCCACGCAGTTCCACCCGGACCGCGAGGAAATCGCCCGCAGGAAGCCGGGCGGCGAGCACCTTGGTCAGCATCGACTTGCCGGAGCCCGGATCGCCGAGCACGAGCAACGGCGACGAGACCGCAGTCGGCGAAGTCAGATACCCCACGAGGTACTGATGCAGGTCCGAACGCACCCGGACGTCGTCCCACCACTCCAGAACCGACGGGCGCGCCTCGGGTTCCATCGCCACGACCTGGAAGTCCGGGTCGACGTACGCCTCAGCGGTGATCGGGATCCGCAAGCCATACGGCACGTCACCCGGATCGATGATCGGCCGGTCGAGCACCGCCCGGTACTTCCGCGCCAGGTCACGCCGCCGCTCGTCGGGATCCCGGCCGACCAGCATCGTGTTCATCGCCGTTTCCAGCCGCACGAGGGACGCCCGCGCCACGATGGCGTCCTGCACCTGGAACCAGAACAGCAGCTCCGGGTAGTCCCCGGCCAACTGCCGCATCAGCTCGCTGTACCGCTCGACGGCCCGCATCGGGATGTCCGCCACCTTGGCCAGCAGGCGGTCCCGCCCGGTCTCGTCCAAGCGATCCCACATGGCCGAGTCCCGGAGCAGCTTCCCGACCGACGTGGCCGCGCGGCGGAACTCGACGTGCATCCGCGCCTGGTTCGCCTCGTAGGTCAGTTCCGCCGACGGCATCGGCCACGAGCCGTCGAACAGGTCGGTCAACCCGAGCAGTTCCAGGCTCTCCCGGCGGTTGCCGGGCAGCAACGAGCCGGTCGACAACGGCAGGTCCAGTTCGTACACCGTCTCGAAGAACGCCACCACGACGATCACCGCGTGCGCAGCCTGAAGGCGTTCGGTGCGGCTGTGCCGGGACAGGCCGGAACGCCGTTCCGCCGCCTTGACCAGCAACGTGTGACCGAGCCGGACCACGTCGACCTTGGCGTCGAACCAGCCCAACAGCTCCTTCACACCGAACGCGACACCACCCAGCAGCGCGCCGCCGACAATCTTGTCCAGCGCAACCAGAACCCTGGCTTCCTTGGCTCCCAACAGCTTGACCGCGTCGGCATAGCTGAACTTCCGGGCCACCCGGGCAATCCTCGCACCGGCCGACGGACGACAGCATTCGCTTCAGCCGATCGGCCTAGACCTCAGGGCTCACCAGCTTGATCGCCGCGTCCCGGTCCAACGCCGCCCCGTCGGCGTACGCCGACTCGTACAAGGCATCGCCGAGCGAGGCACGCAGCCGACCGGCCACCCGCGCCACCTCGGGGTTCAACGCGTCGGGCGCGCCGCGCAACTGCTCGGACGCGCCGAGCAGCCGAGCGGCCCCCGCGAGGTCGCCACCGGCAAGGAGCGACGACGACGCGGCAACCGCGACCTTCGCCATCACCGGCATGTCCTTGGCCTCCGCCGCGGCCTCCGCCGCCTCCCGCACCAGGTCCGCCGCCGACTCCCCGCGCGCCACCGCCAGGTGCGCCCGGGCGGTCAGCATCAGCGCCGTGAACTGCGGCACCACGAACGGCGCTTCCGCCAACGCCACCGCCGCCGTCTCGTACTGCCGCGCCGCCTCGGTCAGGTCGCCCTCGTAGCGGGCCAGGTCGCCGAGCATCACGCGGGCGAACGCCACGCCGCGCGCCGTCCACGGCTGTGGCGTCGGGTTCGGGCGGATCAGCGCCAGGCACTCAGCCTTCGCCCGCTCCACGTCTCCCAGCTGCGCCAGCGCGCCCGCCAGCAGGAGCCGCTCCTGCTCGACGTCGTCCTCCGCGTCGAGTTCCCGGAGCAGCCGCACCGACTCCTCCAGCGCGGCGACGGCCCGCCCCGGCTCGCCGAACGCCAGGTGCGCCCCGGCCACGCCGGTCAGCGACTGGGACAGCCCGAACCGGTCACCCACCTCGCGGAACCCGGCGATGGCCTTTTCCATGTCGGCCCGCGCGCCCGCCATGTCGCCGACGTTCTCCAGGGTCGCGCCGCGCACCGTCCACAGCATCGCCCTGGTCCACCCGTCGGGGGTGTCCAGCCGGGCGTCGATCGCCTCGACCGCGCCGGGCGTGTCGTCCAGGAACAAGCCGACCATCGGTTCCAGCAGCACCAGCATCGGGTGGACCGGCTCGGCGACGGCGACCAGTTCGCGCAGCCGCGCGGAGTGCTCCTCCATCCGCTGGAAACCGGCCATGATCGCCTCGTTCACCAGGTGGAACGCGGTCACGACGTGCCGGGCGGGCGCCGGCGACTCCCCCGGCACCTCCAGCGCCAGCCGGAACCAGCCGATCGCGTCGGTGCGGATGCCGCGGATGGACCAGAACAGGCTCATCGCCGCCGCGATCCGGACGGCGGTGTCCGCGTCGCCGGTGTCCGCCGCGAAGTGCAGGGCGGCCAGCACGTTGTCGCGTTCCGCGTCCAGCCGGACGATCCAGGTCAGCTGTTCCTTGGCCCGCAGGTGCGGTTCGGCGGCCTCGACCAGGTCCCGGTAGTACTCGGCGTGGGCGGCCCCGGGCGCGCCGGGCCGCCCGGACGCGCCGAGCCCGGCCAGGCCGCCCGCCCGGAGGGGGTCCAGCAACCCCGAGCGGGCGCCGCCCACCCCGTGCAGCAGCGATTTGTCGACCAGGGCGGTGAGCAGGTCGAACGCCCGGTCGCCGACCAGGTGTTCGGCGGCCTCCAGGTCCAGGCCGGCCGGGAACACGGCGAGCCGTTCCACGAAATCGCGTTCCGCCTCGTCCAGCAGGTCCCAGCTCCACGCCACCACGGCGCGCAGCGTCTGGTGCCGGGGCAGCGCGGTGCGGCTGCCGCCGGTGAGCAGCCGGAACCGGTCGTCCAGGCGGGCGGCGAGCTGGTCCGGCGTGATCGAGCGGAGCCGGGCGGCGGCCAGTTCGATGGCCAGCGGCAGGCCGTCCAGGCGGCGGCAGATCTCGGCCAGCGCGGGCGCGTTGTCGTCGGTGAGCACGAAGCCCGGCCGCACCGCCGCCGCGCGTTCGGCGAGCAGCCGCACGGCCGTCGGGTCGTCCAGCGGCGGGACGGGGACGATCGCCTCGCCGAACACGCCCAGCGGCTCCCGGCTGGTGGCCAGGACGCGCAGCCGGGGGCAGCGGCCGAGCAGCTCGTCGGCCAGCCGGGCCGCCGCGTCCAGCACGTGCTCGCAGTTGTCCAGCACGACCAGGGCGTCCGTCCGGGACAGCGTCTCCACCAGCCGGGAGACCGGGTCCAGCTGCGTCGCCGTCCGGTCCACCGCGCGTTGTTCACGCAGACCCAGCACGCCGAGCACGGCGGTGACCACGTCCGCCGGGTCGGTGACCGGGGCGAGTTCGACCAGCCACGCGCCGTGCGGGAGGCGGGTGGCGGCCGTCGTCGCGAGCCGGGTCTTGCCCGCGCCGCCGGGTCCGACCAGGGTCACCAGCCGGTGCCGGGCGAGCAGGTCGGCGACCCGGTCCAGGTCGCCCGAACGGCCGAGGAAGCTGGTCAGCGGCTGCCGCAGGTTGCCCGCGCGGGGCTGTCCGGGCGGCTCGGCGCGCAGGATCTCCTGGTGCGCCGCGCGCAGCTCGGGGCCGGGGTCCGCGCCGAGCTCGTCGGCCAGCCGGCGGCGGACCTCCTCGTAGCCGGCCAGCGCCTCGGCCGGGCGGCCCGCCGCGAACAGGGCCCGCAGCAGCAGCGCCTGGAGGCGTTCCCGCAGCGGGTGCCGGGTGGCGAGGTCGGTCAGCCCGGCCACCGCGTGCCGGCCGTCGCCGCACGCCAGGTCGGCCGCCGCGACGTCCTCGAACACGGCCAGCCTGGTCTCCGCCAGGCCCGCCACGTGGCCCACCGCGAACGGCAGGGCCGCCACGTCCGCCAGGGCGGGGCCGCGCCACAGGTCCAGCGCCTCCCGGCCGCGCAGGCGGGCCGTGCCGGGGTCGCCGGCGGCCAGCGCGCGGCGGGTCTCGCGGGCGAGCCGGTCGCACCGGGGCGCGTCGACCGCGTCCGGCGGCAGGTCGAGGCAGTAGCCGCCGTGCGCGGAGCGGAGGGCGGCCGGGTCGGGCAGCGCGCGGCGCAGCCGGGACACCAGGGACCGGACCGCGCCGACCTCGTCGGCGGGCTTGTCGTCCGGCCACAGGGCGTCGGCCAGCTCCTCCACCGTGACGGTCCGACCCACGCCGAGCGCGAGCCGGACCAACAGCGCACGCACCCGCGAGCCGCCGATCTCGATCTCCGCGCCGTCGGCGGTCACCGCCAGCGGCCCCAACACCCCCACCCGCATGGCCCAACTGTGCCACGGCCGCCCGGACTGCTCCGTCAGGGTGGTGTTTCCAAGCTCACCCGATCGGGTCGGAGAAGCCGTGGGACGCCCCGCGAACGCTTTCCGAATTCGTGAGTACCTTTCAGTAAGGCATCGGATGCGGCCACGTCGACTCGATCGGTTCACGGACAGTGACCATGGTAGGGAAAGCAATCACCTTTCCCCCGTCCGGCGCACAGGGCAGCGAAGCTGCGGCTTCGCCCCCGACGCAGGGCAGCGGGTGCGGGAGCGTTCCCAATGCGGTCCGTGGCATTCGGCCCGACGGAGGAAATCGAGCACCCGGCAGGAATATCCTTCGAACCACGACCGCAGAATTGCGGACCCCGACGAACGTCCGACCATTCTTACCGTAACGATGTCATCGGTCCGGGCTAACGAAGCGTCATGGACCGCGATATCCGCGCTATGGGGACCGATTCCACGCCGGCAGTACGAGTCGGCCTCCATGCCCCTGGACGCAAACCACCAGCCACCTGGAGTGCCGGATGAACAGCCGAGTGGTCGAACTCGAAACCGTCCTGTCGCGATCCGCCCCGGACCGGCGGGAGGCGCGCCACCTGGCGGTCGAGGTCGCGGACACGCTCGACGCCATGACCGCGCGGCGGCACGTCGACCGCCTGCTGCGCTGTGTCGCCGCGCTGACCCGGATCGGATCCGCCGACGCGGGAGAGGAACTGCTGGAAGCCATGCTCGACCTGGTCGACCCGGGCAGCGAGGAAGCCGCGAAAGTCCGCGACCAGCGCGCGCTGGTCGCGGTCGCCCGCGGCCGGTCCGCCACCGCGGCGGCCATCACGACGACGCACGTGCTCGGCGAGGGCGGCAAGTGGTCGGGTGACACCGCTGCCGCCCCGCTGGCCGCCGCGATCGGCGTGGGCGTCGCCCGGGCCCACGCGGACCGGATGCCCGCCGCCGTCGGCGACCGGGCCACCGCGCCCGACCTCCTCGCCGACCCCACCGACGACCCGAACGCCCTCGAAGACGACCTGCGGCGGACCACCGCCACCCTCGGCGCGGACCACCCGCAGACCCTCGGCACATTGATCAGCCTCCGCTCCGCGCGTTTCCAGATCGCCCGCGACCAGGGCGGGGCCGACCCGGTCGGCGAGGCGCTGGACGACCTGCGGGAGGCCACCGACCGGGCCGTCAACGCCCTGGGACCGCACCACCCGCAGTCCCTGGTCGCCCGCGCCAACCTGGCGTCCGCCGAGTTCGAACTGGCCCGCGTGCGGCGGTCGGCGGCCCAGGCGCAGCTGGTGCTGCCGAGCCTGCGCGGCGCGGCCGACCTGGCCGTCGCCAAACTGGGCCCGGACCACCCGCACGCGCTGGTCGCGCAGTCCAACCTGGCCGCCGCCGAGCTGGAGGTGGCCCGGGTGGAGGGCGCGCACGCGCAGGCCAGGCGGGCGCTGGACACCGTGCGCACGGCGGCCGGGCGGGCGTGCTCGCTGCACGGCACCGCGCACCCGGCGGCCAGGCTGCTCACCAGCCAGCTGCGGGCGTGCGAGGCGCACG
>CBHFOL010000092.1:0-24279 GCA_965995405.1 uncultured Saccharothrix sp.
GGCCTCCCGGACGCCCGCGCCGCCCGTGTCGCGGTCGGCGGGGCGGCGATCGCGGCCGTGTTCGCCCCGGGCTGTGTCGTGGTGGGCGGCGCGGTAGGCCGGGCCGGAGGTGACGCGTTGGCGACCCGGGTCGCCGAGCGCCTGGCGGCGCGTTCACCGATCGCCACCGAGGTGCGGGCCAGTGCGTTGGGCGGTGAGGCGGTGCTCAGCGGCGCGCTGGTGACCGCGTGCGAGTCCGCGCAGCACGAGCTCTGGGGGTAGCCCTCACCGCAGGATCACCGGGAGCGACGTCAGCCGGGTGCCGAGGATGCCGCCGGGACCGGTGTGCCGGAGGTCGGCGAACGGGACGGCGAGCCGGGCGTCCGGGTAGTCGGCGCGCAGAACCGTTGCCACGGCACGGAGTTCGAGCTGGGCGAGCTGCGCGCCGACGCAGAAGTGGTGGCCCGCGCCGAAGGTCAGGTCCGGGCCGGGGGAGTGGTGCGGGTCGGTGTTGACGCCCTCGATGTCGACCAGGACGGGGGAGCGCGCGGGCAGGTGTTCGCCGGCCAGTTCGACGTCCGCGGTGGTGAAGCGCCACAGGCTGAACGGGGCTGGCGGGTGGCTGCGGAGGGTTTCGCGGACCAGTGTGTCGAACGCGGTTTCGTCGGTGGCACCAGGGCTTTCGGTCAGCGTGCGGGCGATGACGAAGCCCAGTGCGGCATCGGTGGTGAGCTGCCCGGCGAAGATCAGGCCGAACAGGTGGTAGCGCAGCTCGGCGCGGGACGTCTCCGGCGGGAGGCGGTCGCGCAGCTCGGCCGCCAGGCCGCCGCCGTGGACGAGGCCGGTGTCCGCCAGGGCCGCCAGTTCGGCGATGGCCTGGGCCTGGTCGTCCGGGTGTTCGCCGGACATCCGGCGGCACGCGGCGGTGGCGGCGTCCACGTGGCCGAGGGGGATGCCGAGCAGGTCCAGCAGCACGGTCAGCGGGTAGCGGACGGTGAAGTCGGCCATCAGGTCGGCCGGCGTGTCCCGGGCGGCGTCGGCGAGCAGTCGGCGGGCGGTGGAGTGGATGCGTCCGGCGTGTTCGTGGACGCGTTTCGCGGTGAGCAGCGGGGCATGGGCCTGCCGGAGCCGGGTGTGTGCCGGGCCGTCTAGCGTGGTGAGCGACGGCTGCTCGGCGGCGGTCGGCTCCAGGCCCGCGCCGCGCCAGTCCGGCGGGGCGAACGCCGGGTCCTTGACGATGCGCGGATCGGACAGCACCTGCCGGGCCGGCGCGTCGTCGGTGACGATCCAGACCGGGCCGCCCGCCGGGGCGTTCGTCCGGACGACGGGGCCGGCGGCGCGTAACGCGGCCCGGTTCGGGTCGGCCTCGGTGATGCCTCGGGTCGTGGCTGCGAACGGGTCCACCGGGAACTCCCTGTGCTTCAAGGGAATCCTGACAGGGGCTTCGCACTGAAGTAGCTTCATCATGAAGCTATAGTGGGCACGGTAGGTTGTCAACGCACGCGGAGCGGAAGGGCGGGCGATGGACGAGGCGGGCGACGTCGCAGAGCGCACCACACGGCTGCTGGACGGGCTGCGCGCGTTCGGCGCGAACTACACCGAGTTCACCGGCCTCTTCGCGGCCTGGCTCGGCCTGCACGCCACCGACGCCACGGCCCTGGCCGAGATCCTGTACGCGGAGGACAAGGGCACGCCCCTGTCGCCGACCCGGCTCAGCGAACGCCTCGCCCTGACCACGGGCGCGACCACGAACCTGCTCAACCGGCTGGAGAAGCTCGGCCACGTCGTCCGCACCCGGGAGAACTCGGACCGGCGGATCGTCACCCTGCGCAGCGGCCCACGCATCGAGGAGCCCGCGCGCGAGTTCTTCGGCCCGCTCGGCAAACGCCTGGAAACCCTGGTGGCGCAGTTCCCGCCGGACCAACTCGACCTGGTCGAGGACTTCCTGGACCGGCTCCGCACCACCATGCGCGACGCCCTCGCCGATCCGCCGCCGGCCGCGCCGACCACGGACTGACGCAGCGCCGCCTGCGGTGTCCGCTGCTTCACATGCGGTTCGGTGCCGCGATGCCGAGTAGGTCGAGTCCGTGGCCGAGTGTGCGGGCGGTGAGTCGGCACAGCGCCAACCTGTTGCCACGCAACGGTTCCTCGGCTTTCAGCACCGGACATGACTCGTAGAACGCGGTGAAGGCTCGGGCCAGTTCGTACAGGTAGCCGCAGAGTCGGTGTGGCTCAAGGGTTTCGCCGACCTCGGTCACCGTGGTGCCGTAGCCGTCCAGGGTCAGGGCCAGGGTGCGTTCGGCGGGTTCCAGTGGCACGGCGGGGTCGATCACGGCGTTCAGGTTGCCGGCTTTGTGCAGGATCGAGCTGATTCGGGCGTGTGCGTACTGGAGATAGACCCCGGTGTTCCCATTGAGCGACACCATCCGCTCGACGTCGAACGAGTAGTCCTTGACCCGGGACGTCGACAGGTCGGCGTACTTGACCGCGCCGATGCCCGCCTGTTCCGCGATCCGGTCCAGGTCGTCGGCGCCGAGGTGCGGGTTTTTCTCGGCTACGACGGAACGTGCGCGCGCCACGGCGTCGTCCAGCAGGTCGGTCAGCCGCACCGTGCCGCCCGCCCGGGTCTTGAACGGCCGACCGTCCGGGCCGAGGATCGTGCCGTACGCGACGTGTTCGGCGAGCACGTCCGACGTCAGCCAACCGGCCCGGCGTGCGGCCTCGAACACGAGCCGGAAGTGCAGTGCCTGCCGGGAATCCGTCAGCCGATCCGCCTTGAGCTCGCGGATCCGGTACCGGATCGTGGCCAGGTCCGTCGTGTCGTACCCATAGCCACCGTCGCGCTTGCGCACCATGAGCGGCACCGGGTTGCCCTCGGGACCGGTGACCTCCTGGGAGAACACGACCAGCGCGCCGTCGCTCTCCACCGCGATGCCGAGCCCGACGAGTTCCGTCACGGTGTCGGCCAACATGGCGTTGTAGAACGACTCGCCGACCGAATCGTCCGGCGTGAGCAGCACACCCAGCCGGCCGTAGATGACGCGGAACGCCTGCTCCGACTCGGCGACGATGTCCCGCCACACCGCGACCGTCGCCGGATCACCCGCCTGGAGCGCCACCACCCGCGCCCGGGAACGTTCGGCGAACTCGCCGTCCGCGTCGAACTCGGCCCGAGCCGCCCGGTACAGACCGTCCAAAGCGGACACCGCCGACGTGCCGGCCGGTTGGTCCTGGTGCCACGCCGCGTCGGGGTGTTCGTCCAGGTACTGGATGAGCATCCCGAACTGGGTGCCCCAGTCGCCGAGGTGGTTCTGCCGCACCACGTCCGCGCCGAGGAACCCGAGCACCCGCGCCAGGCTGTCGCCGATGATCGTGGTGCGCAGGTGCCCGACGTGCATCTCCTTGGCGATGTTCGGCGCGGAGTAGTCGACCACCGTCCGCCGGCCGCGTTCGGGCGCGGCGACGCCCATCCGCGCGTCCACCAGCCGGGCCGTGACCTGCTCCCACACCGACCGATCCGCCACCGTGATGTTCAGGAAGCCCGGCCCGGACAGGACGACCGACGAGACCGGTGCGTCCCCGTCGTCCGCGAGCGCCGCGGCGATGTCGGCCGCCAAATCCACCGGCCGTTCCCGGACCTGTTTCCGTAGCGCGAGGGCGGCGTTCGATTGGAAGTCCGCGTGTTCCGATCGTCGTACCACGGGGTCCGCCCCGGCCAGCTCCGGCCGAACCCGGCCGATCGCCCTGGCCACCGCATCGGCGACCTGGTCCAGGAGCGGTGTTACCTCGTGGTGATCGGTCACTGGCACATCCCTTGTGAGGTCGACGTTTCCCACTGATGCGGGCAATCCCACCGGGAGAAGGCCGACCGCGTCCACCGGATTTCGCGTTAGCGCAGTTCCTGCTGGAACTGCACCAGATCCACGACCAGCGCGCCGAGTTTCGCCAGCACGAGGTTGAGCTTCATCAGCAGGTCCTCGGTCTTGATCATGGCTTTCGCGATCGCCTGGAGCGCCCGACGGGCCGCGTCCGGCGCACCGACACCCGTGAGTGCCTCGATCGCACACGACACGAGCGTGCCCGCCAGATCCGCCAGGATGTCCCGCACGCCACCGCGAACGGTGTCCACGACGTCCTTCATCTTGGCCGCAGCGGACGACAGCGCCTCGGCGTTCAACGCCGCCGCCGCACAGCGTCGGATCGTGTCCACCGCCGCCGCCCGGTACGAATCGGCGGCCCGGCCCTGCCACGAGGACGTCTCGTCCTGGATCGCCGAGAGGTACTCGGTTCCCTTGTCCACCAGGCGATCCGCGATGTTGCGCCACGTGCGGGAGTAGCCCTCGACCATGTCCGGGTTGCCGGTCAACTGGTGCAGCACCAGCCGCAACGGCTCGACGTGCTCCAGCATCCAGCCGACCAGTTGGCCGGCGACGAACCCGATCGGATCGAGCACCGCGCCCGCCACGTCGACCAGCAGTCCCGCGCCGCTGAGCACGGCGGATGCCCAGTCGCCGTCGTCGATCTGCTCGCAGAGCTGTTGGATCGAGTCGATCACCGTGCCGTCGTTCAGGCCGTCGAAGTCCTCGGTGTTCGAGAACTGGCCGGTGGCGACGCCGATCGGCAGCATCGCCGGGTTCAGCGCGCCGACCAGGCCGGCGGCCGTGCTGGTGAGCATCTTTTCGGTGCTGTACTGGCTGTCGATGCCGGTGTCGCGGTCGACCAGGGTGTTGTCGGTGGTCGGATCGTCCCCGATGAGCGCCATCAACGTCCCCCGACCCGTGGCGCTTTCGCCGCGCGCTCCAACGCTTCCAGCAGCTTCCGCAGCATCGCGGCCACCCGGTCCTCCGCGTCCTGGTAGGTGTCGGCGGTCGCGGCGAGTTCGTCCGACGTGCGCTTGAGGTCGTCGGTCAGCGCGCCGATCGCCCGCGCGCCGTGCTCCTGCGGTCCGCGCAGGATCTCCGGCAGGCCCATGGACTGGCAGATCCACCCGTACGCGTCGTCCAGCCGTGCCACGTGCGCACTGGCCCCAGCCGCCTCGGCAACCGAGTCCGCGACCGCGCGGGTCGTCTCGACATGACGCCGCAACTGCGCCACGTCAACTTCGAAGTCGCTCATCGGCCCCCGTCTCGGCGTTAGGTGTCTCAGCGGTAGATCGATCCGCCGAAGTCGTCGTCCCCACCGTCGTCTTTCCGCGTCCGACGCGGCTCCGGCGAAGCCTCGCCCGCCGTGCCCGGGTCATGGGCGTCATCGGCGTCATTGCCGAACCGCAACACCTCCACCGCCGCGTCGGGCTGCGGTGGCGGATCGGGGAAACGCTCGCGGTACTTGGCGACCAGTTCGTCGGCCGCACCATCCGGTCCGACCACGTCCGATGCCAGTTCCGCCACCTGGTCCCGCAGTCGGGTCTGGGCCTGTCGGGTCGCGGACAGCAGGGCGTCGGACATCGCCGCCGCGTCGAGGGCGCGGAACCGTTCGGTCACGACGAACGCGGTCGGCGAACCTCCCGAGTCGACGGTGACGCGCACCGCGCCGTCAGGCGACGAGCCTTCCGCCGAGGTCCGGTCGAGCCGGCCCTGCAACTCCCCGTACCGGTCCGCTTTGCGCTGGAGGTCCTCCGCCAGCTTGCGCAGGTCACCGGGCAGCACCGCCCGTCGCGGGTTGTTCACGGCTTTGGACCTTAGCAGGATTGGTTACGGCGTGTGTCCGATTGACCCTGATCCAGTGACGCTACGCTCATGTCCGGGAGGTGGGAGCGGTGCGGTTGCCGTTCGCGGTGCACATGTCGGTGCGGGACGAGTTCCAACGCCGATGGACGAGGGCCAGGCTGCCACTGCTGGCCGGCTTCCTGGGTCCGCCTCTGGTCACGTTGGTCGTGGCGATTTTGGTGGGGTGGACCGGAATCGTCGCGTTGGGCGGGGTGCTGATCGTCATCGGCTGCGCCGTGCCGGTCGGTTTCGTGGTCGCGCGCGGCTACCTGCGCAGGACGGGTTGGTGGCGCTGGCTGGTGGGGCAGAGCGCGGCAGTGCAGGCGATCGGCCTGGCGATCCTGACCCTGCGCCCGCTGCTCGTGCTGCCCACGGTCGTCGCCGGTGCCGTGGCGGTGCTGGCGGTCGGTCGTGCCCGGACTGTGCTGCTCGACGGTGCGAACGGCATGATCGCGGCGACCACGCTCGGGATCCGCAGCACGTCCCGCCAGGTTCGCAGCGCTGCGGGTCGACTGCTGCTCGGCTACGCGGGTTTCGACGGCGACTGGCTGCGATGGCAGGTGACCCCCGGCCCGACCGCGCCCGACGTGCTGGGCGGGCGGGTGCCGTTGCGCGAGGTGAACGGCGTGTGGGTGGCCGAGGCGATCGGCGCGCCCGGCGGTCCGGTCGTGGTGGTGCGTACTCAGGATCGGCAGGTGCAGTTGGTGGTCGGCGATCCACACGAGTTCGCGGCGCTGCTGGACCGTCGATTGCGCTTGCTGACCCAGCCTGGCTGGTCTTCGTAGTATGCTCTGACCTGCGGAAACGTCTCGCTCAGCTGGCGTGTTTTATCGCCGGATCGGGTGAAGATGATCAAAATCGATGCCGGTCGGGCACTTTTCGGACGAGAATTTCGTTGCCGGGAGAGAAGGAGGCGGCACGGCGGAGGGAGACAAGGAGCACAGCGGCGGACTGACCCCTGCCCTGAACACGGTCCGTTCTTGGGTATGGGTTCCGCGCTGAGGGCATGTGCCGCACCTTGAGAGCACGTCGCACCGTGAGCACACTGCACGCCCAGGCTCAGCTGCCCACCGCGATGCCATACCGCTGCTGCCACGCGCGCGTGATGCGCCGGTCGTCGCGACCACCACACGCGCGCGATGCCTGACAGCTCACGCGATGCCCCACGGTGAGCGCGATGCCTACCGCACCATCGCGGCCTACCGCGCGCCATCGCGTTCACGCAGGACGTCGTCGCGCTCGCCTGCGGCCGTGTCAGGGTCGCCGATCGCGACACGCTCGTGCAGGACGTCGTCGCGCTCGCCCAGGACGTCGGCCATGAAACCCACCAGCCAGGCTTGGGCCGGGCTCCGGGCATGGGCGTGGCGGGCGTAGATCGAGACCTGGGCCGGCTCGATGTCCATGGGGAGTTCGAGCAGGCGGACGCGGTGGTCGGTGGCGAATGCCGCCGCGACCATCCGGGGGACCATGGCGACCAGTTCGCTGTCCTGCACCAGATACGGCAGGGACGTGAACCTGGTGGTTTCCAGGACCACGCGGTGCTGGAGGTTGTTGGCCTGGAGGGCACGGCGGGGGCCGTCGTGGCCGGTGGGGCCGTAGACGGTCACGTGTTGCTCGGCGGCCAGGGCCCGGAGGGTCGCGTGGGTGCCGGGTAGGCGGGGGTGGGTGGTGGCGACCATCGCCACGTAGCCCTCGGCGAACAGGGGGATGCGGGCCACCCGAGGTGTGTTCAGGGGCGGGGAGGCGATGAAGGCGTCGATTTCGCCGCGCCCCAACTGGTCTACGGCGTTGACCACGTCCAGGGGACGGACGGTGAGGGTGACGCCCGGGGCCCGGGTCGGCAGCGCGGCCATCAGGCGGGGGAGCAGGGCCACTTCGCCCAGGTCCGACAGGCTCAGGGTGAACGTGGCGTGCGCGGTGGCCGGGGTGAACGGCCAGGCTCCGCTGACCGCCGATTCGATGCCGGCCAGGGCATTGTGCAGGGGTTCGTACAAGGTTTGGGCGGTGGCCGTGGGGGCCAGACCGCCTTTCGCCCGGCGGAACAGTTCGTCGCTGAACCGGCGGCGGAGTTTTTGCAGGCTGTAGCTGACGGTCGGCTGGGTCACGTGCAGGGCTTCGGCGGTCGCGGTGACGCTGCGGGTCTCGTAGAGCAGCACGAAGGTCCGGACCAGGTTCAGGTCGAAGTCGCGCATCATCGATCCCATCGATATCGGGCTGTCTGAACATCTATTGGAACACCACCGGACCCGCTTCCTATGGTCTGGGCCACAGGGCCGAGATCCGCGACCGGTGTCGGGCACGTCGGGACGTGCGGCCGGTGACGTGGGATCGGCCGAAACGGGCCGCCGCGAGCCGTGGCGCCTACCGCCGCCTACCAGGCCGCCTACCGGGAGGACGCCAGTCCATGCCGACCGTCCGCAGGATCGTCCACGAGTTCCTCGAACGCCGCGGTCTGACGACCGTCTTCGGCAACCCGGGTTCCAACGAGCTGCCCTTCCTCGCCGAACTCCCCTCCTCCTTCCGCTACGTCCTCGGCCTCCACGAAGGCGTCGTGGTCGGCATGGCCGACGGCTACGCCCAGGCCACCGGCCGCCCCGTCCTGGTCAACCTGCACGCCGCCGCCGGCTCGGGCAACGCGATGGGTGCCCTCACCAACGCCGTCTACTCCCGCTCCCCGCTCGTCCTCACCGCCGGCCAACAGGTCCGCTCCGCCATCGGCCTCGAAGCCATGCTCGCCAACGTCGACGCCCCCACCCTGATGCGCCCCCTGGTCGGCTGGTCCGCCGAACCCAGCTGCGCCGCCGACGTCCCCCGCTCGCTCGCCCAAGCCGTGTTCGAAGCCGAACTGCACCGCCGCCCCACCTACCTCTCCGTGCCCTACGACGACTGGTCGCAGGAACTCGACCCCAACGCCGCAGCCGTTCTCGACCGCGACGTTCAACATGGCTCGGCACCCACCCCCGCCCAGCTCGACGCCCTCGTCACCGACGTTTGCAACGCGCGGAACCCGGCCTTGGTGCTCGGCGGCGACATCGACACGGCCGGCCTGTTCGACCGCGCGGTCGCGTTGGCCGAGCACCTGGCCCTGCCCACGTGGATCGCGCCGTCCCCGCACCGCCTGCCGTTCCCGAACCGCCACCGGCTGTTCCGGGGCGTCCTGCCCGCCGGCATCGCCGCCGTCTCCGGCGAACTCGCCGGGCACGACCTGATCCTGGTCCTGGGCGCACCGGTGTTCCGCTACCACCAGCACGTTCCCGGGCCGTACCTCCCGCCGGGCAGCCGGCTGATCCAGGTGACGGACGACCCGGGCGCGGCGACCCGCGCACCGATGGGGCAGGCCCTGGTCGCCGACCCCGGAGCGGTGATCGACGCGCTGCTGGAACGAACCGACGCACGCCCCGCCGAGTACGGCTTCGTGCCCGACCCGGAACCCGCCACCGCACCGCGGGACCTCCACCCGGAGCAGGTCTTCGCCGCGCTCCGCGACACCCAGCCCGCCGACACGACCTACGTCGTCGAGTCCACGTCCACCGTCTCCGCCTGGTGGCGACAGATGGACCTGCGGCGCGGCGGCTCGTACTTCTTCCCGGCGTCCGGCGGCCTCGGGTTCGGGCTGCCCGCCGCCGTCGGGATGGCGATGGGACGCCCGGACCGGCCGGTGGTGGCGGTCGTCGGCGACGGGTCGGCGAACTACGGCATCACCGCCCTCTGGTCCGCCGCCCACTACGAAGTGCCCGTCACGTTCCTCATCCTGCGCAACGGCACCTACGGCGCGCTGCGCTGGTTCGGCGACCTGCTCGGCACGCCCGACGTGCCCGGCACCGAGATCCCCGGCCTGGACTTCACCCGCATCGCCGAGGGCTACGGCGTGCCCGCGACCGCCGCCGCGGACCTGGCCGACCTGCGCGACCAGCTCAAGACCACCGCGCACGGCCCGCGCCTGATCCAGGTCGACACGCACCTGACCACCCCGGAGTGACCGGCTGACCCGTTCAGCCGACGGAAGGAGCACGGCAATGTCGACGTCTCCAACCCGCTCTACCTGGACGGCGGTGTTCTGCTGGCTCACCGTCCTGCTGGAGGGCTACGACCTGGTCGCGTTCGGCGCGACCATCCCGAGCCTGCTGAAATCCGGCCACCTCGGCTTCACGCCGGCGGGCGCGACCCTGGTGGCCACCGTGTCGCTGGTCGGGGTCGCGTTCGGCGCGGCCGGGTTGAGCCCGCTGACCGACCGGTTCGGGCGGCGGAGGCTGCTGATCGGCTCGGTGTTGCTGTTCTCGGTCTTCACGCTCGTGATCCCCCTGTCCCCGAGCGTGGCGGTGTTCGCGTTGTTGCGGTTCGTCGCCGGACTCGGGTTGGGGGCGTGCATGCCGATCGCGCTGACCGTCATGTCGGAGAACCTGCCCGCCCGGCGCCGGGCCGGCGCGAGCACGTTCACCATGACCGGCTACCACGTGGGCGCGGTCCTCATGTCGGTGCTCGCCCTTGCCGTACAAGAGGATTGGCAGCTGTTGTTCTACGGCGGCGGGGTGGCGGGGCTGCTCGTCGTGCCGCTGATGTGGTGGCGGCTGCCCGAGTCGTCGGCGTTCCTGGCGGCGCGCGCCGAGGCCGTCCGGATGTCGCCGCGCGACCTGCTCGGGCCCAGGTTCCGGCGGACGAGTGTCGCGGTGTGGGTCGGGTCGTTCATGGGGCTGCTGCTGGTTTACGGGCTGAACACGTGGCTGCCGCAGCTGATGCGCACGGCGGGATACCCGATCTCCACCGCGATCAGGTTGCTGTTGGTGCTCAACGTGGGCGCGGTGATCGGTCTCCTGGCGGCCGGGCTGATCGCGGACCGGTACGGGATCAAGCCGATCGTGACGCTGTGGTTCGGTGCGTCGGCGGTGCTGTTGGCGGCGTTGAGCCTGCGCGTGGACAGCAACGTGCTGCTGGACCTGATGGTGTTGCTGACCGGTGTGTTCGTGTTCTCCGCGCAGGTCCTGATCTTCGGGTACGTGGCGCAGGCGTTCCCGGCGCAGGCGCGGGGCACGGCGTTGGGCTTCACGTCGGCCGTGGGTCGGATCGGGTCGATCGTGGGACCGTTCATCACCGGTGCGCTGGTCACTGCCGGCGTCGCCTACCCGTGGGGTTTCTGGTTCTTCGCGGCGGTGGCGGCGCTCGGGCTGGGCGCGGTGCTGCTGTTGGCACGTGCGCCCGAACCTGTTGCGACGGAAGCGTTGACGTGACCGACCGCCGGGAGGTGAGTGGCCCTCACTCCCTGGCGGCACCGCGAAAGTACGGTGACCGTGTGCCGGTATTCGTTGCGACACCGGAATATTCGTACGTCGAACGAGTGAGGTTTGCCGCAACAGATGCCGAGCGGGTCCACCGCGAGCAACATCTGTGTGCCCGATGTCCGTGGTGGGGGCGGATTTCCGACGTGACGCCGGCCGGAAACCCAGGGGGGTGCCGGGCACCACCCGCCGTCGACCGTAGGGACGCCGCATGGAGGGACCACCCGCCGAGCCTCCGGGATCCGATCCGGACGGCGCACCGCCACCCGGCGAGTCGCACGCCGTGTCGACGGCGTCGAAACCCTTGTCCACCAAGGCCGAGGTGGACGTGTCGCCGGTCGACGACCATGCCGCGGAGACCGGCGACGCCGTGCCGGAACGCTTCGCGCGGGTGCCGCTGCCCGTCGCGGAGCTGTCCGCCGACCGGCACGGGATGGACGAGCAGCTCGCACCGGCCGTCGCGGGCGACCACGCGGCCGTGGAGCGGCTGCTGGCGACGGTGAAGCCGATGGTGGCGCGGTACTGCCGGGCCCGGCTGGGGCGCCAGGAACGGCCCGCCGTGTCGGCCGACGACGTGGCGCAGGAGGTGTGCCTGGCGGTGCTGACGGCGCTGCCCGCGTACCGGGCGCAGGGACGGCCGTTCCTCGCGTTCGTCTACGGCATCGCGGCGCACAAGGTGGCCGACGCGCACCGTGCCGCCGCCCGCAACCGCGCCGAACCGGTGCCCGCGGTGCCGGACGGGCCGACCTCCGAACCGGGGCCCGAGCAGCGGGCGGAACAGCGGGAGCTGTCGGAGCTGCTGGCGAGGCTGCTGGACGTCCTGCCGGCCAGGCAGCGGGAGATCCTGCTGCTGCGAGTGGTGGCCGGGCTGTCGGCGGAGGAGACGGCCGAAGCGGTCGGCTCCACGCCCGGTGCGGTGCGGGTCGCGCAGCACCGGGGGCTGAACCGGCTGCGGAAGGCGTTGCAGGAAACGCAGATCCGGGTCCACCCCCAACGGAACGGCCGCGGTGTTCCCGCAGGAGGCGAGGTCGACCAACCGGCCCGGCGGAGGGGCTCCCGGCGGACGAGGTGAGACGGCGTTGCGCCGTCCGCCGCAGTCGGGGGTGCGTAAGTCGGACAATCGGCGCGTTTCGAGGTGACCGGCGGGCTAGTAGCGTGCTGGGTACGCCGCCGCACGCTGCGAACTCCTCCCTGCCTAGGAGCGCGAATGCGAATCGGTAAAACGCTCGGCGTCGCCGTGGCGGCCCTGGTCTTCGTGGGCATGGCGGTCCCATCGTCCGCCGCACCCGCGACGGCCGCGCCGCCGCAGATCCCGGCCGCGAACATCATGGCCCACCTCAACCAGTTCCAGACCATCGGCACCAACAACGGTGGCAACCGGGCGCATGGCAGGCCCGGCTACCGCGCCTCGGCGGACTACGTGAAGGGCAAGCTGGACGCCGCCGGGTTCCAGACGACCCTGCAACCGTTCACGCACAACGGCGCGACCGGCTGGAACGTGATCGCCGACTGGCCGCAGGGCGACGCGAACCAGATCGTCTTCCTCGGTGCGCACCTCGACTCGGTCACCGCCGGTCCCGGGCTGAACGACAACGCCTCGGGCTCGGCCGCCATCCTGGAGACCGCCCTCACCCTGGCCCGGACGAAGCCCGCCTTGCAGAAGCGGCTGCGGTTCGGCTGGTGGGGTGCGGAGGAACTCGGGCTGATCGGGTCCAGGTACTACGCCAACGCGCTGCCCGCCGCCGAACGCACCAAGATCAAGTCGTACCTGAACTTCGACATGGTCGGCGCGCGCAACACCACCACGTGGGGCGTGTACACGGACAACGCCTCGCTGCGGCAGACGTTCGAGACCTACTTCCGGAGCAAGGGCGTCGCCACCCGCGGGGTGAACATCGCCGGACGCAGCGACCACGCGTCGTTCGCCCGGATCGGGGTGCCGGTCAGCGGCATCACCAGCGGTAGCGACCCGTGCTACCACCAGCGGTGCGACACGATCACCAACGTCGCCGCGAACGTGATGGAGACCAGCACCAACGCGGCTGCGAACGTGGCCTGGACGCTGGCCGGGGCCACGCTCCGGGCGGCGGCCTGACCCCGGGCCGGACGCGGTCAGTCTCCCGGCCGCGTCCGGTTCGGCACGACTCCCACGCGGTATCGGAGTTGACATCCGAACATCCGATCTGTTCGATCGAACATGTCGACTGATGGGAGTTCGGATGAAAGCCGGGATCACGATCCTGCCGGAGTACCGGTGGGCCGACGCGAAGCCGCGTTGGCAGGCGGTCGAGCGGTACGGGTTCGACCACGCCTGGACGTTCGACCACGTGGGCTGGCAGACCCTGGTCCACGGCCCGTGGTTCGGCTCGGTGCCGACCCTGGCGCTGGCCGCCGAGGCGACTCGGCGGATCGAGCTGGGCATGTTGGTGGCGTCCCCGAACTTCCGCCACCCGGTGTCGTTCGTCCGGGAGCTCACCGCCCTGGACGACGTGTCGGGCGGCCGGTTCACGCTCGGCGTCGGCGCGGGCGGGATGGGCGGCTTCGACCAGAAGGTGTTCGGTGGCACCAATCTCGTGCCCAGTCCGGCGAAGCGGTACGCCGAGTTCGTGGAACTGCTCGACGTGCTGCTCACCCAGGACGACGTGACCTGGGCGGGGGAGTACTACCGGGCCGAGGGTGCGCGGAACCTGCCGGGATGCGTGCAACGGCCCCGGATCCCGTTCGTCGTCGCCGCGAACGGCCCCAAGGCGCTCCGGCTCGCCGCCCGCTTCGGCCAGGGCTGGATCACCACCGGGACGCGCCACGACACCCTGGACGACTGGTGGGCGTCGCTGGCCGAGCTGTCCGACCGGCTGGACGAGGCGCTGGCCGCGCGGGACCGGCCGTCCGACGGGTTCCGGCGGTTCCTCCAGACCGACGCCGCGCCGGTGTTCTCGCTGTCGAGTGTGGAGTGCTACCGCGATTTCCTGGGCCGGGCCGGGGAACTGGGGTTCACCGACGTGGCCGCGCCGTGGCCGAGGGAGTCGGGTGTGTTCGCGGGCGACGAAGGTCTGCTGGAGACGGTCGCGGCCGAGGTGCTGCCGACGCTGCGGTAGTCCGGTCGGCGCGGTAGTTCAGTCGGCGAACGACAGTCCCCGGGCGGCCAGTTCCTCCCGCAGGATCCGGATCGCCTTGGGGCCCATGCCGTGGATCTTCAGCAGCTCCTTGGCGGACACGCCGGCCAGCTGGTGGTAGCGCGTGTAGCCGTTGAGTTCCAGCACGCGCCGCGCGGTTTTGCCGATCCCGTGCGGGAACTCGCTGTCCGTGGCATCCGGCGTCGCCATGCCCCAACCCTCCCCGCAGTGTCCTGCGTGCAGGCTACCGGCTTCCCGGCCGCGCGTCAGCCGGAACTCCGGACCGCGCGCATGATCGCCCGGTGGACGCGGTCGGTGTCGGCGGACGTGGTGCGCCAGTTGCCGAACGCGGCCCGCAGCGCGTGCTGTCCATTGTAGACAGTCGGGGTGAGGAACGTCTCGCCGTCGGCGGCGATCGTGCGTGCGACTTCGGCGATCCGTTGTGCGGTGGGGTTGTCGGCGAGGGTGAAGCACACGACGTTGAGCCGCACCGGGGCGAGCACCCGCAACTCCGGGGCCTCCGCGAGCAGGTCGCCGAGCCGTTGGGCCTGCTCGGCGCAGCGTGCCACGATCTCGCGGTGCCCGTCCCGGCCGTACGCGCGGAGCGTGAACCAGGCCGGCAACGCCCGCAGCCGTCGCGAGTTCTCCGGTGTGAGGTGCACGAAGTCCGGGTCGTCGGTGGGCAGTCCGAGGTACGCGGCGGCGTTGCGGAACACCCGCAGTTGGAGGTCGCGGCGGCGGGTGAACTGCACCGCCGAGTCGTACGGCACGTTGAGCCACTTGTGCAGGTCCACGCATACCGAGTCGGCGTCCGCGAGCCCGGCCACCAGGTGCGCGTGCTCGGGGGACAGCGCCGCGAAACCGCCGAACGCGGCGTCCACGTGCAGCCAGAACGGGTGCTGCTCCCGCAGTTCCGCCAATGCCACCAGGTCGTCGAAGTCGACTGTGTTCACCGTGCCCGCGTTGGCCACGACGATCGCCGGACCGTCGAGTTCCGCCAACGCGTCCCGCAGCCGGGCGACGTCCACCGCCTCCCGTCCGGGCAGCGTCGGCACCGGGCGCAGGCTGTCCCGGCCCAGTCCGAGCATCGACAACGCCTTGGCGACACTGGAATGCGGCGACCCGGAGAACACCGCGACCGGCCCGAGCGCCCCGACCCCGGCGTCGGCCACGGACACGCCACGCTGCTCGCCCAGCCATTCCCGGCCCGTCGCGAGCCCGACGAACGTCGACATCGTGGCACCGCTGACGAAAGCGCCCGAGTGCGCGGCACCGAGTCCGAACAGGGACGCGAGCCAGCGCACGGTCTCGTGTTCGAGTGCCTTCGCGGCCGACCCGTCGTGCGCGGCGGCGTTCTGGTCGAACGTGCCCGCCAGCCAGTCGCCCGCGAGCGCCGCCGGCGTCGCACCGCCCGTGACGAAGCCCAGGTAGCGGGGGCCCGGCGACGCGGAGAAGCCGGGCTCCCACCGTGTGTCGAAGGACTCCAGCGCCCCGGCGAATCCGGATCCCTGCTCCGGCAACGGTTCCGAGTCGGTCGCCGTCGCCGGGACGACCGGCCGTTCGGCGAGGCCCGCCACGATGTCCGCCGCGTACCGGCGGGTCGCGTCCAGCACGTCGGGCAGTTCGGCGAGGTCGGCGGCCAGCACGGGATCCACGGTGTCTCCACGAAATGTCGGGTGGTCCGACCCTGACACGACCGGATGTCCCTTGTCTCAGGCCACTTGACCGAAACTGGCCATGTCACCCGACCGACGACTTCCGCACCACGTTCCCGCTCACGTCGGGCACGGCGGGGTGTAGGGCAGGTCGGGGAAGTGCTCCCGCCACTCCTGCTCGGTGATCCGGGGCCGGGAAGCCCCGCACACCCGGGCCGCGACGGACTCGACGTCCACGTCCCACAGCCGCACGGTGTGGTCCTCGCTCGCGGTGACCAGGGTGTGGCCGGCGAACGCCACCGAGTACACCCGGTCGGTGTGGTCGGCCAGCACGGCGAGCGGCCGGGGCGGGCCGGTCACGTCCCACAGCCGGGTGGTCCGGTCGAACCCGGCGGTGGCGAGCACCCCGCCGTCGGGGCTGAAGGCGACCGACTGCACGACGCCGCTGTGCCCGGACAGCACCGCCTTCGGCCGGGGCGTGGCGGGATCCGTGACGTCCCACAGCCGGGCCGTCCGGTCCAGGGAGCCCGTCGCGACGGTGCGGCCGTCCGGGCTGAACACGGCGGATGTCGCCCGAGCGGTGTGCCCTTCGAGGTCGGCCAGCGCTCTCGGTGAACGCGGGTCCGTCACGTCCCACAGCCGGATCCGGCGGTTCATCACGCCCGCCACCAGGTTCCCGTCCGGGCTGATCGCGGCGGAGAAGATCCCTTCGTTCCCGTCGCCGCGCAGCACACCCAGCGGCCGGTGGTCGGTGAGGTCCCACAGTCGCACCACGTGGTCGTAGCCGGCCGTCGCGAGCAGTCGGCCCTGTCGCCCGAACGCCACCGTCCGCACGCTGCCCTGGTGCGCGAACCGCGCCACCCGCCGCGGGTGGTCCGGGTAGGTGAGGTCGTAGTAGCCGACCGTCCCGTCGCTGGCCCCGGCGGCGGCGAACCGGCCGTCCGGGCTGAACACGACCGACTTCACCGGGGCGGTCGCGTCGGTCAGCACCGCGCGGGGCACCGGCCGGCGCGGGTCGCGCACGTCCCACAGCCGCACTGCGTTGTCCTCGCTGCCGACCGCCAGCAGGCCGCCGTCCGGGCTGGGGCTCGCCGACCACGACGGCGGCACGCCCAACACCGGACCCGGCACCTCGGTGAACAGCGCGGTGCCGTCGTCCCCGGCCGACACCAGCACGTGCCCGTCCGGGGCGAACACCAGCGTGTACACGGTCTGCGTGTGCCCGGTGAGCGTGCCGAGCAGCACCGGGCTGTCCGGGGCGGCGGTGTCCCACAGCTTCGTCGCGCAGTCCGACCCGGTGGTGGCGACAGTCCGGTTGTCCGGGCTGAACGCGACCACCTGCACCGGCCCGGTGTGCCCGGACAGCACGCCCAGCGGCGCGGGCGACGGTCCGGTGACGTCCCACAGCCGCGCGGTGTGGTCGGTGCCGCCGGTCGCCAGCCGCCTGCCTTCCGGGCTGAACGCGACCGACCGCACCGACTGCCGGTGCGCGTCGATGGTCGCGAACGCGCTCGGGGCGCGCCGGTCCGCCACCCGCCACAGCCGGGCGGTGCCGTCCTCGCTCGCGGTGGCCAGCAGCGAGCCGTCCGGGCTGAACACGGCCGTCCAGACGGTGTCGGTGTGCCCGGTGAGCACCGCGAGCGGCACCGGGCGGTCGCGCGTCGAGATGTCCCACAGCCGCACCCGCCCGTCGTTGCCGGCGGTGGCGACCACAGTGGCGTCCGGGCTCAGCGCCGCCCGGTACACCGGCTCGTCGTCGACCTTGAAATCGGCCAGCAGCACCGGATTGCGGGCGTCCGCCAGCCCCCACAGCCGGACGCGGCCGTCGCAGTGCGCGGCGACCAGCAGCGTGCCGTCGGCGCTGAACTCCAACGACTCGATGTCGTCCGGCTGGTACGGCAGCGTCGCCGCGACGGTCGGCCGCAGGGACGAGGTCACGTCCCACAGCCGCAGCGTGCGGTCGTCGCCGCCGCTCGCCATCCGCCGGTTGTCCCGGGTGAACGCGATGGCGTTGACCTTCATCCGCACCGTCGCGGTGAACGGCGAGGCGAACGCCCCGAGCAACGCGCTGCGTGCCTCCACGGTCGGTGCGAGCCGGTAGGCGGCCAGGGCGAGCTGCGCCGCCAGCGACGGGTTGGTCGGGCGCAACGCGTTCGCGTCGGCCGCGACCTTCTGCGACAGCGCCACGTCCCGCTGCCCGGCGTGCCGGTGCTGCGCCGACATCGCGTACCAGGTCGCGCCGACCGCGAGCAGCAACAGCACAGCGAGCACGGCCACCAGCCGCCGCAGCCGCCGGGGGCCGCGTGCCTCCCGCTCGATGCTGCGACGCAGGAACTCCTGTTCCGGTGCGTCGAGCCGGGCGTCGGTCGCCCAGTCCAGCACGGCGGCCAGCCGGTCGCCGTGCAGCAGCGAACCGGGGTCGCGGTCGCGTTCCAGCCACGTCCCGGCCGCCTCGGCGAGTTCCCGTTGCCGTCGCTCGGCTTCCCGTTCCTCTGCCAGCCACCCGTGCAGCCGGGGCCACGACCGGAACAGCGCTTCGTGGCCGATCTCCACGGTGTCGTGGTCGGCGACGAGCAGCCCGGCCCGGATCAGGTGTGCCTGGACGGCGGCCAGGTCCGGCTCGGCGCGCGGCACTCGGCGTAGGATGTCCACTGTGGATTCACCGAGAACGGTCAGTCGCAGGAAGACCTTACGCGCCAACGTCCGCTGTTGCAGGTCGAGCGCGAGGTAGGCGTCCTCGGCGGTGTTCGAGATCGCCTGGTCCAACCCGCCTGCCCGCTCGTAGCCGTCGAGCGTGACCGTGTCGCCGCTCCGTCGCCGCCATGCCTCCCGCAGGACATGCGACACCTGCGGGAGTACGTCCGTCCGCCCGGCGGCGTCCGCGACCAGCCGGGCCACCAGCGCGTCCTCCACCGTGCAGCCGGCGAGCACGGCGGGCCGGGTGACGGCCTCGCGCAGTTCGTCGGCGGTCATCGGCTCCACGATCAGCTGGGCGTGCCGGAGCACGTCCCGGAGCTCCGGGTACGCGGCGCAGCGGGCGAAGCAGTCGTCACGGACGCCGAGCACGACCCGGCTGTGCTCGGCGGCACCGACCAGGGCGGCGATGAACCCGGCGCGTTCCCCCTCGTCCGGGCACCGGGTGAAGATCTCCTCGAACTGGTCGACCACGAGCAACGGCCGGTCGAGCCGCCGCACCAGCCGGTGCAGGCCGCACGGATCGTCCGCCAGCTCGGCCCGCAGCGCGTCCGGGGTGCCCAGACCGAGCCGGGCGAGCCGGATCGCGCACTCCTCCCACGGCCGCGACCCCGGCGTGAACAGCGCCACCGCCCCCGACTCACCCGCCACCAGGCCCGCGCGCAGCACCGACGACTTGCCCGCGCCGGACGGGCCGAACAGCACCACCGGGTGGCGGGCCAGCCGTTCCCGCAGCTCGCGGACCAGCCGTTCCCGCCCGAAGAACCGGTCCACGTCCTCCGGTCGGAACGCCGCCAACCCCGGGTACGGCGCGTCGTCGCCCGGTGGGAGTGCGGCGGCGACCTCGTGCCAGCGGGCGGTCCACTCGTCGGCGTCGCCGCCGCAGGCCCGGACGTAGGCCCGGGTCACGGCCAGTGTGGGCAGCTCCCGCCCACCCGCCGCCTCGGCCAGCGTGGCGGCCGGGCAGTGCGTCCGCGAGGCGAGCTCCCGATCCGTCGGGCAGCCCGCCCCGTCCCGTAATCGCCGCAGGTCGGCCGCGAACGACTCCAGCGGCCCCTTCCCGTCCCCCAACGGGCGCTCACTTCGAGTCACCTGTCGATTCCCCTTCGTATTCAATAGCATTGAACAGTTCCGGAGGTGCGGCGTCCACCGTGTTCCGGCGGGCCGGCCGGTGGCGGTACCGCGTGGGCCGGACGCTGGTGAGGTGGTGGTCCGTTCGGCAGCACGGCTTCCAGGCGACGCCGATCGGGATGGCGCTTGGCGAACGGTTGGCGACAGCGCGTATCCGGCGCCCGGCCGCGGCCTCCTTGTCGGGGGAGGACGCCATGACCGCTGGGGAACTGGTCGGATTCCGGGACGCGCTGGACCGGTTGGCGGCACCGCCCGCGCCGGACCGCCCGCCACGCCTGAGACTGGCGCGCGTGACCGGTGCCGGGAAGTCGCACCTGCTGGCCGAACTCGCCCGCACGGCCCGCCGCCGTGACACACCCGTGCTCACCGCACGCGGTACGGAAACCGGGCGCACGATCCCGTTCGGCGCGCTGCGGGACGCACTGCACCGCTCACCCGGCGTGGCCGGGGCGAGCCCGGACGCACTGCTCCTGCTGCGCGCGGTGTTCCACTCGTTCCTCGATCCCGGGCACGACCGGTCGACCCTGTTGGACGCCGAACGCCACCGTCTCTACCGGACGGTCGGCGACCTGGTGGAGGCCGTCGCACGGCCGGCGGGGCTGCTGGTCCTGTTCGACGACGCCCACCTCGCGGACAGCGGCTCGCTGGAACTCCTCGGCCACCTGCTGCGCCACCAGCCCGAGGCGGACGTGACGATCGTCGTCACCCACCCGCCCGAAACCTGCCCGCCGGAGTTCGCCGCCGCCGAGGCCATCGAGTTGAGCGCCGGCGATGCGGCCGTGCCCGGGATCGACCTCGCCGACCTGCCCGTGGCGCGGGCCGTCGCGGTCCTGGGCGGCGCGGAGCCGCGCCTGGTAGCGGCGGTCGCCGAAACCGCCCTCCACGAGACCAGGGCCGCGCTGGTGCGTCTGACGAGCCGTGGGGTGCTGGGCGTCGAGTCGGACTTTCGGCACGCACGTCTGCGGCAGTCGGTCTACGAGTCGGCCGACCCCGACTGGCGAAGAGCGGCGCACCGCCGGGCGTCCGCCGCGCTGGCCGACGAAGGCGCACCCGTGACGGTCCGCGCCCACCACGTCGCCTGCTCCGGCGACCCGGCCGCCGTGCCGGACCTGATCGCCGCCGCCGACGCGGTGTCCCGGGTCGCGCCGGCGATCGCCGCGCACTGGCTCGACACCGCGTCCCGGCTGCTGCCCCGGACGGCGGTCCCGATCCGGTTGCGGGTGTTGCGCAAGCTCGCGGCGGTCTCGCTGGCCGCCGGACGCCCGGACGAACACCGCCACGCCACCCGGGCGGCGCTGGAGACCATCCCGGCCGACCGCGTCTGGCTGCGTGCCCGGATCGCGCTGCGCTGCGCCTTCGCGGACCGGGAACTGGGCCACCACGACGAAGCGGACGGTCTACTGCGCCTCGAACTGGCGAGTACCGCCCACGATCGCGTGCCGCTGGAGCCCGGCCCGGCCGCCGATGGCCCGTTGCGTCGTGAGTCGGCCACCTCCACCCGCAGACGCAGCCGCGTCCTGTTGGAACTCGGCTTGGCCGCCAACCCGAAGGCCGGCGTAACGGAAGCCGACGCCGTGGTCGCCAACGCCCGCGCCATGGGCGACGACACCCTGCTGGTCCTGGCCCTGGGCGTCCGCCTGCGCAAACCCGCCTACGACCTGGACCTGCTGGACGAGGCCGCCGCCCTGGCCGACCGGCTGGCGACCTGCCCCGCCGAAGCGCTGCTGTGGCTGGGCCGCGCCGAAACCGCGCTCGAACGCACCGCCGACGCCGTGCGGCACCTGGAGCGGGCCGTCGGGATCGCCCGCACCACCGACCGGGGCGACCTGCTGCACCCCCTCTGGCAGGCACGCGGTGAGGCATTGGAGCGCCTCGGTCGGCTGGCCGAAGCCGACGAGTGCTTCACCGACGCGAGCGAGTCGGCCGACCTGACCGGCGCGCCCGCATCCCTCGCCCTGGCCGGTCGGGCGCGGGTCGCGGTGTGGCGGGGCGAGGCCGACGAGGGACTGCGCCTGGCCGAACTGGCCGTCGCCGCCGGATCCGAGCACCGGGCGTACGTCACCCTCGGCCTCGCCCAGTTCCACGCCGGCGACCCGACGAGCTGCGTGGAACACCTCCTGACCCGGTTCGGCGACCCGGACCCACTGTCCACAGTGGAGTGGTACAGCCTGATGGCGCTGGCCGACGGCGCACGGCAACGCGTCGAGGACGCCCTCGGGTGGGCCGAGGCGACGCGGGACGTGGCCCGCCGGCTCCCGGGCGGACTGCGCGCGGCCTACACCGATCTCGCCTGGGTCGGCGCACTGCGCCACACCGGCCCCACCGAGGCCGCCGTGCACGCGATGCGCGCCGCCGAGACGTTCGAACGGCTGGGCAGCCGGATCCACGCCGGCCGTGCCCGGCTGATGTCCGCCATCCTGTTCCGGGTGGTCGGCCGGCCGAACCTCGAACGGCGCGAATGCGACCACGCCGCCGCCCTGCTCGACAGTTGCGAACCCGGCCTGTTCGACCGGGTGGCGGGCGGTTGGGCCCTGACCTCCGACCACAGCCTGACCGACCGCGAGCGCAAGGTGCTGGTCGTGCTGGCGGAAGGGCTGACCGCCGACGCGATCGCCCGCCGGATGGACATCTCCCCGCGCACCGTCCACCGCCACCTCCAGCACGTGTACCGGAAGCTGGGCACCACCGACCGCCTGTCCACAGTGCTCCGCGCCCAGTCCCTCGGTCTGCTCACCGAAACCCCGGCCGCCGTCGGCTGCTGAGCCCGTCAACGCCCGAACGGCGTCCGCAGGCCCCGGATGTGCTTGAGGCAGACCGTTTTCGTGCCCGTGGTGCCCTCGGGCGTCCAGCCGTTCGGCACGGGGCGGTCGGCGGGCCAGATGGAGTACTGCCCTTCGCCGTCGCGGAGGACGGCGTAGACGCGGTCGTCGTGGTCCTCGAACACCGGGGTTCCTCCTGCGGGGTCGACTCGGGAGGGTCGTCGACGAGGGATGAGGTCCGGCGCGGCGACCGCCGTGGTGGTCGGGCCCGCGACTGCCGACACCCGCATGAGGTGGACGGGTGGGTGCGTCGGGCCCGCAGCGGGTGCGCCGCGCCGGACTCGGGAGTCGCCACCCCCTGTGGCGACCGGGTCGGTGCCGTGCGGTTCCGGGTGGTCCCTGCGACGGCATGCCGCAAGACTGCGCCTCCGCGCCGCAACGGGTAATCCGGGCGATCCCAGAACGCCGGCCATTGCGCACTGATCATCCGTTGTGCTACCCGCGCGGGTCGCTTTGCCGATGGTGAGGCAATTTCGGGTTCGGGTCGGGAGGAGTGGGTAGTTGTGCCCATTCCGGTATTCGCGGACAGGCGCGATCGTGGACCGGCTGGGGGAACGCCGGTGGTCCGCCACCGGTTCGCCGGGGGACACCATGGGGGAGAGCTGTGACTGGAGTGACCGTGCAGGGCCCGGTGGAACGGGGACGGAGCCCGCGGCGGGTCGAGGTGCCGGGCGGGGGCACCCGGACGTTCGGCACGTGCGTGTGCGGGGTGTGCCGGTGGGACCTGCCGATCGCGGGTCAGCCGGACTTCCGGGGCGCGGTGGCGGCGGACGGCGCGGTGTGGTGGGTCGCGAACCTGTCCGACCGTGAGCCGCTGTTCGTGGCCGACGTCGACCGCCCGGGCGAGGCGAGCGCCGTGCGGCCGGGGGAGCGGCTGCCGTTCGGGTTCGACATGGCGATCGTGACACCCGCCCGACCGCCGGGCGCGCTGTCGGTGACGGTGTTCGCGACCGTCGTGGAACCGCCCCGGCCGCTGCTGCCGCGCTGCCCGGCGATCCGGGCGGAGGTGCCGAAGCTGGACCCGGAGGCCCGCTACTACGCCGTGCTGGCCGCGCTGTGTGAAGGGGCCGTCGCGCCCACGTCGGCCGATATCGCGGGGCGGCTGGGCAGCAGCCCGCGGGCGGTGGACGCGCACATCGACTACCTGGTGCGCAAGCTCGGCATCCCGGAGCCGGTGATCCGCCGCAACGGGTGGAAGCGGATGGCGCTGCGGTCCCACGTGCGGGTGTACGGGATGCCGGGCGACGGCGAGCTGGCGAGAACCGCATGATCCACGAGGTCTTCCAGGCCCGCGTCCGCGAACACCCGGACGCGGTGGCGCTGATCCATCGCGACGGCGTCACCACGTACGACGTGCTGTCCGACGACATCGCGCTGTCGCCAGCCGTGATCGCGGACGAGGACGTGCACGCGTTCGCCGGGCTCGACACGCTGGTGGTGGGCGGGGAGCGGTTGTCCGCACGGCAGGCGGGCCGGATTCTCCGGTCGCGCCCGGAGGTTCGGCTGGTCAACGGCTACGGCCCGGTGGAGAGCACGATGTCCGCGTCGGGGACCTGGTCGTCACGGGCGATGGCCTGGCCTACGGCTACCTGGGCGACCCGGCGTCGACCGCCGAGAAGTTCGGCACCGCGTCCATCGACGGCCACCCGATCCGGGTGTTCCGGACCGGTGTCCTGGGCAGCATGGACGACGAGGGCGTGTTCCACCTCCACGTGGCCGGTGCGTCGGGCCCGGGAGGTGGTTCCGACGGCCGGGCCCGCGTTGGCGGCTGACGAGTAAGCCCACAAAGGGAACGGGACGGCGGGCGGGAACGTCTCCACCACCTTCACGGTGACCGGGGCGGACGCGACGGCCGCGTCCATCGCCGGCTCGTCGTACCGCCAGCACCCGTACAACCGCGGGCTGTTCAC
>CBHFOL010000093.1:0-24194 GCA_965995405.1 uncultured Saccharothrix sp.
TTCGGGCAGGCGCGCGCCGGACTCGAACACGTCGTGCGCGCCGAGACTCGTCGCCAGCGCGCGCTTCTCCTCGGAACGGCCGGTGACCCACACCCGGAAACCAGCGGCACGGCCGAGCTGGATCAGCGCGGTCGACACCCCACCGGACGCGCCCTGCACGAGCATCGTCTGGCCGGGCCGCAGACCCGACTTCACGAACAGCATCCGGTACGCGGTCAGCCACGCCGTGCCCATGCACGCGGCCTCGGCGAACGACAGGTCGGCGGGCTTGGGCAGCGCGTTGCGGGCGGGCACCACGACGTGGTCGGCGAACGTGCCCTGGTACTTCTCGGTGAGCAGGGTGCGGCCCGGGTCGAGCGTCTCGTCGCCGGACCACGCCGGGTCGCCGATCACCGAGTGCAGCACCACCTCGGTGCCGTCGTCCAGCACGCCCGCGCCGTCGCAGCCCAGGACCATCGGGAACCGGTCGGGCTTGATGCCGACACCGCGCAGCGTCCACAGGTCGTGCATGTTCAGGCTCGCGGCCTTGACGTCCACCCGGACCCAGCCGGCCGGGACCTCCGGGTCGGGGCGGTCACCGACGCGCAGTGCGGCGACGGGGTCCTGCGGGCTCGGCTCGGCTGCGTAGACGGCGAACATGACCGGGAACTTACCGAGAGGTAGGGATCCGTGTGCGGTGAACCACGTCACGGCAGTAGGCTCGACCCGTGTTGGACGCGATCGCGCAGTGGTGGGAGAGCATCGAGCTGTGGCTCGCCCAACTGCCCTTCCCGCTCCAGTTCGGGCTGGTCATGGCGGTGCTGCTGCTGGCGGGTCTGGGTGCGGCGCGGCTGATCGACCGGCTGGTGGACAACGCGTCGTCCCGGTTCAACCCGCCGCCGTCCGTCGAGGTCGAAGCCACGTCCGAGGTCGAGCCCGGGAAGGTGGACGCGGGCACGGGTTCGTAGGCTGACGGGCGTGACTCCCGCCAGGCGCCTCACCGTCGCACTCCTCGGTCTGATCGCGCTGGTCGTGATCGGCTACTTCGCCAAGGACCTCGGGGGCTCTTCCACCTCCGCACCGCCGTCCACGACGACTGCCCGGGTGACCGGTGGGTCGGGTGTGCAGCCGGTGCCCGGGTCGGGGGCCGGGCTGCCGGTGAAGGAGCTGTCCGGGCTGCCCGCGGAGGCGGTGACGACCTGGAAGCTGATCGAGAAGGGCGGGCCGTTCCCGTACCCGCGCAACGACGGCGTGACGTTCCAGAACCGGGAGAAGCGGCTGCCCGCGAAGTCCGGCGACTACTACCGGGAGTACACGGTGCCGACGCCGGGCAGTGGTGACCGGGGGGCGCGGCGGATCGTCACCGGGTCGTCGTCCGAGGTGTACTACACGGGTGACCACTACTCGACGTTCGTCGTGGTGGACGTGACGCGATGAAGACGTATCGGCACGTGGTGCGGCCCGGTGCGCGGTCGAAGTCGGCGGCGTTGGCGGCCATCGGGAAGGCCATGGAGTTCCCGGACTACTACGGGCAGAACCTGGACGCGCTGTACGACTGCCTGACCGACCTGTCGTGGCTGCCGCCCGGTGACCACGTGCTGGTGTGGGAGGGCGGCGACGAGGACGTCGAGTCCGTGCTGTCCGACGCGGAGGCCGCGATGGCGGGGGGCGTGCGGTTGTTCTCCGTGCGGTCCCCGGACCGCCCCTGCGCCGGCCCGGTCCGGGTAGAGGTCAGTCGGCGGGCACCCAGGACGGCTTGCGCTTCGCCACGAACGCGGCGATGCCCTCTTGGCCCTCGGGGCCGCCGAAGTGCCGTGCGGACAGTTCCAGCATGTCGGCGAACACCTCGCCCAGGTTGGTCGACCGGGGCTCCTGGAGCATCCGCTTGGTGGCGGCCAGGGCGTTCGGCGCGCCCAGCGCGAGCATGTCGGTGTAGCGGTCGACCTCGGCGTCCAGGCCGTCGGCGGGCACGGCGGCGTTGATCAGGCCGATCTCCCGGGCGCGGGTGGCGTCGAAGGTCTCGCCGGTCAGGAACAGTTCGTGTGCCGCGCGCGGCAGCAGGCGGGGGAGCACGGTCACCGAGATGACGGCGGGCACGACGCCGATGCGGACCTCGCTGAACGCGAAGGTGGCGGTGTCCACGGCCACCGCGATGTCGCACGCGGCGACGATGCCGACGCCGCCGGCGCGGGCCGGGCCGGCGAGCCGTGCCACGACCGGCTTGGGGCTGGTCCACAGCTGTTCCAGGATCGCCGGGAACTCGTTGACACCCTGCTGCTCGGAGCTCGCGCCGCCGGCTTCCTTGAGGTCCATGCCGGAGCAGAAGACCGGGCCGGTGTGGGTGAGCACGAGGACGCGCACGCCGTCGTCGGCGGTGGCGGTCTTCAGGTGCCCGGTCAGCTCGGCGCGGAGTTGCGCGGACAGGGCGTTGCGGTTGTGGGGTGAGTCCAACGTGATCGTCGCGATGCCGCGCCGCACCTCGTAGTGGACCAGCTCGTCTGCCATGGCCTGCACTCTACGAGCCAGCCTTCTTTGACAGCGTGCTGTCAATATGACAGAATACTGTCATGACGACGAAGACGGTCCACCTCGCCCTCTACGACCAGTTGGCCGACTGGGAGTTCGGCTACGCCGCCGCGCGGATCAACAGCCCGGACTTCCAGAAGAACCCCGGCAGCCACCGGATCCGGACGGTGGGTTTGACGTCGGATCCGATCACGACGATGGGTGGCGTGCGGATGCTGCCCGATGTGGTGCTGGCGGACGTCGGCCCGGCGGAGAGCGCGATGCTGATCCTGCCCGGTGGGGACAGTTGGGGCGGGGGTGGCAACGCGGAGTTCGGTGTGGCGGCACGGCGCTGGCTGGACGCGGGGGTGCCGGTGGCGGCGATCTGCGGTGCGGTGGTCGGGCTGGCGGCGGAAGGGCTGCTGAACGATCGCGTGCACACCGGGAACGCGTTGGAGGAGTTGCAGTCCGTGTCCGGGTATGGGGGTGCGGAGTTCTTCCGGCCTGAGCGTGCGGTGCGGGCCGGTGGGTTGGTCACGGCGGGTGCGGCGAGTGCGCTCCAGTTCGCCCGTGAGGTCCTTGCGGAGCTTGATCTGTATGAGCCGGCGGTGCTGGACGCGTGGTACGGCCTGTTCGACACGGCGGACCCGGAGTGGTTCGGCAAGCTGGTGGCGGCGGCCTCGTGACGTCGGAGTCGCGTGCGGTGGAGTCGCGTACCGAGGCGGGGGATGTGTTGACCGACGTGGTCATGCGCACGTTCCGTCTCTACGGTGGCTTTCTGGACGCTGCCGAGGTGATGACCAAGCCTGTCGGTCTTACGGCGGCGTGGTGGCAGGTGATGGGCGCGGTGTTGCGGCAGCCGTTGCCGGTGTCCGGGATCGCCCGGGAGATGGGGTTGGCGCGGCAGAGCGTGCAGCGGATCACGGATCTGTTGGTGGAGAAGGGGTTGGCCGAGTATCTGCCCAACCCGGCGCACCGCCGCGCCAAGCTGTTCCGGCCGACGGAGGCGGGCTACGCGGCGATCGAGGGCCTGCGGGAGGCGCAGCACGCGTGGGCCAACCGCGTCTCAGCCCAGGTGGGGGTGGACGAACTGCGCACCACGTTGTCGGTCATGCAACGCCTGATCGCCGCGTTGGACGCCGACTGACTCCGGTCGCGCCCGGGTCGAGCCACACGAGCCGGGCCCGGATGTGGCTGCCGAACCCGAACAGGCACAGCGCGTTCTCCGGCGTCGGCAGGCTCATCCGCCGCTCGTACCCGACGGAGACGACCTCGGCGTGATCGGCGAACGCCATGCCCCACGCGGCGATCCGCGCGTCCACCCGGTCGCCGTACTCCTGCACCACCGCGAACAGCCGGGGTGCCTCGTTGGTCGCCATCCGCGCCAGGATCGCGGTGAACTCCGGCTCGCTGCACAGCGGTTTCCGGCCGGAGGGATCGGTCACGAGCTGGTCCAGCGGGTGCGCGTTGTGTTCCGGCTGTTCGAGTGCGGTCGTCATGGGGGCTCCGTTCGATGTGCTGTCGGCCAGATGGTCTAACGTGTGTCCTCCGACACAGAGGTCATGATAGGCATAATGTGCGGCATAATTCCGATCCTGAAGCGCCCCGATCGGGTGGTTGTGAAGGTCACCGCACGTGGAACACAAGGGAGCAGGGGACACAGATGCGACCGACCGTGCGCAGTCGCCGTCTCGGTACCCGCCTGGGCACCTATCGGCAGCAAAGCGGCTTGACCGGCACCGAGTTGGCCGCCCAGGTCGGCATCCACCAGGCCACGTGGTCGAAGATCGAATCGGGCAAGGCGAAGCTGTCCCAGGGTGTGCTCGCCCGGACCGTGGACGTGCTGGGCATCGCCGCCGAACCTGCCGAGCAGTTGGACACGTTGCGCCGCAAGGCAGACGAGCCGGGCTGGTGGCAGGACTACGGCGACATCCTGTCCGAGGCCGTCCAGATGCTGATCGAGCTGGAGGCCGACGCCTCCTGGATCCGCACCTACGAAGGTGAGGTCATCCCCGGCCTGCTCCAGACCCGCGACTATGCCGAGCGGATCATCACCGCCGGATCGCCGCACATGCGCGTGTCCGACGTCGATCGGTACCTGGAACTGCGGATGCGCCGCCAGAACCGCATCCTGGAGGGACTGCGGCTCACCGCGATCGTCGGTGAAGCCGCCATCCGCCAACAGGTCGGCGGCGCGGGCATCCTGTCCGAGCAGCTTCGCCACATCACCCGCGTGGTCCGCGAGCACGATGTCACCGTGCAGGTCGTGCCGTTCTCCGCCGATGCCCACGCCGCGCTCGGTGACTCGTTCGTCATCATCCAGTGGCCGGATGAAGCAGATCCCGAAGCCGTCTATGTTGACGGAGTGACATCCTGGACGGTGCACGAGCGCAGCGGAGTGATTCGCAGCTACCTGCACGCCATGGGCTCCGTGCAGAGTCAGGCGTTGCCCCCGCGAGAGTCACTGGACCTCATCCGCGACGTGATCAAGGACCTGCGATGAACATCGATTCCCTGACAACACAGGCCATTACCGGGTGGCGGAAGAGCAGCTACAGCACGGCTACCGGGAACTGTGTCGAGGTCGCTCCGGTTGTCGACGGAGTGGTCATGCGGCACAGCAAGCACCCGACCGCCGGGACGATCGCGTTCCCGCTCCCCGCCTGGACGGCGTTCGTCGGCGAAGCCCTCGAAGCCGGTCCGGCCGGCCCGAACGAGGTCGCCACGATCACCAGGATCGGCACCGACACCGTCGTCCGGTCGCCCGTCACCGCCGTCGAGTTGTGCTTCGACGACGGCGAGTGGGCCGCTTTCGTCGCCGGAGCCGCCGACGGCGAGTTCGACTTCACCACGAACTGAGCGGTCAGGCCGAGCACACCGCGAGTTCCGCCGCGACGGCCGCGTCGAACCGGTGCAGCACGAGTTCCGCCACCTCCGGATCCGGCCCGAGCGGCGCGGCGACCACGGCGTCACCGGCCAGGTTCGCCACCCGGTCCGGCAGCAGTCCCGGCGCGAGGAACCACGACGCCACGGCGATCCGCCGCGCCCCGCGCGCCCGCAACCGGGCCACCGCCGTGGGCACGTCGGGCGATGCGGTGGAGGCGAAGGCCGCCTCCACCCCCGCCCAACCCGAACCGGCCGCCCACCGCCGCGCGATCGACGTCACCAGCCGGTTCGCCGGCGCGTGCGACGACCCCGCACCGGCCAACACCACGCCCACCGAGGGATCGCCGGAAGCCACCCCCGCCGAAGCCAACCGCCGCAACGCCGCCGACTCCAGCCGGGGATCGGGCCCCAGCACGTCGGCGATCGTCACGTCCAGCGAAGGCAGCCGCGCCTCGGCGACCGCCCCCGGCACGTCCACCCGGGCGTGAAAAGCCTTGCCCAGCAACAACGGCACCACCACAGCCGACCGGTGTCCGTCCCCGTGCACGCCCCGCAGCACGTCACCCAGCCGGGGCGCGGAAAGGTCCAAAAAGGACCCCCGAACGTCCAGCGAAGGACGCAAAGCCCGCACCACATCCAGCAGAGCGTGCACGGTCGCCGCCGAACGCGGATCGCGACTGCCGTGTGCCACGGCCACCAAGGCGGTCACAGCGCACCTGTCAGGCCACGTGCCCGTAGCACGGTCCGCTCCAACGGACGGAACACCAGCAGCTCGATGCCCACGCCCACCAACAGGATCAGGAAGATCGCCGCGATCACCATCGAGATGTCGTTGAGCGACGACCCGTTGTGCAGGTACTGCCCCCAACCCTCACCCAGCTGCGGCGAGGTCGCGATGATCTCCGCCGCCATCAGCGAACGCCACGAGAACGCCCACCCCTGCTTCAAGCCCGCCAGGTAGCCGGGCAGCGCGGCCGGCAGCAGGATGTGCCGGGCCGCCGCCAGCTTGCTCGCGCCCAGCGCCTGCCCGACGCGCGGCAGCAGCGGCGGGATCTGGTCGACGCCCGCCACCAGGCCGTTCGCGATGGACGGCACGGAACCCATCAGCACCACGAAGTAGATGGTGGACGGGGTCGCGCCGAACCACAGGATCGCGGCCGGCACCCACGCCACGGACGGCAGGGACTGCAAGCCCGTCACCAGCGAGCCGATCGCCGCGCGCACCACCCGCACCTTGGCGATCAGCAGCCCCAGCGGGGTCGCGATCAGCACGGCGGCCAGGAAGCCCAGCACGGCCCGGTGCACCGACGTCCACAGCACGTCCAGCGCGCGGCCCGTCTCGATGGCCTCGGCCACCGCCGCCCACACCGAGGAGGGCGACGGCAGCTGGTACTCCGGCCAGAACGCCGCCGCCCACAGGGCCTGCCACACGCCCAGGAGTAACGCGAACGCGATCAGCGGCGGCACCCCGGTTCGCAGGAACCGCCTGCCCAGCGACGGTCGCTGCTCCTGCGTGGGCGCGTCCAGGACGTCCAGGCCGGCGCCGACCGCCGCCAGGTCGTTGTCAAGCCGCGGCGTGGCCACTGATCACCTCTCGCAGGTGGCTGGTGATGTCGCTGATCAGCGCCGGCTCGTCACCATCCACAGTGGACCACTCGCGGACCACGCGGCCGGGGCGGGAGGACAGCAGGACGACCCGCTGGGCCAGTCGGACGGCTTCGCGCACGTCGTGCGTGACGAACAGGATCGCGGTGCGCGTCTCCTGCCACACCCGCACCAGCTCGGCCTGCAACACGTCCCGGGTGATGGCGTCCAGGGCCGCGAACGGCTCGTCCATCAGCAGCAGGCCGGGGGTGCCGTCCTCGGCGCTGCCCAGCGTGGACGCGAGCGCCCGAGCGAGCGCCACGCGCTGCCGCATACCGCCGGACAGCTCGTGCGGGCGCTTGTGACCGGCCTCGGCCAGGCGCACCAGCGTCAGCAGCTCGCCCGCCTTCTCCCGGCGCGCGCCGCGCTTCACACCGGCCAGCCGCAACGGCAGTTCGACGTTGCGCGCGGCGGTGAGCCACGGCATCAGCGCGGCTTCCTGGAACATCACGGCGGGCCGTGACGTGGACAGCTCGATGGCACCCGAGGTGGGCGCGTCCAGCCCGGCGACCAGGTTCAGCAAGGTCGACTTGCCGCAGCCGGACGCGCCCAGCAGGCACACGAACTCGCCCGGCGCGACCCGCAGGTCGACGCCGTCGAGCGCAGTCACCGCGTTGGACCCGTGTCCGAACGTCTTGCGGACCCCGGACAAGGCCACCGCTGTGTCCGATGTGGACTGGGCGGCGTTCTCAAGCGTGGCGGTCATGGTGTGCCTGCCTTCCCTGAGTTACTTCTTGTCCAGTCCGGCGGTGTCCACGGTGGGTTTGCCCGCGGCCGAGAGCACCTTGTTGAGCAGCGTGAAGTCGGCGAGCCCGGCGACGTCCGCGGCCTCCTTGGCGACCCCGGCGGTGACCGCGTCCTTCGCCAGCTGCGGGAACGTCTTGGCCTGCGGGTCCAGCGTCAGCTCGATGTTGTCGAACGCGCGGTCGAGCACCGGTTCGCCGAGTTGCTTGCCGGTCAACGTCTTCAGCGCGTTGTTGACGACCTGCTTGGCGTCCGCCTTGTTGTTCAGCCCGTAGTCGGTGGCCGCGAGGTGCCCCTTCAGCAGCGCCTCGACGGTCTGCGGGTGCTCACGCAGGAACTTGGTCCGCACCAGCAGCACGGTGGTCGGGAACTTCCCGCCCTCCCACAGGGTCTTCTCGTCCAGCAGCACCTTCGCGCCGGCGTCCAGCACCAGCCGCGACGACCACGGCTCCGGCGCCCACGCGCCGTGCACCTCGCCCTTCTTGAACAGGTCGAGCGACTGCGAGTTCTCCGTGTTGGTCACGTTGACCTGGTCGGCACCCGCGCCGACGCCGAGCTTCTGCTCCGACAGCCACTTCTTCAGCGACACGTCCTGCGTGTTGCCCAGCTGCGGGGTGGTGATGATCTTGCCCTTGAGGTCCGCCGCCGAGCCGATCTCGGGCTTCACCACGAGCTGTGCGCCGCCGGACGTGGCACCCGAGACCAGCCGCACCGCCTCGCCCTTGGACTTGGCGTAGGCGTTGATGGCCGGGCCGGAACCGATGAACGTGGCGTCCAGCGACTCACCGAGCAGCGCGTTGACCGCCTCGGGACCGGCGTTGAACGTCTGTGTCGTCAGCTTGGTGTTGCCGAGTTCCTTCGCGAACAGGCCCTTGTCGACGCCGATGAGCGCGGCGGCGTGGGTGACGTTCGGGAAGTAGCCGAGCCGGATCTCGGTGGCCGGACCCTTGTCGTCGGCGGGTGTGTTGGAGGAAGCGGTGTCACCGCCTCCCGCCCGTGAGCACGCCGCCAGGGCGACGAACGCGGTCAGTAAAGCCAGTGACTTGGTGATGGTGCTGCGTCTGATGCTCACGGCGGCGGGTTGCCTTTCTGAAGGGTCAGGGACCAGGGGAGACGAGGGCGTGGCTGTCGGTGTGGGCGCTTTCCGGGTGGGCGCTGTCGACGCCGTCCAGGACGGGGAGGGGAGCTCCCACCAGGCCGGCGGCCAGCGTGCTGCCGTCGGCGGCGTCGATGACCAGGAACGCGCCGGTACGGCGGTTGTGGGTGTAGTCGTCCAGCGGGACCGGTTCGGCCGTGCGGAGCGCGACCTGGCCGATTTCGTTGAGGTTGAGCGAATCCGGGCTGTCGGTGCTGCCGAGCTTCTGCTCGTCGAACCGGTTGCGCAGCTCGGTGACGATGGCCTGGACGGTGCGGGTGCCGTGCTTGACGAGCACCCGCGCGCCGGGCTTGAGGGCTTTCTCGGCCAGCCAGCACACGGTGGCGTCGAACTCGTCGGTGACGGTCGGGGCTTCGCCGCCCGCGATCAGGTCGCCGCGCGAGATGTCCACGTCGTGTTCCAGCAACAGGGTCACGGACTGTCCGGCGGCGGCCTCGGTCAGCGGGCCGTCGGCGGTGTCGACGCCGGTGACGGTGCTGCGCAGGCCGGACGGCAGCACGGTGATCGCGTCGCCGACCCGCACGGTGCCCGCCGCGACCTGGCCCGCGTAGCCCCGGTAGTCCGGGAAGTCCGCGGTGCGCGGCCGGATCACGTACTGCACGGGGAAGCGGAACGGCGCGTCGTGCGGGTCCGCGTCGACCGGCACGTTCTCCAGGTGCTCCAACAGGGTCGGGCCGCTGTACCACGGGGTGTTCGCGGACCGCTCCACGACGTTGTCGCCCGCCAGCGCGGACACCGGGATCTCCACCACGGCGGTCTCGGCGTATCCGAGCGCGGTGGCGTGCGCGGTGAACTCCTTGGCGATGCGGGCGAACGTGACCTCGCTGTACTCGACCAGGTCGATCTTGTTCACCGCCAGCACCAGTCTGGGCACGCCCAGCAGCGCCAGCACGGCCGCGTGCCGCCGGGTCTGCTCCACGACGCCCTTGCGCGCGTCCACCAGCAGCACGCCGAGCTGCGCGGTGGACGCGCCGGTCACCGTGTTGCGGGTGTACTGCACGTGGCCCGGGGTGTCGGCCAGCACGAAGGAGCGGTTGGGCGTGGCGAAGTACCGGTACGCCACGTCGATCGTGATGCCCTGCTCGCGTTCCGAACGCAGCCCGTCCACCAGCAGCGACAGGTCCGGGGTCGCGAGGCCCCGGTCCGCGCTGGCCCGGTGCACGGCGTCCAGGGTGTCGGCGAGCACGGACTTGGTGTCGTAGAGCAGCCTGCCGACCAGGGTCGACTTGCCGTCGTCCACGCTGCCCGCCGTGGCCAGCCTCAACAGGTCGCTCATCAGAAGTACCCCTCCCGCTTGCGGTCCTCCATGGCGGCCTCCGAAAGCCGGTCGTCGGCACGGGTCGCGCCGCGTTCGGTCAACCGCGACGCGGCGACCTCCGCGATCACCGACTCGATGTCGGCGGCGTCGGACTCGACGGCCCCGGTGCAGGAGCCGTCGCCGACGGTCCGGTAGCGGACGGTCTTGGCGACGAGCCGTTCGTCGTCGCGCGGACCGCCCCACGGCCCTTCGGCCAGCCACATGCCGTCCCGGAGGTAGACGTCGCGCTCGTGCGCGTAGTAGATCGACGGCAACTCGATCCCCTCCCGCGCGATGTAGTGCCAGACGTCCAGCTCGGTCCAGTTGGAGAGCGGGAATACCCGCACATGTTCCCCCGGACGGTGCCGTCCGTTGTAGAGGTTCCACAATTCGGGACGCTGCCTGCGCGGCTCCCACTGCCCGAAAGCGTTCCGGAGGCTGAAAATGCGCTCCTTGGCCCGGGCGCGCTCCTCGTCGCGGCGTCCGCCGCCGAACACCGCGTCGAATTTGTGAGAGGTGATCGCATCCAGCAGTGGAACGGTCTGCAATGGATTCCGGGTGCCGTCGGGGCGTTCGGCGAGCCGGCCGTCGTCGATGTAGTCCTGCACCTTCGCGACTTCCAGCCGCAGCCCGTGCTGCGCGACCACGCGGTCCCGGAAGTCGATGACCTCCGCGAAGTTGTGCCCGGTGTCCACGTGCAGCAGCGGGAACGGCACGGGCGCGGGCCAGAACGCCTTGACCGCCAGGTGCAGCAGCAGCGTGGAGTCCTTGCCGCCGGAGAACAGGATGACCGGCCGGTCGAACTCGCCCGCGACCTCGCGGAAGATGTGGATCGCCTCGGACTCCAGGCGCCCCAACGTGTCCAGCGCTGTGCCTGTCATCCGTGCAACCCGCATTCGGTCTTCGCTGTCCCCGCCCACCGGCCGCTGCGCGGGTCGGCTCCCGGCAGCGGCTTCGCGGTGCACGGCGCGCAGCCGATGGAGGGATATCCGGCCTGTACCAACGGGTTCTCCAGGATGGCGTGTTCGGCGATGTAGGCGTTGAACTCGTCGTCGGACCACGGCGCGATCGGGTTGATCTTGACCAGCCCGTTGCGGTCGTCCCACTGCACGATCGGGGTGTTCGCGCGGGTCGGCGCGTCGACCCGGCGCACGCCGGTTACCCAGGCGTCGTAGTTCTTCAGCGTGCGCTGCAAGGGGATCACCTTGCGCAGTTGGCAGCAGCGGCCCGGGTCGGTCTTGTTCAGCAGTCCGAGTTCGCGTTCCTGGTCGGCCACCGACTGCTCGGCGGCGGCGTTCACGATGTGCACGTCCGGGTAGACCAGGTCGACCGCGTCGCGGGTGCCGATGGTCTCGGCGAAGTGGTAGCCGGTCTCCAGGAACAGCACGTCGATGTCCGGCTTCACCTTGACGGCGAGGTCGATCAGGACGGCGTCCTGCATGTTCGACGCGACGATCCAGCTTTCGCCGAACGTCCGGGCGGTCCACGCGAGCGCCTCTTCGGCCGTGGCGTCAGCCAACTCGACCGAAGCGGCCTCGGCGATCACCTTGAGTTCCCTGTCTCTGGCTAGTTCCTCGTCCCTGGCCGGGGCGGTCATCGCTGCACCTCCTGAGGAAGGTTGAGACCAACGAACTTGACGGTGAACACGCGGCGGCAGGAGGCGCACAGCCACGAGTAGCCGGGCTCCTCCTGCGGACGAAGGTCCTCGTCACCGCAATAAGGGCAGTAGAAGGGAGTGGCGCGCTCGGTCATTTCAAGTCACCCTCGTCCGCGCGGGCGACCCACTGAGCAAAACGCTCATCATCTTTTCGTTGCCCGACGAAGTTCCGCACGACCCGCTCGACGTAGTCCGACAGCTCGGCGGCGGTCACCTTGTGGCCGCGCAACTTCCGACCGAAGCCCGAGTCGAGCCCGAGCCCGCCGCCCAGGTGCACCTGGAAGCCTTCGACCTGCCTGCCGTCGGCGTCGGTGACGATCTGGCCCTTGAGCCCGATGTCGGCGGTCTGGATGCGGGCGCACGAGTTGGGGCAGCCGTTGATGTGCACCGAGATCGGCGCGGTCACGCCCGACACGACGTCGGCCAGCCGCTTCTCCAACTCGGTCACCAGGTCCACCGCGCGGGCCTTGGTCTCCACGATCGCGAGCTTGCAGAACTCGATGCCGGTGCACGCCATCACGCCGCGCCGCCACGGCGACGGCTCGGTCTGCAACCCCAGCTTCGCCAGATCCGCTTGCAGCGCCTTGACTTCCGCCTCCGGCACGTCCAGCACGATCAGCTTCTGCTGCGGTGTCAACCGGACCCGCGCCGAACCGGCCCGCTCCACCGCCTTCGCTACCTCGACCAGCGTGGAACCCGTGACGCGCCCGGCGATCGGGGCCGCGCCGACGTAGTACAGGCCGTCCTTCTGCCGGTGCACGCCGATGTGGTCGCGCGGCACGGCGGGCTGCTCCGGCGCGGGGCCGTCGATCAGCTTCCGCTTCAGGTACTCGTTCTCCAGCACCTCGCGGAACTTCTCCGGACCCCAGTCGGCGACCAGGAACTTGATCCGCGCCCGGTGCCGCAGCCGGCGGTAGCCGTAGTCGCGGAAGACGCTGATCACGCCTTCCCACACGTCCGGCACCTCGTCGGACGGTACCCACGTGCCGAGCCGCTTGCCGATCATCGGGTTGGTGGACAGGCCGCCGCCGACCCACAGGTCGAAGCCGGGGCCGTGCTCGGGGTGGTCGACGCCGACGAACGCGACGTCGTGGATCTCGTGCGCCACGTCCGGCAGGCCGGAGATCGCGGTCTTGAACTTGCGGGGCAGGTTGGAGAACCGGGGGTCGCCGATGTAGCGGCGGAGGATCTCGTCGATCGCGGGTGTGCCGTCGATCACCTCGTCCACCGCGATGCCCGCGACGGGGGAGCCGAGGATGACACGCGGGCTGTCGCCGCACGCCTCCATCGTGGTCAGGCCCGCGTCCTCCAGCTTCTGCCAGATCGTGGGGACGTCCTCGATGCGGATCCAGTGGTACTGGATGTTCTGCCGGTCGGTGATGTCGGCGGTGTCGCGCGCGTAGGTCTGCGACAGCTCGCCGACCAGCGCCAGCTGGGCCGTGGTGAGCCTGCCGCCGTCGATGCGGACGCGGAGCATGAAGTACTCGTCGTCCAGCTCCTCCGGCTCCAGGGTGGCCGTGCGACCGCCGTCGATGCCCGGCTTGCGCTGGGTGTAGAGGCCGTACCAGCGGAACCGGCCGCGCAGGTCCGCCGGGTCGATCGAGTCGAACCCGCCGTGGGCGTAGATGTTCTCGATCCGCGAGCGGACGTTGAGCGGGTTGTCGTCCTTCTTGCTCCGCTCGTTCGGGTTCAGCGGCTCGCGGTAGCCCAGCGCCCACTGCCCCTCACCTCGGCGCTGCTTGGCACGCTGAGGCGTCGTCGTCGGGGGGACCATCCTCGTCCTCCGGGGATTCGGGGCGCTGGTGCGCGTGCGAGTCCCGGTGGGTCCGTGGTGGGGGTCTCGTCAGCGCACCCGGCGCCGACGGGAACAACAAGTCGGGCGCGAGCTATGCCGAACGACGGCACATCGCGCTGGAGACACGACGGAAGTCGACGTGGCGGCGGACCACCAGGCGCACTCCGGTCGAAGTCATGCCAGCTAGCGTGCCATGCGTCCATCCCGTGGTCCACCGCCATCCGCATGGTGGGACGGGTGTCCCGGGGCTGCTAAATGGGACAATGGGCCACATGCCCTCCGCTCTGCCGACCGGCGATCCCGCGCCGCCCGACGGCTCACTGCCGGTGACCGCGCTGACCGGTCTCGGCTCCCGCCCGTTCGGGGTCTACGTGCACGTGCCGTTCTGCGCGACCCGCTGCGGTTACTGCGATTTCAACACCTACACCGCCGGTGAGCTGGGTACTTCCGCGTCCCCGGCGTCCTGGTTGGAGGGGCTGCGGCGGGAACTGGACCTGGCGGCGGCGGTGCTGGGTGCCGCGCCGGCGGTGGACACCGTGTTCGTGGGCGGTGGCACACCGTCACTCCTCGGTGCGGACGGGCTGACCGACGTGCTGGACGCGGTGCGCTCGTCGTTCGGGTTGGCGCAGGAGGCGGAGGTCACCACCGAGTCCAACCCGGAGTCCACTTCGTCCGCATTCTTCGGGGCGATCCGTGATGCGGGTTACACCAGGGTGTCGCTGGGGATGCAGTCCGCCGCCCGGCACGTGCTGGCCGTGCTGGACCGCAAGCACACGCCGGGGCGTCCGGTGGCGGCGGCGAAGGAGGCCCGGGAAGCCGGGTTCGACCACGTGAACCTGGACCTCATCTACGGCACTCCAGGTGAGTCCGTGGACGACCTGCGGGCGTCGCTGGACGCGGTGCGGGAGGCGGGCGTCGATCATGTGTCGGCGTATGCGCTGATCGTGGAGGAGGGGACCGCGCTGGCCCGGCGGGTGCGGCGGGGTGAGCTGCCGATGCCGGACGACGACGTGCTGGCGGACAAGTACGAGCTGATCGACGCCGCGCTCACCGCGCACGGCCTGCGCTGGTACGAGGTGTCGAACTGGGCGGCGGGGCCGGAGTCGGCGTGCCGGCACAACATCCTCTACTGGCAGGGCGCGGACTGGTGGGGCGCGGGACCCGGCGCGCACAGCCACGTCGGCGGCGTCCGCTGGTGGAACGTCAAGCACCCGGCGAAGTACGCCGAGCTGCTGGCCGAGGGCAGGTCTCCGGCGGCGGGCCGGGAGACGCTGTCGGCCGAGGACCGGCGGGTGGAACGCGTCCTGCTGGAGCTGAGGCTGGCCGAGGGGCTGCCGGTGGACGTGCTGGACGCGGCGGCCCAGGCGGAGGCGAAGGTCGCGGCGGCGGACGGCCTGCTGGACGTCGAAGCGCTGGACCGGGGTCGCTGCGTGCTCACCGACCGGGGGCGGCTGCTGGCCGACGCCGTCGTGCACCGGCTGACGTGAGCGGACTCACTTGAGGGAGATCGCGGCCGACTCGCCGATGGTCCGGTAGCCGATCGGCCCGTAGAGCCGGCCCGCCTTGCCGTCCGGCTCGGTCTCCAGGAACGGCGTGCAGCCGGCCGCGAACACCCGGCGGGTCAGCTCGCCGCACACCGCCGACGCGATGCCCCGGTTCCGGAACTCGCGCAGCACGGCGATCCCGGCCACCTGAGCCAGCCCGCCCTGCGGCGCGGTGTACGCGCCACCGCCCACCGGCACCCCGTCCGCCAACGCCAGCAGCAGGAACCCGCCACCCGTCGCCGTCGCCCGCTGCCGCTCGACCGCGGCTTCACGCGGCAGCTGCTCCACCCCGAATGCCGAGTGCTGTACCTGCGACAACGCCACCAACTGGTCGTCGGACAACGCCTCCACCAGTTCGACACCCTCCGGCGGATCGGGCACGACCAGGTCGGCCCGCTCGACGCCCATCATGGGCAGCAGTTGGTCCACCGTGAACCCGGCCTCGGCCAGCGCCGTGTCCACGGCGGGCGACGGCCGCAGGTATTCCAGCCGGGGTGTGCGCTCCCGCGACCGGAACGCCTCGACCAGCGCCGCGACCTCGGCGGCGGTCGGCGCGGCGTCCGCGTCCGGCACCGCGTAGTTCATGAACACGTTGTCGCTGTGGGCGTCGAACCGCACGAGGAACGGTCCGACGCGCTCGGCGTCGGCGCGGATCGAGTCCCGCAGCGAGTCCTGGATCAGGGTGAGCACCGGGCGGACGGTATGCCCTGGGCCGTACCCACGCCGGCGACTTTTCCGCCGGGCCGTCCCACCTCCGTAAACTCGTGGGGAAGCAGGTCCGTCGTAGTGGAGGTGACGCGCGGTGAACGCCGATGAGCGCCGGTTCGAAGTGCTGCGCGCGATCGTCGCCGACTACGTCTCCAACCAGGAGCCCGTCGGGTCGAAAGCGCTGGTCGAACGGCACAACCTGGGTGTGTCCAGCGCGACCGTGCGCAACGACATGGCCTCGCTGGAGGAGGACGGCTACATCACCCAGCCGCACACCAGCGCGGGCCGCGTGCCCACCGACAAGGGCTACCGCCTGTTCGTGGACCGGCTCAGCGAGGTCAAGCCGCTGTCCTCGCCCGAGCGCAAGGCCATCCGCAGCTTCCTGGAAGGCGCCTACGACCTCGACGACGTGCTGCGCCGCAGCGTGCGGCTGCTCGCCCAGCTCACCCGGCAGGTCGCCGTCGTGCAGGTGCCGACGCTGAGCCGGTCGACCGTGCGGCACCTGGAGGTGCTGGCCATCACACCGGCCCGGCTGATGCTGGTGCTGATCACCGACACCGGCCGGGTCGACCAGCGGTCGGTGGACCTCGGCGACGTGATCACCGAGGAGAACGTCGCCCGGATGCGCGTCATGCTCAACACGGCCATGGTCGGCAAGCGGCTGGCCGACGCCGCCGCCGAGGTCGCCCGGCTGCCCGACCTCGCGCCCGGCGAGCTGCGGGACGTGGTGACGCGGGTCGCCACCGTGCTGATCGAATCGCTGGTGGAGCACCCCGAGGAACGGCTGGTGCTGGGTGGCACCGCGAACCTCACCCGCAACGTGGCAGACTTCCCGGGTTCGCTGCGCCAGGTGCTGGAGGCGCTGGAGGAGCAGGTGGTGGTGCTCAAACTGCTCGCCGCCGCCCGCGACCCCGGCATCGTCCTGGTGCACATCGGCGAGGAGAACGAGGCGGCCGAGATGCGCAGCACCTCGATCGTGTCCATCGGCTACGGCAGTCGGGACAACCTGCTCGGGGGCATGGGCGTGGTGGGTCCGACCCGGATGGACTACCCCAACACGATGGCGGCCGTGCTCGCGGTCGCCAGTTATGTCGGTGAGATCCTGACTGCCCGGTAGTCGGGGGAACACCGAAGGCCCACAGGACGTTTCGCAAGCGGAGCGAGCGCGTGCCCGGCGCGCCCGCAGGAGGACATCACGGTGGCGAGGGACTACTACGGCACGCTCGGGGTTTCCAGGAACGCGACACCCGAGGAGATCAAGCGCGCCTACCGCAAGCTCGCGCGCCAGCTGCACCCGGACGTCAACCCCAACGAGGAGGCGCGCTTCAAAGAGGTGACGGCCGCCTACGAGGTGTTGTCGGACCCGAAGAGGCGCGACATCGTCGACCGGGGCGGGGATCCGCTCCAGTCCGGCGGCGGTGGCGGCGGCATGGGCGACCCGTTCGCCGGGTTCGGCCTGGGCGACATCATGGACGCGTTCTTCGGCGCGACCGGTGGTGGCGGGCGCGGTCCGCGCAGCCGGGTGCAGCCCGGTTCGGACGCGCTGATCCGGCTGTCCATGACGTTGGAGGAGTGCGCGGCGGGCGCGTCCCGCGAACTGACCGTGGACACCGCGATCCTGTGCGACGTGTGCGTGGGCAGCGGCTGCGCCGAGGGCTCGTCCCCGGTGCGCTGCGACACGTGCGGCGGGCGCGGCGAGGTGCAGTCGGTGCAGCGCTCGTTCCTCGGCCAGGTCGTGACGGCCCGGCCGTGCCCGGTGTGCCGGGGGCTCGGCGAGGTCATCCCCGAGCCGTGCCGGCAGTGCGCGGGCGAGGGGCGGGTCCGGTCGCGGCGCACCATCTCGGTGCAGATCCCGGCCGGCGTCGCCGAAGGTATGCGGGTGCGGCTCGCGGGCCAGGGTGAGGTCGGCTCCGGCGGCGGACCGGCCGGTGACCTGTACGTGGAGGTCGAGGAGGTCCCGCACGAGGTGTTCGAGCGGGACGGCGCGAACCTGCACTGCTCGGTGCGCATCCCGATGACGACCGCCGCGCTCGGCGCGATCCTGCCGTTGCAGACCCTGGACGGCGACGAGGAGCTGGAGATCGAGCCCGGCACCCAGCCGAACACCGAACTGGTGCTCACCGGCCGGGGTATGCCCAGGCTGCGGTCGTCCGGCCGGATCGACGGGCGCGGCGACCTGCACGTGCACCTGGAGGTCGTGGTGCCGACCAAGCTCGACGCCCGCCAGGCCGAGCTGCTGCGGGAACTCGCCACCGTGCGCGGCGAGGAGGAGCCGACGCTGGCCCACAACGGCAAGGGCGGCGGCGGGCTGTTCTCGCGGCTGCGGTCCGGCCGCGGCCACCGGTGACGCTGCCGGTCTTCCTGGTGCCGACGCTGCCGTCCGGCGCGGAAACCGTGCTGGACGGCCCCGAGGGGCGGCACGCGGCCACCGTGCGGCGGCTGCGGGCGGGGGAGGAGCTGGTGCTCTCCGACGGTACGGGCGCGCAGGTGCGGTGCGTCGTGGCCGAGGCGCTGAAGGACTCGCTGCGGCTTGCCGTCGTGGAGCGCTGGGTCGTGCCCGAACCCGCCGTGCGGGTGGTGGTGGCGCAGGCGCTGGTGAAAGGCGACCGGGGCGAACTCGCCGTGGAACTCGCCACCGAAGCCGGTGTCGACGGCGTAGTGCCCTGGAAGGCGTCCCGGTGCGTCACCAAATGGGAGGACGGGCCGCGCGGCGCGAAGGCGCTGGAACGGTGGCGCGGCACCGCCCGGGAAGCCGCGAAACAAGCCCGGCGGGCCCGGGTGCCGGAGGTTTCCGAACCCGTGACGACGTCCGGGCTGGTCCGTTTGGCGCAGTCCGCCACTGTTGCATTGGTTCTGCACGAATCCGCTTCGGTCGGAATCCGGTCGGCGCCCATCCCCCCGTCGGGTGAGGTGCTGTTGATTGTGGGCCCGGAAGGCGGCATCACCGACGACGAGTTGGCGGCGTTGATCCAGGCCGGCGCGCACGTTGTGCGACTGAGTCCTACCGTTCTGCGAGCATCGACGGCCGCGGCGGTCGCTTTGGGTGCGCTGGGTGTGTTGACCGATCGCTGGCCGTAATGGACCTTCCCGACTTCTGGCGAACCCGGGAAATTGGGGTTACGCTCATGGCCTGAGGGGTTGCATTGGTCTAGTCGGAATCGGCCCTTCAGACCACAAGACTCGCCGGACACCTCCCCCCTCGGTCCGGCGTCGCCGCGTCGCGGTGGGGCAACCCCCAGGTCCCATCGCGACGCGGCCCCTTTTGTATGCGGGGTTTGTTCGCGGGGGTTCTCCGGGGGTAACACTTGCGCATCTCCTACGGCGACCATCCCAGCCAGTTCGGTGAATTCTCACCGGCCGGCCATCCGGGTCGGTTTCCTGTTGTCGTCGTCATCCACGGCGGTTTCTGGCACCAGCGCTACGGATTGGAGCTCGGCCGTCCCCTGGCCGCCGATCTGGTCGTGTACGGCGTTTCCGCGTGCAACATCGAATACCGCCGGGTCGACGGCGGCGGTGGCTGGCCGCACACCGGCGAGGACGTGCTGGCGGCCATCGACGCGCTGGACTCCGACGTCGTGACGCTCGGCCATTCGGCGGGCGGCCACCTCGCGGTGTGGGCGGCGGCCCGGCATCCCCGGGTGGTCGGCGCGGTCGCGCAGGCGGGCGTCCTGGACTTCCTCCAGCACCCGCAGGTCACCCGGCGGGCGGCCGAACTGCTCGGCGGCCTGCCGGAGGAGGTGCCGGAGAAGTACGCCGACGCGTCACCGGCCGCGCTGCTGCCCATCGCCAAGCCGATGGTGCTGGTGCACGGCGAGGAGGACGAGGACGTGCCGGTCGAGCAGAGCATCGCGTTCGCCGAGGCGTCCGGGGCGGAGCTGGTGGTGCTGCCGGGGGTGAGCCACATGGACCTGATCACGCCCGGCACGTCGGCGTGGCTGACCTGTCGGAGTGCCGCGCTGCGGCTGGCGCGGGAGGCGGCCCGGTAGCCTGCCGGGCATGTCCGACTGCCTGTTCTGCCGGATCGTCGCGGGCGAGATCCCGGCCACGATCGTGCACGAGACCTCGACGACGACGGCGTTCCGCGACATCGCGCCGCAGGCCCCGACGCACGTGGTGCTGGTGCCGAAGGTGCACTCCCCGGACGCGGTGTCACTCGCCGCCGCCGCTCCCGGCGCGCTGGACGAGCTGTTCCGGGCTGCCGGGGAGGTCGCCAAGGCCGAAGGCATCGCCGACAGCGGCTACCGGCTGCTGTTCAACACGGGCGCGGACGCCGGCCAGACCGTGTTCCACGCCCACCTGCACCTGCTCGGCGGCCGGGCGCTCGGCGCGCTCGCCTGACCGGGTGACCTGAGGGCCTGCACGACCGGCGCGAGCCGTTCCCGCGCGCCGGTCGGCTCGCGCTGAGTCACCACGACTGCCGAGTACACCCGCCGCGTCCAACCCGGTTGTTACTCCGGTGCGGATTGTCGGTGGTGGCGGCTAGCATCGGACGGGTAGGTCAAGTACACCCGAGTTCGGCGCGAACGCGCAGGAAGCAGGCCCGAGGCCACGTGGCCGACACCGCAGACAACAAGCCGCAGTCCGGCCACGCCGCGGCTGACGCCCAGTCCAAGTTCGCCGTGCCCGACGGCGCGGTGCTCGCCCTGCTCGGTTCGCGCGACGAGAACCTCCGCCTCGCCGAGGAACTGCTCGACGCAGACGTGCACGTGCGCGGCAACGAGATCACCCTCTCCGGCCCGCCCGCCGACGTGGCCTTCGCCGAACGCGTGTTCAGCGAACTGATCACCCTGGCCGGCCGGGGCCAGGAAGTCGGCCCGGACACCGTCCGCCGCACCGTCGCCATGCTCTCGGCGGGCACCGCCGAGTCGCCGGCCGAGGTCCTCAGCCTGGACATCATCTCCCGGCGCGGTCGCACGATCCGCCCGAAGACGTTGAACCAGAAGCACTACGTCGACGCGATCGACAAGAACACCGTCGTCTTCGGCATCGGCCCCGCCGGCACCGGCAAGACCTACCTGGCGATGGCGAAGGCCGTCCAGGCGCTCCAGGCGAAGCAGGTCAACCGCATCATCCTCACCCGCCCGGCGGTCGAAGCCGGCGAACGCCTCGGCTACCTGCCCGGCACCCTGTACGAGAAGATCGACCCGTACCTGCGCCCCCTGTACGACGCGCTGCACGACATGGTCGACCCCGAATCCATCCCCCGCCTCACGCAGGCGGGCACGATCGAGGTCGCACCCCTGGCATACATGCGCGGCCGGGCGCAGCCGGTCACCACGCCGGTGCTGACACCCGAGGGCTTCCGTCCGATCGGCGAACTCCGGGTCGGCGACCTGGTGATCGGCTCGAACGGTGAACCGACCCCCGTGCTGGGCGTGTACCCGCAGGGCGAGAAGGACATCTACCGGGTGACCGCGCAGGACGGCTCGTCGACGCTGTGCTGCGGTGACCACCTGTGGACCGTCCGGACGGCCTCCGACCGCCGCCGGAACAAGCCGTGGCGCGTGCTGGAAACCAACGAGATGATCGGCAACCTGCGCGCCGCCCACGCCCGGCGGTACGAGTTGCCGCTGCTCAGCGCGCCCGTGTGCCACCCGGCGCAAGAAGTCCCGATGGACCCGTACGCGCTCGGACTGCTGCTCGGTGACGGCTGCCTGACCGGTGCCACGACACCCTCGTTCGCCACCGAGGACCTGGAACTCGTCACCGCCCTGGAGGCGGCGTTGTCCGGGATCGAGGTGCGGTGGAAGGGCAAGGCGGACTACACGCTGAACCGCGTGCGCTCGGCCGGTGACGTGGTCACCCTGGAGAACCCGGTCACCGCCGCGTTGCGCGCCCTGAACCTGATCGGCACCCGGTCGCACACCAAGTTCATCCCCGACGCCTACCTGGACAACACCGCCGACGTGCGGATCGGTGTCCTCCAGGGCCTGCTGGACTCGGACGGCGGACCGGTCACCCAACTCGGCCGCACCTGCCGGATCCAGTACACGACCACCTCGGCCCGGCTGCGGGACGACGTGGTCCGGCTGGTCCGCTCGCTGGGCGGCGTCGCGTACGTCAGCTGCCGGGAAGCACTGGGACGGAAGCCGGGACGCGCGAACGGCCGTGACGTGGCATACCGCCACGACGCGTACGTGCTGGACATCCGCCTCCCGGACGGTGTCGAGCCGTTCCGTCTCGCCCGCAAGCGGCAGAGGTACCACGGTGCCGGCGGCGGTGGGCGGCCGATGCGGTTCATCGACGCCATCGAACCGGCCGGGCGCGCCGAGGCGGTGTGCATCCAGGTGGCGGCGGCCGACTCGCTCTACGTCACCGAGGACTACCTGCTGACGCACAACACGCTCAATGACGCGTTCATCATCCTGGACGAGGCGCAGAACACCACGCCCGAGCAGATGAAGATGTTCCTCACCCGACTGGGCTTCGGCTCCAAGATCGTGGTGACCGGCGACATCACCCAGGTCGACCTGCCCGGCGGGCAGCGGTCCGGGCTGCGGGTCGTCCGGGACATCCTGGAAGGCGTCGACGACGTCCACTTCTCCATCCTGACCAGCAGCGACGTCGTCCGGCACCGGCTGGTCGCGGACATCGTGGACGCCTACGAGAAGTGGCAGGTCGAGCAGGACGAACGCGACCTCGGCGAGGACCGGCGGCAGCACGCCGGACCCGGTGCGCGGTCGCGCGGGCACCGCCGGGGACGATAGGCGCCGTGAGCATCGAGATCGCGAACGAGTCGGGCGTGACCGTGGACGAGCCGTCCATCGTCGCCGCCGCCCGGTTCGCCCTGGACCGGATGGGCGTGAGCCCGTTGGCAGAGCTGTCCGTCCTGCTGGTCGAACTGGACGTCATGGCGGACCTGCACCAGCGGTGGATGGACCTGCCCGGACCGACCGACGTCATGGCGTTCCCCATGGACGAACTGGACTCGGCCCGCAGGCCCGACGCGGCCGGTCTCGGCCCGGCGCTGCTCGGCGACATCGTGCTGTGCCCGGCGTTCGCCAAGGACCAGGCGAAGAAAGCCGGCCACAGCCTGTTGGACGAGCTGCACCTGCTGACCGTGCACGGCGTGCTGCACCTGCTCGGCTACGACCACGCCGAGCCCGCCGAGGAGCGCGAGATGTTCACGCTCCAGAACCGGATCCTCGGCGACTACCGCACGGCCGCCGTCGAGGCGGAGCGCAAGTCGGCGCAGCGCGAAGCCGACTCGAAGCTGCTCGGGGCGGTGGGCCTGGAGGACGCCGACCGGCCCGACCCGACCGCCTGAGGCGGCCGAGGTGAGCGGAGACCCGACGAGTCTCATCGTGCTGGCGGTCGCCTTGGTGCTCGCGGCGGGTGCGTTCGCGGGTGCGGACGCGGCGCTGGGCACCGTGTCGCGGGCACGCGTCGAAGCGCTGCAACGGCAGGGCCGGGCCGGCACGCGGCAGCTGATCCAGGTGCTGGCCGACCGGCCGCGCCACGTCAACCTGCTGCTGTTGCTGCGCCTGGGCTGCGAACTGTCGGCGACGGTGCTGGTCACCGTGGTGTGCCTGGAGCTGATCGACACCGGCTGGGTGGCCGTGCTGGTCGCCTGCCTGAGCATGCTGGTCGTGTCGTACGTGCTGGTCGGCGTCGGCCCGCGCACCCTCGGCCGGCAGCACCCGTACGCGGTGAGCCTCATCGCCGCGGGCCCGATCCGGGTGCTCGGTCGCGTGCTCGGCCCGCTGTCGCGGCTGCTGATCCTGGTCGGCAACGCGATCACCCCCGGCAAGGGCTTCCGCGAAGGCCCGTTCTCGTCCGAGGTGGAGCTGCGCGAGCTGGTCGACATGGCGCAGGAACGCGGCGTCGTGGACGAGGGCGAACGCGAGATGATCCACTCGGTGTTCGAGCTGGGCGACACGATCGCGCGCGAGGTGATGGTGCCGCGCACCGAGATCGTGTGGATCGAGAAGACGAAGTCGGTGCGGCAGGCGCTGGCGCTGTCGCTGCGCACCGGGTACACGCGGGTGCCGGTGATCGGCGAGAGCGTCGACGACATCGTCGGCGTGGTGAACCTGAAGGACCTGGTGCGGCTGACGCTGGCCGAGGAACCTCATGGCGCGGACGTGGCGGACGTCATGAAGCCCGCGTCGTTCATCCCGGACTCGAAGCCCATCGCGGACCTGCTGCGCGAGATGCAGCTGTCGCGGAACCACCTGGCGGTCGTGGTGGACGAGTACGGCGGCACCGCCGGGCTGGTGGCGCTGGAGGACCTGCTCGAGGAGCTGGTCGGCGAGATCGCCGACGAGTTCGACGAGCCC
>CBHFOL010000094.1:0-24163 GCA_965995405.1 uncultured Saccharothrix sp.
GGGAAACCGGCCGCGACCGGAACCGGCCGGCTAGTCGCGCGGCGGCGACCAGGCGAGCTGCACGAGTCCCTTGTGGCCGCGCCGGTCCACCAGCCAACCCCGGCCGGGTGGCAGCACCTGGGCGCGCATCCCGCCCAGCAGCGGGCCTTCGTCCCGGTCGCCGGACATCATCAGGCCGGGCGTGCCGACTTCCCGCAGCCGCGCCAGGAACGGCTCGAACAGGCCGCGTCCGGCACCACCCGTGCGGCGGGCGAGCACCACGTGCAGCCCGATGTCCGAGCCCTGCGCGGCGAGCGGCAGCAACGGCATCAGCGGGTGGTCCTTGTGCGTGGCCACCATGTCGTAGTCGTCCACCAGCACGAAGATCTCCGGGCCGCGCCACCAGTTCCGGGCCCGCAGCTGCTCCGGCGTCACGTCCGGGCCGGGCAGCCGCTGCGCCATCGCCTCGGCGACCTCGGCGAGCAGACCCCGGCTGTGCGCGTCGTTCACGCCGTAGCCGAGCAGGTGGTCCGCGCCGACCTCGCCGAGCAGGCCGCGGCGGTGGTCCACCAGCACGATCCGCGCCTCGGTCGGCTGGTACGCGGCGCAGATCCGGCGGGCCAGCGTGCGCAGGAACGCGGTCTTGCCGGACTGGGTGTCCGCCAACAGGAAGAAGTGCGGGTCGGCGGTGAAGTCCAGCCGCATCGGCGACAGGTCCTTCTCGTGGATGCCCACCGCCAGACCGGCTTCCGGCCCGGTCAACGCGTCGGCGGCCGGAAGTTCCTCGTACGGCAGCATTCCCGGCAGCAGTCGGACGGACGGCGCGGGTTCGCCCTGCCACGCCGTGCCGACCGCCTCGGCCAGCGCGCGGATGCCGTCCGCCAGGTCGTCGGTGCGCGTCGAACCGTCGATGCGCGGCAGCGCGACCAGCATCTGGTGGCAGCTCATGGAAATGCCCCGGCCGGGCGCGTCGACGGGCACGCCCATCGCGGCCTTGCGGTCGATGAACGAGTCGATCGGGTCGCCGATGCGCAGCTCCAGCCGGCTGCCGAACAGGTCCCGGATGCTCATCCGCAGGTCGAACGAACGGGCCGCGCTCGCCACCACGTGCACGCCGTAGGAGAGCCCGCGCGACGCGATGTCGCCCACGGCCTCCTCCAGGTCGTCGAAATCGGAGCGCAACGTCTGCCAGCCGTCGATCACCAGGAAGACGTCGCCTTGCGGGTGGTCGGGGAACTTGCCCTCGGCGCACATCCGCCGATAGGTGGCGATGCTGTCGATCCCCTGTTCGGCGAACATCCGTTCCCGTTGCGCCAGAATGGTTCCGACCTCGGCGACGGTGCGCCGCACGGCTCCGGTGGCCAGCCGCCCGGACACGCCGCCCACGTGCGGCAGGCCGGCGATCGAGGACAGCGCGCCGCCGCCGAAATCGAGGCAGTAGAACTGGACTTCGCGCGGGGTGTGGGTGAGCGCGAGGCTCGCGACGATCGTGCGCAGCGCGGTGCTCTTGCCGGTCTGCGGCGCGCCGAGCACCAGCACGTGCCCCGCCGCGCCCGCCAGGTCGAGCACGAGCGGGTCGCGGCGCTGCTCGAACGGCCGGTCCACGAGGCCCACCACGGGCCGCAGCCCGCCGCCCGCCATCAGTCCGTGATCGGGCCGGACGCCCAGGAGTTGGTCCAGGGTCGGCGATTCGTCCAACGGCGGCAGCCACACCTGGTGCGCGGGCGCGCCCTTCCCGGCAAGCCGGTCGACCAGGATGTCTACCAGGGTCTCCCCGACGGCGGTGTCGTCCTCCTCCGGCTCCTCCTCGTCCGCTTCGACGTCGGGTGCGACGTAGGAGGTGGTGTACTCGCGCAGAACCAGTTGCTCCGCGGCGGAAATCGTCGCGCCCACGCCGATGTGCCGTTGGTGCACACCGGAAACGTAGGCGGCGCGGAACCGGTCCATCGGCTCGGTGCCGACCTTGAGGAACCCGTGGCCGGGCGCGCGCGGCAGCCGGAACGCGTCCGGCACGCCGAGCACCGCGCGGCTCTCCATCTCGGAGAACGTCCGCAGGCCGATCCGGAACGACAGGTGCGTCTCCAGCCCGCGCAACCGGCCCTCTTCAAGCTGTTGTGAGGCAAGGAGGAGGTGCACGCCCAGCGACCGCCCGACCCGTCCTATTTGGACGAACATGTCGATGAAGTCGGGCTTGGCGGACAGCAGTTCGGAGAACTCGTCGCAGATCACCAGCAGCGTCGGCACCTCGGGCAGCGGAGCACCCGCCGCGCGGGCCTTCTCGTAGTCGCGCAACGAGGAGAAGTTGCCCGCCGCGCGGAGCAGTTCCTGGCGGCGGATCAGCTCGCCGTTGATGGCGTCGGCCATCCGGTCGACCAGGTGCAGCTCGTCGGCCAGGTTGGTGATCACGGCACTGGTGTGCGGCAACGCGTCCAGGCGGGTGAACGTCGCGCCGCCCTTGAAGTCCACCAGCGCGAAGTTGAGCGAGTTCGGCGGGTGCGTGACGGCCAGCGCCAACACCAGCGTGCGCAACAGCTCGGACTTGCCGGAGCCGGTCGCGCCGATCAGCAGGCCGTGCGGGCCCATGCCTTCCTGCGCGGACTCCTTGAGGTCCAGCTCGATCGGCACGCCGTCGGCCCGGATGCCGAACCGGACCCGCAGCCGGTCCCGGTTCGGGCGCGGCACCCAGGTCTCCTCCGGGTCGAACGCGTACGGGTCGCCCAGCTCCAGCAGGTCTGCCAGGCCGAGCTCGGCGGTCATCGGCGTGCCGCTGCCCAGCCCGGTGGTGAGCCGCAGCGGCGCGAGCTGCCGGGCCAGCCCCTCGGCGGCGACCGGGCCCAGCGCGTCCGCCCGGCCGAGGTGGGCGGGGCCGTCCGGGGTCTGCGCGACCAGGTCGTGGTCGGCGGCCACGTCCAGGATCACCGTGGCGCGGTCCGGCGACCTCGGCGGCGGCGTGCTCAGGTCCAGCACGGTGACGCCTTCGACGCCGCCGCCGGTCATCAGGTGGCCGGAGCCGGTGACCGAACCGCCGTCCAGCACGACGACGAGGTGCGGCCCGGTGGGCCGGGCGTCCACGTCTGGATCGAACCTCGGGCGCTTGGCCAGTTCCTCCTCCAGCATGGATTCCAGCGCCGGCACGGTGGACGTCACCAGGCGCAGCGGGCCGAGCGCGTCGGTGAGTTCCGGGTGCAGCGCGTGCGGCAGCCACTTGACCCACTCCCAGTCGGGACGGGCGTCGTCGCCCGCGCACACCGCGATCCGCAGGTCGTCCGGCGACTGGAGGGTGGCCAGCTGGGCGAGCAGCGCGCGGGCCAGGCCGAGCGCCGCGTCCCGGTCGCCGCGCAGGTGCACCCGGCTGAACCCGTTGACCGCGATCGCGACCGGCAGCCGGCCGATCGTCGCGAACGTGGTGATGAACCGGCGCAACGCCAAGGCGGACAGCGGTTCCAGCTCTTCCAGCGGCTTAGCGTCGGGTGCCACGAGCGCCGTCGCCGGGCTCTGCGCGCCGCGTCCGATGCGGGCCACGGCGAAATCCTGGTCGTCGCGGCGGCGTTCCCACAGGCGGTGGCTCGCGGCGAGCGACCACAGCGACGACGGGTCCGGGTGCAGGTACTCCAGCACGGCCCGCTGCCGGCGCACCGAACGCCGCAGCCGCAACCGGTGCTGCGCCAGGTGCCGCAGGTACTTGCGCCGGGCGTGGCCCATCTCCCGCTTGCTCGGCCCGCCACCCTGGAGCAGGCCCATGACCACCATGCCGAGCATCCCGACGCCCATCAGGCCGTAGATGACGAACCGGATCTGGCCGCCCAGGGAACCGGAGAACATCAGCATCATCGCCGCCATCATGGCCACCATCGGCAGCACCATCAGCAGCTGCAACCACTGGCGGGCGGGCGGCGGCGGGATCTCCGGCGGTGGTTGCAGGATCAGTTCCCCCGCCGGCATCTCCGGCGCGGGCCTGCGGGTCGCTCTGTTCACCACGACGGTCGCCACGATGACGATGGTTCGCCAACGGCGGCGGTGTGTGGGCGTGGTGGCAGGAACGTGCCGACGGCCCCTGAGACCGGGGTGACCGGACCTAGCGTGCGTTCAGGAGCCACCAGAGGAAGGGGAGTGCCGATGGCCGGCAGTTTTCTCCACGGCGACACCGACAGCCTTCTCCAGCTGTCGAACAACACCGTCGCCCACGCCGAAGAGATCGATGCCAACAGCACGTCGCTCGGCAGTCACAACGCACAGCTGGCCGGGTCGAGTTGGAACGGGACCTCGCACGCCGCGTTCGCCGCGGTGGAGGACGCCCGGCTGGCCGACAGTCAGAAGCTCACCAACATGTTGCAGGCGCAGGGTGACAACACGCGCACCGTCGCCAACCTGTACTCGACGGTGGACTCGGACAGCCGGCACGTGGTGAGCGGCGTCGACTTCGGCATCGCCTCCGCGATCAACGGGTGACCGCACGGGAAAGGGACGGATCATGACCGAAGTCAGGATGGTGTTCGACGCCATCGCCGGTGCGGTCGGCCAGATGAACGCCACGGCGAGCGCCAACATCGACACGAGCCAACAGCAGTTCAAGTTCGTGCAGGACGCCTCCGGGTCGTACTTCACCGACGAGGCGGGCAGCGATCTGGCCGTGACGCAGGGGATCTGGTCGAAGCACGCCGACCAGCACGACCAGGGCGTGATCGACGAGGCGCGGGCGACCGACACCGCGCAGCAGCTGATGATGGACGCCCTCGCCCAGGCCAGGCGCATCGTCTCCTCTTGATCCCGTACGGGCCGAAGCCCCGGCGCACCTCGTGCGCCGGGGCTTTTCCCTTGGTTCTCAGTGCTTTTCGATCAGGAACGTCTGCTCGGGCGGCTCGACCACGGCCGGTCGGGACGGCAGCGGTGCGGCCCAGCCCGGACGCCAGCCGCGCCGCCTGCCGCGCGCGCGGACCACCGCGAACAGGACGGCGGGCACGATCGCGCCGATCAGCGCCGCGGCGGCCGACTTGGCGACGGATCCGGTGTGCCGCAACCATTCCTCGTGGTCCAGGCGGGCCTGGTCGGGTGGTGCGGCGACGTGTGACGGGAGGTCGGCGGGTGGTTCGGGGTCGAGGCTGTCGGTCACCGCGCGGTACGGGTCGACCAGGCCCGCGCCGTAGGCCGCGGAGAGCTTGCCGCCGCGTGCCGGGTCGGCCGTTGCGATGAGTCGTTGGGACACCTGGGCCGCGTTCAGGTCGGGGCGTGCGGCTCGTACCAGGGCTGCTGTCGCGGAGACGAACGGTGCGGCGAAGCTGGTTCCGTCCACATAGGAGTGTCCGTCGATCCTGGTGGTGGCGACTACTTTCGCGCCCGGTGCGACGATGTCCACGTACGCGCCGATCTGGGAGCCCGACATACGGGCACCGTCGATGTCCACCGCGCCGACGCCGAGCACGCCGTCGTAGGCGGCGGGGAAGGAGGGGAGGGCGGCGTCCTGCTGTCCGTTGCCTACGGCGGCTACCACCAGGGCGTCTTTGGCCACTGCGTATGCCACCGCGTCCCGGACTGCGGCGTGGTCGTCGTAGCCGGCGAGGGAGAGGTTGACGACCTTCGCGCCGGCGTCGGCGGCGTAGCGGATGCCGTCGGCGAGTACCTGCGGGTCGATGCGCAGGGCCTCGCCGCGGTCGCCGACGTCCCGTTCGCTGATCCGCACGGGGAGGATCTCGGCGTCCGGTGCGATGCCGTGGAAACCCACGCCGGGCAACGGATCGGCGGCGATGATGCCTGCTACGCCCGTGCCGTGCGACACGCAGTCGAACGTGCCCGAATGGCCGCGCACGAAGTCGTGGCCCGCGTGGATCTTCCCCGGTCGGGCCAGCTGTGGGTGGTCGGTGTCGACCCCGGAGTCGATCACGGCGACCAGCACGCCCGCGCCCCGGCTGCGCGGCCACACCCTGCGGGCGTCCAGGACCTGCTGTGCCCACGGCTGTTCGCGCACGCGCGGGTGTGCGGGCTCCGGGTCGTGGCACGCGCCGGCGGGCGGCGCGGCATGTGCCGTGCCACCCAACGCCAACTGAACCGCCGCCACGGCCAGCACGACCACGGCGGCACCATGTCGTCTCACCCGGCCATCCTCCGACCGCGCCCACGCTCCGACGCCGAGCCGGCCGCAACCGGCCACCCGGTACTCGCCGCCGGCAGCCGCTGTCCCGTCGCCGACCGGGCGGCGTCCGGTGCGCGACGCAGAGCGCGGCCGGCGACCTGTCCCGGAGCGGCCCGAAGGCATCGACGTGTGGGTCGACCACGGGGAGCGCACGGCCGAGGTGACCCCGCGTACCGTGTGATCCATGCCGAAGCGGCGTCCCCTGCTGATCTGGTCGGTCGCCGCGCTGCTGGCGATCGGCGCGGTGGTCGTGCTGCTCCGCTGGAACGAGCCCGAGCTGATCCCGGTCGGCCCGGCGGCCGACGTCACCATCGCCGGCCGGCTCGCCGTCGAACCCGCGGACCCCGCCGCCGGCGGCGAGGTGGTGGTGCGGGCCCCGGTCGGCGCGGACCGGGGGGTGAAGCTGCCGAGGGTGATCGTCCGGGTCCGGGACGAGGCGGGTGCGTCGCACGACTTCCCGGAGTTCCGCGACATCGAGCTCACGACCGTGTCCAAGGTCCTCGAAACGACCCGCCGGTTCCCCGCACCCGGCACCTACACCTACTACCTCGCCTACGAACTCGACGGCAGGTGGGTCGACCTCCCACCCTGGCAACGGCTCACGGTGCGCTGACCGGCAGCGTCAGCTCGAAGATCGCGCCGCCCTCGTCCGCGTTGTACACGGCCAGCCGGCCGCCGTGGGCCTGCGCGACCCACTGCACGATGGACAGGCCCAGCCCGGACGACCCGCCCGTGCTGGAGAACCGGTCGAAGGTCTCCTCCGCCAGCGCCGCGTCGATGCCCGGCCCGTGGTCGGCGACGGTGACCGTGCCGCCGGCGACCGTGATGTGCACGATCGCCTCCTCGCCCGGCCGCCGCCCGTACCGGATCGCGTTGCCCAGCAGGTTCCCGATCGCACGCTGGAGCAGCACCGGGTCCGCGTTCACCTTGGTCGGCGCGGCGGTCACGGTGACCCGCGCGCCCTCCGGCGGGGTGTCCTCCACCACACCGACCACGAGCTGGTCCAGCCACACGGGCTGGATCGCGAGCTGTTCGACGCCCGCCGCCAGCCGGGCCCGCACCAGCAGCCCGTCGATGATCTGGCCCATCCGGGCGGCCAGCCGGACGGTGCGCGGCAGCAGGTCGGCGCGCTGAGTGGGGTTGTCCAGCGCGGTTTCCGCCAGCGCGCGCAGGGCGGCGACCGGGGTGCGCAGGTCGTGCGCGGTCTCCGCGAGGAGCACCTCCTGCTGCTGCAACGCCTCCGTCGCGGGCCGGATCGCCCGGCCGGACAGCAGGTGGCCGGCCGCGCCCAGCCCGCCGATCAGCACCACGCAGCCGCCGATCACCAGCAGCACCAGCCGGTTGTGCTCGTCCTGCTCGGGCCGGGTGTCGGCGACCGCGACCACCGCGCCGATCGGCTTGCGCTCCCGGTCGAGCAGCGGCTCCACCCGGACCTGGACGAGTTCGCCGCCGGTGCCGCGCTGGTAGCCGGTGACGACCTTGCCGTCCCGGACCGCCTTCGTGGCCAGGCCGCTGAGCACCGCGCCGTTCATCGGCACGCACTCGCGCCGCGACACGTGCGCCTGGAACGCGGGCGCGCCGCCGGGCAGGATCGCGAACTGCGGGCACTTCTGGTTCAGGCCGTCCTTGTTGACCAGGTTGAAGTCCACGGTGCCGTCGAACACGATCTGCCTGCTCACCGCCGTGGTGACCCGCAGCAGTTCGGCGTCGATCTCCCGGGTGCCCTGCTCCGCGTCGTCCTGGACGACCCACCAGGCGAACGCCAGCAGCGCGATCGCGTTCGTGGCGGTGAACAGGGCGGTCAGCACCCACCGCAGCCGGCGCAGCCGGTCGGCCGACGAGGAGCCGGTCACGGGGTGCCCAGCAGGTAGCCCCGGCCGCGCAGGGTGTGGATCAGCTCCGGTTCGCGCAGCTTCCGGCGCAGTCGCCGCACCACCACGTCGACCACGTTGGACGTCAGCTCGGCCGCGTCCCAGCAGTGCTCGATCAGGTCCGCCCGCTCCACCGCGTGGTCGGCGCGGGTCAGCAGGTACTCCAGCACCGCGAACTCCTTGTCGGACAGGGTCAGCAGCACGCCGCCCCGGCGCACCTCGCGCCGCGCGCAGTCCATCTCCAGGTCGGCGTGCCGCAGCACGGACGGGCGGCTGCCGGAGCGGCGGCACAGGTTCGCCACCCGGGCCGCGAGCTCCGCCACCGAGAACGGTTTGACCAGGTAGTCGTCGCCGCCGTGCTCGAATCCGGCGACCCGGTCGGCGAGCGTGTCGCGCGCGGTGAGGAACAGCACCGGCACGCCCCACCCCTCGCGGCGACGGGCGGCGACGTAGCCGAGGGCGTCGCCGACGGGCAGCATCCGGTCGAACACCACGCAGGCGTAGCCGCCGCCGCGCAGCGCGCCGTCGGCGGTCGCGATGTCGGGCGCGACGTCCACCAGCAGGCCCTCCGCGCCCAGCTTCGCGGCCACCGCCACCCGCAGGTTCTCGTCGTCCTCGACGACCATGATCCGTGTCATCGAAACCTCATGTGTGCCGGCGCAAAGTAGGCGTGTGTGGTTCCCGCTCCCGGTCCGTCCGTGAACGCTAACGCGCCGGCGAGCATAAACCACCTGATCGAGGGGATCTGGCAGGAACCGGCCGCGCCGGTGGGACGCGACCGGCTGGAGTCCATTGTGGACGGTGTGGGAGGTAGTGGGGATGAACACCCGGCAAACCGGCGGGCTCAGCCTGGTCACGGGCGGTGCGCGGGACCAGGGGGAGGCGGGGGTCGACGCGCTGCTCGCGTCGGCGACCCGGGAGGTCCTGGTGATGAGCTCGGGCGTCGGCCCGATCGGCGCGATCCGCCGGGTCGACCGGGACAACCTGCGGCGCGGCGTGCGGTACCGGGTGCTGTTCCCGGACTCGGCGCGGCTGTCCGGCAAGCCGGCCGGCCTGGCCAGGGCGGGCGCCGAGGTGCGCACCGAGGTGGAGATCCCGATGGAGGCCGTGGTGGTGGACGGCACGACCGCGCTGCTGCCCGCCGCCCGGGGCGTCGCGGTGTTCCGGCTGCCCGGCGTGGTCGCCGCCGCCACCGCCCTGTTCGACCGGATGTGGCCGGCCGCCGTGCCGCTGGTGCCGGCCGACCCGGGCGACGAGCCCTCGCCGCTGACCCGCCGGGAACGTGACCTGCTGACACTGCTGTGCGCGGGCGCGACCGACGAGTCCGCCGCCGCGAAGCTCGGCATCTCGGTCCGCACGGTCCGCCGCACGGTCGCCGACATCATGAACCGGCTCGGCGCGCGCAGCCGGTTCCAGGCGGGTGCCAAGGCGGCGGGCCGGGGCTGGCTGCTCGACCGGGCGAGCTGACGCCCGACCGCCGGCCCGTGCTGGGCGGCTCGAATCGAGGGGCGTCGAGCCGCTTGCCGCCACGCACTAACGTTGGCTCGTGTGCGGGTGTTGATAACCGAGGACGACGACAACATGCGGGTGGCGCTGGAGGCGTCCCTGCGGGGAGCCGGGTTCGCCGTGGACACGGCGGCCGACCTGCCTGCCGCCGACGAAGCGCTGTTCGTGAACTCCTACGACTGCGCGGTGTTCGACCGGATGCTGCCCTCCGGTGACGCGCTGCGGTACGTGCACGCCAGGCGGTCCGGCGGCTGGCAGGTGCCCGTGCTGTTCCTGACCGCGCGGGACAGCGAGGCCGACCGGGTGGCCGGGCTGCGTTCCGGCGGTGACGACTACCTGGTGAAGCCGTTCGCCGTGCCGGAACTGGTGGCCCGGGTGCGCAGCCTGTGCCGGCGCAGCTCGGTGGGCCGGCCGGCGGTGCTGCGGTGCGCGGACCTCGAACTGGACGGCGGCCGGAGCCGGGTGACCCGGGCCGGGGTGCTGCTCACGTTGACGCGCAAGGAATTCCTGGTCCTGGAACGGCTGCTGACGACCCCCGGCCGCGCGGTGTCCCGCTCCGAGCTGCTCGCCTACGCGTGGGACGAGCACGCCGACCCCGCGTCGAACGTCCTGGACGTGGTGATCGCCCAGCTGCGCCGCAAGCTGCACGAACCGCCGCTGGTCCACACCGTGCGGGGCGTCGGCTACCTGATCGCGCCTCAGCTCCGGTCGTAGCCGGTCACCGCGATGCCGTGCTCGGCCGGCCCCGGCGGTGGCGGCGCTCGTTCTTCAGCGTTTGTTGTTCAGATCCGGGCACCGAAACTAAACAACGCGGTGGTGCTAGTCCTGATCTCGTCCCACACGGGGATACACAGGGAGGACACATGTCCACATGGCGTACCACCATCCGCCGACGGCTCGGCGGCGCGCTCGCCGCCACCGGTGTCGTCGGCGCTCTGGTTCTGCTCCCCGGCAGCGCGCAAGCCGCCGAAATGGCGTGTGATTACGGCACCAACGGCAAGGTGAAGATCCAGTTCTGCCAGATCGGCGGCGGGTACTTCGACGGCGAGGGCCTGAACCACTCCGACGGGTTCTACGGCCACATCGACGTCTGGGGTCCCGGCATCCCCCGGCACAACGACGGCGACCGGTTCCGGCCCAACAACACCGTCCGTGGTTACGGCAGTGGCTGGCTGTGTGCCGAGGGTTGGCAGCTCAACTCCGACGGGAGCTGGAGTTCCGTCGGGCTGCCCTGCGTCTTCGTGCCCTGACCGGCCCCGGCGCGGGTCCGTGTCGACCACCGGACACGGGCCCGCCCCGGGTCGGCGCAAATCCGGGAGAACCGCATGGTGCGGCCGAACTCCACGACCTGCCAGTACGGCACGCTGAACAACCTCATCGGCACCAAACCGGCCACGACCTCGTTCTTGGCCGCCTGGAAGTCGATCACGGTGGCCGTCTCACGTCACCAGGTCGTCGACCGGGATCACACGGTGCGGCCGGAGTACTGGCCGGGGACGCCGATCGGCAGGGTCGCGGCGACGCCCGGTGCGTGCCGGCCGTCGAGGCGTTCCAGGGTGACACCCCGTTCCCTGGCCAGGCGGGCCAGTTCGTCCGCCGCGCGGTCCAGCACGACCGGGTCGGCGGCGGCGAGGCGCAGGGCGGCCGTGGTCGACGGCTCCGGGTCGTCCGGGGTGCGGTGGGCGGTGACGGCGACCGTCACGGTGGCGCCGGGGGCGGCGTTCAGGAGCCAGCGCAGCAGTTGCGGCGCGGTGGTCGGGGGTAGGCGGTGCCAGCCGGCCAGCTGGAACGTCACCTGGCTCACCGGGCCGCTCCACCACACGTGCCAGCGTTCCCGGACGCGGCTGCGCCCGCCGTTGACGTGTGCCAGCGCGGCCAGCGTGCCGAGGGTCTCGGGTTCGGTGAGCGGTCGGGTGGGGAGGCCGTCGCGGCGGAGTTTGCGGCGCACCCGGCGGATCGCGTTGCCGAGCGCCTGCCGGACGTCGCCGTCCCGGTGCACATCGACCGTGCGCAACGCCTGCAACGCGATCCACACCCGTGGCGGGCGGCTGCGGTCCAGGCCGGCGTGGTGGACGACCTGCACGGCGAACGCCGGCGTCTGGTCGTCCGGTGCGGGCAGCAGGGTTTCCGGTGCGGGCACGGACTTCGTCAGGTCGCGGGTGGTGTTCGACGGGTGCAGCACGGCCGTCACGCCCGCCGTGCGGCTGATCATGAACACCGGCTCGTCGTTGACCTCGCCGGTGACGCCGACCGCTTCCGGTGCGAACACCCGGAGCAGCGCGCGGCCGGCCGTGTGGTCGCCGGGCAGGTCGCGGTCGGCGTTGCGGCGCAGGTATTCCGCCCAGGACAACACCCATTCGGACAGCCAACGGCCGCGCACCCGGACGGCGGTCAGACCCACCACGACCACGGACAGCAACGCCACGACGGTGATCGCCGGCCATGTGCGGTCCAGGACGAGCAGCAGCGCGACCACCACCAGTTGCCAGCACATGATCCGGAACACGCCGAACGGCCTGCGGGCCGCAGTGCGGGTCCCAGGAGACGCGGGCCGGGCGCTTGTGCGACGGGACGCCGGCCGCGCCGGAGTGCGTGTCTGTGGCAAGGCTGGTCGCCGCCCGGTCCGGGGCACTCCGAAACTGGTCACCGCGCTGTCCTCCTCGGGAGTCGTCCCGGTGCGGAGTCTCCTGTGGGGACATGAGGTTTCGATGACAGCCACTGCGCCGGCCGGGTGATTTCGGCCGGTTCCGGTCAAAGGGGCCAAGCCGTGCCGGACGGCTGCTACGGTCCGGATTATGACCCCCATCCGGATGATGGTCGCAATCCCGGTTGTCCGTGAACCGGGTCGGCGAGGATCCTCCGCCCCTGCCGGGAGCGTGGGATGACCGCCGCCGGCACCACCCTCCGCCGGTTAGGTCCGGCCGCCCGCGCCCGGATCGCCATCGCTGCCCTGCTGGCGGGCTGCGTCGGCATCGTCGGGGTGGCCGTCGCCGGCCAGGCCCCGGTCACGCCCGGACTCCAGTTCCTCCAGGTCGGCCACTGGGTCTACAGCTCCGTGTTCCAGTCCGCCTACCACGTCGACGGCTCGACCGGCCAGGTGGACGCACGCGTCCCGCTGCCCGACGCGGAGGCCGGCAGCCAGGTCGCCCAGGGCGAGCAGTCCGGCTACGTCGTCGAACGCTCCCGGATCACCGTCTTCAGCAAGTCCACGCTGGCCGTCGAGAACACCCTCACGCCGCCCGCCACCGAGCAGCCGGCCGTGCTGGAGATCGCGGGCGGCCCGTACCTGGTGTACCGCAACGCGGGCCAGGTGGTGCGGCTCGGCAACCCCGCCGCCACGGTGCCCGCCGGCGGCCCGCTGTCCGAGCCGGCGACCACCGGCGACGGCAGCGTGTGGCTGCACCGGGTCGACACCGGCTCGCTGTGCGAACTGCCGCGTGAAGCCACCCGGCTGACCTGCGCCGCACAGCTGGAGTCCGGCCACAGCGGCGCGCTGACCGTGGTGGACGACCGGCCCGTGCTGGTCGACACGACCTCGGACACGCTGCGCGCGTTCGGCAAGGACGGGTTCGGCGAGTCCGCGCCCATCGGGATCGACCTGCCCGCGTCGGCCCGGGTCGCGAGCACCACCGCGTCCGGCCGGCTGGCCGTGGTCGACCCGGAGCGCAACCGCCTGCACCTGATCGACACGGCGGGCCTGCGCAAGCGCCCGGCGGCCAAGCCGGTCGAGGTGGAGCTGCCCAAGGACGGCCGGTTCGCCGGTCCGGTGGCCGCCGAGCGGGTCGTCACGCTGGTGGACGAGACCCGCAACGTGGTGCTGACCTACGACAGCGAGGGCGCGCACCGCAAGACCGAGGCCGTGCCGGGCAACGGCGGGACGCCCCGGCTGTCGCGCGGCGAGGACAACCGCGTCTACGTCGACAGCCCGGACGGCTCGCACGTCCTCGTGGTCGACGGCGAGGACGGCAAGGTGGTGAGCGTCCAGATCGGCGAGGACAAGCAGGGCGGCTCCGTCTCCGCCACCGCGAGCACCACGCCGACGACCACCCCGACGTCCGGCCACCCGACCACGACCACGCCGGCACCGCCCGCCGAGCCCGAGCCGGAGACGCCGTCGCCCGACAAGCGCGCCGCGCAGGCCAAGGTCGCCGTGCCGCCGCCGGTCGCCGCCGCCAGCGCGCCCGGTGCGCCCGGTGGCGTGACGGCGGTCGCCGACGACTCGTCCGCGTCCGTGACGTGGTCGCCCGCCCCCGACAACGGGGCCCCGGTTACCGCCTACCACCTGTCGTGGCCCGGCGGGTCGGTCTCCGTGGGCGGCGGGGAACTGGGCGCGACCGTGAGCGGGCTGGCGAACGGCTCGTCATACGTGATCACCGTGGTGGCGCAGAACGAGGCCGGCCCCGGTCCGGGCGCGAGCGCGCCGCCGATCGTGCCGCTGGGCATCGCCGCCGCGCCCGTCGTCACCGCGACGAACACGTTCGGCATGGCCACCGTGTCGTGGGAGATGCCGGACCTGCGGGGCGGCACGTTCGAGCACTTCCTGATCTCCGTGGCCGGCCAGCAGGACCGCACCCAGCCGTCCGTTGGCCTCCAGCTCATGCAGTTCACCGGCCTGGTCACGGTGCGCGCGGTCACCCGGTTCGGTCCGCCCGGCGGGCCGACCGTCGTCGGCAGGCCCGGCACCGTGGTCGTGGAGGCGATGGGCACCTGGCCGTCGGCGAAGATCACCGAGGTGAAGCGGACCGGGCCGGAAACGGTCGTGGTGACGGTGGACGTGGACACCGGCGGCTCGGCCACCACCTGCGCCGTGGGGTCGGGCTACGGGACCGGCACGGTGACGGTCCCGTGCGCCGGGGTCACGGTGATCACCTTGCCCGGCGTACCGCCCGGCTCGATGGGCAACATCATGGTGACGGTGACCCCGAACAACAGCATGGGCAACGGCGTGCCGGCGTCCTGGTTCGGCATACCCGCGGGCTCCGGACCCGGTGGCGCGCCGGGGAAGCGGGTCAACTACGGCACGGGGATGTCCGCCCGGTGAGCGGCGGCACGACGAGGAGAGACGCGCGGTCATGACACCGACTCCCGGAGGGGCGTACGACCTCATCGCGAACAACGTGCAGCTGGTCGTGCGCGGCAAACCGGACCTGGTCCGGCTCGCCGTGGCCGCGCTGTTCGCCGAGGGCCACCTGCTGATCGAGGACGTGCCGGGCGTCGGCAAGACGACCCTCGCCCGGTGCGTCGCGGCCAGCGTCGGCGGCCGGTGGCGGCGCATCCAGTTCACGCCCGACGTGCTGCCCGGCGACATCACCGGCGTGATGGTCTACCACCAGGGCGAGGAGGGTTTCCGGTTCCACCCCGGCGGGATCTTCGCCAACGTGGTGCTGGCCGACGAGATCAACCGGGGCACGCCGAAGACCCAGGCGGCGCTGCTGGAGGTCATGGAGGAGCGCCGGGTCACCGTCGACTCGGTGAGCCACGACGTGCCGCGCCCGTTCCTGGTGGTGGCGACCCAGAACCCGATCGAGATGGAGGGCACCTACCGGCTGCCCGAGGCGCAGCTGGACCGGTTCCTGATGCGGCTGTCCGTCGGCTACCCCGACCACGACGCCGAGGTGATGGTGGTGCTCGGCGACCGCGCCGGCGTGAGCCCGGACGAGCTGCGGCCGGTGCTGTCCCTGGCCGACCTGGAAAAGGTGATCGCCGAGGTGCGCCGGACCCGGGTGGCCCCGGAGATCGTGTCCTACGCGGTGCGGCTGACGTCCGCGAGCCGCACCCACCCGGCGGTCCGGCACGGTGCCAGCCCGCGCGGCAGCATCGCCCTGATCCGGTCGGCGCAGGCGCTGGCCGCGACGCACGGCCGGGACTACGTGGTGCCGGACGACGTGAAGGACGTGGCGCACCCGGTGATGTGCCACCGGCTGGTGCTCACCCCGGACGCGGAGCTCAGCCGGCGGCAGGCGACGCACGTGGTGGACGAGCTGCTGGCGGACACCCCCGCGCCGACGGCCGCGATCGGGGGCTGAGCGTGCGGCTCACCCGCCGTGGCGTGGCCGTCCTCGCCGGTGCCGCGTGCTGTTTCCTGCTGGGCACGCTGGCCGGCTACCCGTTCCTGCGGGCGCTGGCCGGGGTCGCGCTGGGCGGGGTGTTCGCGGCCGTGCTGACGACCATGGTCCGGCCGAAGGTGGAGATCACCCGGACCGTGCACCCGGACCGGGTGGAACGCGGCGAGCCCGCGTTGGCGTCGCTGGTGGTGCGCAACCCGACCGCGCGCAGGCAGGCCGGGTTCACGGCGGGGGACCGGGTGGGTGGTGGCACCCGGGCGGTCCGGGTCCGGCCGCTCGCGCCCGGTGCCGAGGCGACTTACCACTACGAGCTGCCGACCGATGTGCGTGGACTGTTGTCGGTGGGGCCGTTCGCGGTGCAGCGGTTCGATCCGTTCGACCTGGTGCGCGGGCATCCGACGATGGGTGACACGCGGAGCCTGTGGGTGCATCCGCGCACGCATCCGGCACGTCCCGCGCGGGTCGGGCATCCGCGGCACCACTACGACGGTCCGGTGAGCGACCCGCCGTTGCACGGGTCGTCGGACCTGCGTGCGGTGCGGGAGTACGTGATGGGTGACGAGGTGCGGCACCTGCACTGGAAGGCGACGGCCCGGACGGGGCGGCTCATGGTGCGCGAGTACGTCGACCCGGCGCGGACGCGGTTCGCGGTCGTGCTGGACACGCGGCGTTCGGCGATGAGCGCGGAGGTGTTCGAGGAGGCCGTCGAGGTGGCGGCGTCGCTGGTGCGGGCGTCGGCGGCGGACGGTCAGCAGTGCCGGCTGGTCACGCCCGGCGGTGACACGTCGGTGGACGGGGGGTTGCGCGCGGCCCGGGTGTTGCTGGACGTGCTGTGCCAGGTCGCCCAGCACGCGGGGGATGCGTTGGTGCCCAAGGGGGTTACCACACGGCCGGACGGGGCGCTGGTCGTCGTCACCGGGGCGGACGCCGATCTCGGCGCGGTCGCGCGGTGGCGTCCGGAGACGGTGATCCGGGTCGGTGTCGCCCGTGCGCCGTCGCCCGGGGTGATCACGGCGGCGGACGCGGCCGAGGCGGTCGTGCGGTGGAACGCCTCGCGGGACGGCGGCGCGTGAACGGGCGACTCGCGGTCGTCGGACTGCTCGGCTCGACGGCCGTGGCGGGGCTGCTGTTCGCGCCCGTGTTCGGGCTGGTTCCGTTGCTGCTGCCGGTTTTCGTGGTCGTGCTGGTGGGTTGCGGGTGTGTCGAGCTGGGACGGCTTCGGCCGCGTTCGGCGGCGTTCCGGCCGGTTCTGGTGTTGGTCGGCGGTGTGCTCGCGTTGATCGAGGTGGTGCTGTTCCCGACGACGGTCGCGGGATTGCCCACCGCGGAGTCGTTGGGCGTGGTGTGGCGGGGGCTGACCGAGGGTTGGCTGCTGACCCTCCAGTCCACGTGGCCCGCCCGTCCCGATCCGGAGCAGCTGCTGTTCGTGCCGTTGGCCGTGTTGTTGGCGACGGTCCTCGGGATCGAGATCCTGCTCCGACTGCGCAGACCGGCGGCGGCCCTGCTGCCGGGCCTGGCGGTGGCCGGCCTCGCCCAGATATACCAGGCGTCGACCGGGTTGTGGGCGCTGCTCGCGGCGGCGGCCTATGCGGCACCGGCCGCGCTCGTGCTGTGGGTGGACCGTCCGGACGGGACGCGGCGGGACACCGCGCGCCGACTGTCCGATGTGGACATACGGCCGGCGGTGGCCACGGTGGCGGCGGTCGTGGTGTGTGCGGTGGCGGTCGGCGGGTTCGATCCGTTCGACCGGGAGCCGTTCCGGGCCAAGGACGACCAGGCGGCCCCGGTCCGGCCGCAGCGGATCGGCAGCCCGTTGCACGACATCGCGGGCCGGCTGAACGATCCCGAGCGCGAGGTGTTCCGGTATCGGGCGGACAGCCGGGTGGACCGGTGGAGTCTGGTGGTGCTGGACGGTTTCGACGGCGTCAACTGGTCCGCCGGGAGTCGGCTGCGCAGACTGGGCGCGCACCGCGACGGCCCGTCGGGCACCGGGCGGACGGCCGACGTGCGGGTCGCGGACCTGGCGGGTCCGTGGCTGCCGAGCCAACCCCGGCCACTCCAGGTCGACGGCCTGGCACCGCTCGTGGACGAGTCGACGGGCACACTGCTGCTCGATCCGCCCGGAGCTTCGCGGGATTACCGCCTGACGTGGTCGGAACCCGAGGTGGACCCGGCGAGCCTGGGCGTGAGCCCGATCGACACCAGGGCGGGCGGTCTGGCTGGGCTGGGCGTCGTGCCGCCCGAGATCGGGAAGCTGGCCAGGGATGCGGTGCGCGGCCTGCGCCCGACGTTCCAGTCGGCGTTGCAGCTCGACCGTTTTCTCCGCGAGAACTACCGGCTGACGACGGACGGGGAACTCCCGACCGGGCACGGCTGGCCCCAGCTGCGCCGGTTCCTGACCGAGACGAAACGGGGCACCAGCGAGCAGTTCGCGGCGGCGTACGTGGTGCTGGCGCGGGTGAACGGCATCCCGGCCCGGCTGGTCGTCGGCTACCGGGGCGGCACCAGGAGCGGCGACTCCTACGTGGTCCGGAACCGGGATGTGCTGGCTTGGCCGGAGGTGGCGGTGGCCGGCGTCGGCTGGGTGCCCCTGGACCCGACGTCGGGCGCGGCGGCGGCGTCCGACGAGCAGCCGGACAGCCTGGCGAAGGCCGCGGAGGAGGCCCGCAGGCAGTTGCCGCCGGAACACGAACTGCGCCCGCCGGAACAGCCGCGCAAGGACCCGGTGGAAACCCCGACGGCCTGGGTCGACCTGGACCAGGTGGCGGTGGTGGCGGCCGTGACACTTTCGGCGCTGTTGATCGTCTGGCTGGTGGGTGTGCCGGTGACCAAGACACTCCGAACCCGCCGCCGTAGAAGGAAAACCGGCGCGGACGGCGTCAAAGCGGCCTGGGCGGAGGTGTGCGACCGCCTACGAGCCCACGGCGTGCCGTTCCGCATCGGCATGACTCCCCGGGACCTGGCCCGATCGGCGAGAACCGTGACCGGCGAACAGACATCGGACCCCATCACCCGGCTGGGCCGCGTACTCGACATGGCCCTCTGGTCCGGCCTGAACGTCAGCGACGGCTCCGTGCGCAAAGCCTGGGACGAAGAACGGGCACTACGGCGAATCCTCGCCACCCGCGCCCGCGCGACCCGCCTGAAAGCAGGACTCGACCCACGACCGCTCTTCAGCCCGAGGCCACGACGGCAGAAGGCAGAGCAGAAGTCCTGAACTTGAAGAGCGTTCTGCCCTGCTGCTACTGGGTGCAGCGCGCGTCCCGGATCGGCATCGGTTCGGTGGTGTAGATGTGGCGGGCGTCGGTGGCGCGGATCTGGAAGCAGTACTTGCGTGCCGGGTCCACGGGCACCCGCATGGTCCGCTGGCGGTTGGCGAACAGGGTCATGGTGTCGATGTGGTCGCCTGCCACGATCACCGCGAAGTCCAGGTCTCCGTCCGCCCGCCAGGACAGGTCCACGTGGTCGCCCTTGTCCGCGGGCGGGTCCAGGACGAGGTTGACCTTCGGTGTCGTCGTCGGTGTCTGGGCGAAGGGTTCCTGGGGTTGGGCTTCGGTGGAGATCGGGGGTTCCGCCTGCGGCGGGCTGCTGCCGCCGATCAGGAACGGGGTGACGGCCAGACCCGCCAGCACCGCGCCGGCTCCGGCGATCGCGACCACTCGCCGGCGCTTCGACTTCGTGCGCGGGGCGGGTTTGTCCGTGCTGTGGATGAGGGTGCGGCCCGGTCGGATGACGGGGATCGGCTGGGTCGGCGCTTCCTCGGACCACGGTCGTCGCGGCCCGGGGGCGAAGTCGTCGAAGTCGAAATCGTCCTCGGGAGCTTGCGGGACTTCGGTTGGAGCGTCCGGGGTTGCGGTCGGGATGCCGAGCAGACGGCCGAAGACGGCTGCGACGGTCGCGGCGTCCGGTGGTCGGGCCGCGGGGTCCTTCGCCAACAGCCGACCGACCACATCGGACAGTTCCGTCGGCACGCCCTCGCCCCGCACGGGCGGGACTTCCTCGCGCAGCACGCGCAGGATCCGCTCACCGGGCTGCTCGCCCGTCCGACGGGGAAACGGTGGCGCGCCGGTCAACGCGGCGTAGAGCACGGCACCCAGGCCGTACAGGTCCGAGGCGACGGAACGGGTGTCGTCGCTCAAAGTCTCCGGCGACGTGTACTCCAGCGCGTGCGTCGGATCGCGGGGAAAGCGTTCGCGCAGCGCCAATCCGAAGTCGGACACCGCGAACTCGCCGTTCCGCCGGTACAGCACGTTCTCCGGCGTCACGCCGCCGTGCACCACACCCGCCCCGTGCGCGGCGGCCAGTGCGCCGGCCACCGCCAGGCCGATGCCGAGCACGTCGGCGACCGTGGGCGTGCCACCGGCCAACGCCGTCCCGAGCGACATCGGGCACAGCTCCATCCGCACACCGGTCCGGCCGTCCGGTAGGTCCACCAAGCCGTCGATCGGCAGGATCGCACCGCGAGACCGCACGGACGCCAGCGCCTGCCGTTCACGGTCCAGCCTGGCCACCGTGTCCCGGTCCAACCGCTCGGCGAACACCTTCACCGCGACCTCGGTGCCGGCCAGCACACCCGCGTAGACGGTGGCCACGGGTCCGGATGCGAGCACTCTCGGCGTGCGGATCGCGCCTCCCGAGTCTCCGCCCATGAGCCCGTTCCCCCGCTCCATGGTGTTCGCCAGTCGCACCCGGCCCAGCGTAGGAAAACCCACCGGACGTCGGAGCCGCGCGGCAGGTTCCTGCCTGCGCCGCCCGCCGCCGGCCCCGCCGGGCGAAGCTTGTCCCCATGCAGACTACCGGCCTGGTCAGGGTCACCGTTGCCGCTCCGCAGCGGCGAATCGACATGGCGCTGCCGGAGATCGCCGCCGTCGCGGAGGTCCTGCCCGGGCTGCTGGCCCGGGCCGGCGAGGGGCTCGCCGACGACGGGGTCGCGGACGGCGGCTGGCTGCTCCGGCGGGCCGACGGGACGCCGTTGGAACCCGACCGCACGCTGGCCGCGCACCGGGTCCGGGACGGGGAGATCCTGCACCTGGTGCTCCGCCGGGTGGACTGGCCGGAACTGGAGTACGACGACCTGGTCGACGCCATCGCCACCGGGGCCGGGCGGCGGACCTGGGGGCCGCGACACACCCGCCGGGCGGGCCTGGTCGTGGGCACCCTCGCCCTGCTGCTCGGTCTGGTCGCGGTGCTGCGGGCGGGACCGCCGTGGACCACACCGGCGTTGTGGGCGCTCGGCGCGGCGGCGCTGCTGGTGGTGGCCGCGGTGGCGTTGGCGCGGGCGGTGGGTGACGCGGGGGCCGGTGCGGTGGTCGCGGCGGTGGCGTTGCCGTTCGCGGTTGTCGGCGGTGGGCTGTTGTTGGCCGGTGACAAGCCGTTGACGGGGCTGTCGTCCGGGCATCTGCTGCTCGCGGGTGCGTCGCTGTTGTTGGTGGCGTTGGTGGGACACCTCGGGGTGACGGCCGCGCCCGCATTGTCGTTCGGCGCGGTCACCGTGGGCGCGTTGGCCGTGCTCGGCGGGTGGATGGGCTCGGGGGAGTGGACGTCGCACGAGACGGCGGCCGTGGTCTCCGGCGGGGTGTTGGCGCTGTCGACCGCCTACGGTCCGCTGGCGTTGCGGCTCGGCCGGGTGCCGATGCCGGTGCTGCCCAGATCCACCGCCGACCTGCTGCGCGACGAACCGCAGCCGCCGCTGGAACTGGTGCACGCGGCGGTGGTGCGGGCGGACGCGTTGCTCACCGGGATGATCGCCGGGTCGTGCCTGGTCGTGATGTGCTGCGAGGTGTTGTTGGCACGCAACGGCAGCACGGCGTCGGTGGTGCTGCTTGTCGTGCTGTCCCTGGGGTTTCTGCTCCGCGCCCGGCTGTATCCGATTCTGCGGCAACGGGTTCCGCTGCTGGCGACCGGGCTGTTCGGGCTGGGCTGCCTGGTCGTCGGGCCGGTGATGGCCGACCGGGACGCGCTGCTGTCGCTCACCGGACCACTGCTGTTCGTGGTCGCCGGCGGGCTGGTCGCGGCGGGGAAGGTGTGGAGCACCCGGGCCCCGAACCCGTACCTGGCGCGGTTCGGCGAGTACGCCGAAATCCTGCTGATGGTGGCCGTGGTGCCGTTGGTGTGCTGGGCGCTGGGCCTGTTCGGCTACGTGCGCGGGCTGGGGGGCTGACCGGTGGCGTCCAAGCGCGATCAGCTTCAGGCGTACCAGTTCCTGGTGCAGCGGGCGACGTCCGCGTTGGTCACCAAGGAGACCGACCCGGAGCAGCCGCCCTTCCGCCGTCCGGTGGGCGCGGCGTTCGCGAGCATCGCCCTGGCCATCGTCGCGCTGGCGGGCGTCGGCGTGTACGGGATGGTCGTGCCGGGCGGCAACAACGCGTGGCGCAAGGACGACGCGGTGATCGTGGAGCAGGAGACCGGCACCCGCTACGTCTACCTGAACGGCCGGCTGCACCCGGTGGCGAACTACGCGTCCGCGCTGCTCCTGCTCGGCGGCCACGGCCGCACCGAACGCGTGTCGCGGGACTCGCTGGTCGGCGTCCCGCGCGGACCCCGGCTGGGCATCCCGGACGCCCCGGACGCGCTGCCCGGCCCGGACCGGCTGCTGACCGGCGGGTGGTCGCTGTGCTCGGTCCCGGCGGACGACGCGGCGGGCAGCCGGATCGAGGAGTCGGTGCTGCTGGTCGGCACCGACCCGGCGGACGGCTTCGACCCGGGCGACCGGGCGCTGCCCGCCGAGCTGGTGCCGACCGGGGAGAAGTTCCTGGTGTGGCGCGGCCACCGGCACCGGATCGACGACTACGGCGCGGTCGGCACCGGGCTCGCGCTGACCACGCAGGCGTGGGCCCGGGTCGGCCGGTCCTGGCTGGACGTGCTGCCGGAGGGCACGCCGATCGGACCGATCGCGGTGCCGCGCGCCGGCGAGCCGTCCACCGCCGTGCCCGGCAAGCCCGACCTGCGGATCGGGACCCTGCTGGTGGTCCGCACGTCCGGCGGCGGGGCGCAGCACTACCTGGCCGTGGCGGATGCGCTGCGCCCGATCTCCGAGCTCCAGTACGACGTCCAGCGCGCGTACGGCCCGGTCCTGGCCGCCTACCCGGGCTCCGAGCCGACCGCGCTGCCGCTGGCCCCGGCACTGGCCGCCGCCGCCCGCCGGCTGGACCCGGTGCCGGTCACCGAGGGCGCGCCGCCCGCCACCCGGCCCGAGTTCGTGCCGCTGCCGGACCGGGAGGCGACGGTGTGCGCCGCGTTCGAGCCTGGACGGACCGTGCCGCGCCTGGTCGTGCAGCCGACCCTGCCGCCGGCCGACCCGCTGACCACGACCACCCGCCGCGACCCGAAGGGCACGCCGCTCGCGGACCGCGTCCACGTGCCGCCGGGCTGGGCCGCCGTGGTGGAGTCGATGCCGACCGCGGCCACCCCGGTGGGCACGTTCACCGTGGTCACCGACCTGGGCCGGCGCTACCCGCCGGCCACGCCGGACGTGCTCGGGATGCTCGGCTACGGCGGGATCACCCCGGTACGGCTGCCCGCCGGGCTGGTGGTGCGGCTGCCGGAAGGGCCCGGACTGGACCCGGGCGCGGCGACACGCCAGTCGCTGGGCGGCTGATCAGGTCAGGGCGTCCATGAGCAGCGCGACCATGTCCCCGTAGAGACCGGTGGGCACGAGGCCCGGCTCGATCACGTGCTGGAGCGCCAGGCCGAGGAAGATCCCGTTCAGCCCCACGGCCATGTCGGCGGCGGACATCTCGGGCTTCAGCGTGCCGCTGTCGATCTCGTGCTGGATGAGCGCCGCCATCATCGCCCGGACGGTGCGCGCGCCCTCGGAGAACCGGGCGTGCACCTCGGGGGCGCGGGCGGCGGCGAACAGGAACTCCATGTGCAGCAGGAACCATTCGGGGTGCTCCCGCAGGTCGGCCATGGACCAGTCGGTGACGACCCGCATCCGTTCCCGCAGTGACCCGTCGGCGGACAGGAACACCTCGGCGATCTGCTCGGCCCGCCGGTTCGTGGTCTGCTCGTAGAGCGCGTAGTACAGGTCCTGCTTGTTGCGGAACTGCGAGTAGACCGCGCCGTGGGTGTAGCCGGCCTCCACGGCGATGTCGCCGACCGACGCGCCCGAGTACCCCTTGCGCGCGAACACGCGTGCCGCCGCTTCCAGCAGTTCGCCCCTGGTCTGGGCGGCGCGTTCGGCGCGGGTCGGACGGTTCGAGGTCACCGCATTGCGTTCCTAATCTGGATTGTGGTCGCAATCCGATCGACTGATGGGTTCACGATAGCCGGTCGGGCGCGGGTCTGACCGCACTTCTCGTGGTCGCAGGTCACGCCGGGTAGCCGTCTTGGTCCGATCGGGTGTACGGCCTGGTGAGAGGCACGTCTCCCGCCCGTCAACGACACGTAAAGAAGCCGCTGAGGGGTGTCAAGGGCCCGTCAGGCGCGTGAAGGCGCACTACTTTCCGATGCACGCTTTCCGACGTCAAGGCCGGTGGAACCGGTTCAGGGAGTCGGGAAGGGAGCACGCTCATGGCCGATCTGGCCTATGTGCTGCTGCTGATCGGTGTCTTCGCGTTGCTGGCGCTGAGCGTGCGCGGTCTGGAGAAGTTGTGAGTGGCACCGGGGTGGTGGCG
>CBHFOL010000095.1:0-23865 GCA_965995405.1 uncultured Saccharothrix sp.
AGCACCATGATCTGCCGCAGGTTGCCGTGCTTGGGGCGGCTCGTCGCGTAGCCCACGACGTCGGCGACCTCGGCGGACGTCAGCCGGCCGACGCTGTCGAACCACTCCTGGAGGCCCTCGGTGACGTCGGCGTTGTCGATGTGGCTCGCCAGTTCGCTCTCGGTGAGGCCGGGTTCGACGTTGGTGACGCGCACGTCCTTCGGGCCGAGCTCGGTGCGCAGGTTCGCCGACAGGTGCGTGACGGCGGCCTTGGTCGCCATGTAGACGGCGAAGTTCGGCAGGATCAGGTGCGCGCCGATGGACGAGATGTTCACCAGGTCGGCCGGGCCGGTCTCGGCCGCTTCGACCAGGTCCGCGGTGAACGCGTTGGTGACGTTGAGCAGCCCGGTGACGTTGGTGTCGATCATCCGCGACCACTCGTCGGTGCGACCGCTGGTGACCGGGTTGGCGAGCATCACGCCCGCGTTGTTGACCAGCAGGTCGACCCGGCCGTACTTGTCGTGGACCGCGTCGACGGCAGTGGACAGGTCCTGCGTGACGTCCGCTGCCACGGCAAGCGCTTGTCCCCCATCGGCATTGATCTTGTCCACCAATTCGGTGATCCGGCCGGAACGACGGGCGAGCAGCGCGACCCGTGCACCAGACTGGGCGAGGACCAGTGCGATCTCCGCGCCGATGCCGCTGGAAGCACCAGTGACGACGGCGGTGCGGTTGGTGAGGTCGTATGTCATGGGCAAAGCGTGGAGCGGTTGCGGGTGGGCTGCGGAGGCTCCGGTTTTCCCTAGGTCTGACAGGACCACGATGGCGGCCCGTGCGGTCGCCATACTGGGTTGTGTGAACCACGACCTGGGCGAGTTCCTGCGGACCAGGCGGGCCCGCGTCCGGCCGGACGACGTGGGTCTGCCCGGCGGTGGGCGGCGGCGCGTGCCCGGGCTGCGGCGCGAGGAGTTGGCGCTGCTGGCCGGGGTGAGCGTGGACTACTACATGCGGCTGGAGCAGGGCCGCACACCGGCGGTGTCGGACGCCGTGCTGGACGCGGTGGCGCGCGTGCTGCGGCTGGACGAGACCGAACGGGCACACCTGCGCAACCTGGTGCGCCCGGTGGCGTCCCGCAAGCCGTCGCCGCAGCGTGTCCGGCCGGGGCTGCGGCGGTTGCTGGACCGGATGACGGACGTGCCGGCGTTCGTCATGGGGCGGCGGACGGATCTGTTGGCGTGGAACGGCTTGGCGGGGGCGTTGTACGGGTTCGAGCAGTTCGCGCCGGAGATGGTCAACAGCGCGCGGCACGCGTTCCTCGATCCGGAGGCCCGGCGGTTCTACCGGGACTGGCCGACGGTGGCGGCGGACACCGTGGCGGTGCTGCGGCTGGACGCCGGGCGGCACCCGGACGACGCGCGGCTGGCGGCGCTGGTGGGTGAGCTTTCGGTGAAGGACGAGACGTTCCGGAAGCTGTGGGCACAGCACGCGGTGCTGGAGAAAACCCACGGCACCAAGCTGTTCCGTCACCCGGTCGTGGGTGATCTGGACCTGGATTACGAGACGTTGAGCTTTCCCGGCGACCCGGACGTGAGCCTGGTCGTGTACACGGCGCAGGAGAACTCGCCGACCGAGGAACGCCTGCGGCTGTTGGCGAGCTGGTCGGCGTCGATCGACGTCTAGCCCTTCAGCGACCGCAAAAACGCCGCCAACCGGGCCGGCGCGACCGTCAGCACCGTGCCCACGTTCTTCGAGTCCCGAACCGCACCGAAGCCGGCCCGGATCTCGACGCAGTCCCCACCGCTGTTGCCGCTATAGCTGCTCTTACGCCAGACAACCGTCACTCAGCGAGCTTATCCATCAAACGGGTGGCGTCCCCACCCTCGACCGAGACCGCCAGAAGCTCTTTGAACACCGCTTCGTAGTGGCCGATCCGGCTCTCCTCGTCCACGAACAGCCCGTCGGTCAGCGTCTCGACGTACACCGTTTTGGCACGGTTCGCGGGTGGCGTGAGGATCATGAAGGGGAAGTACAGCGCGCCGGTCAGCCCGACGTCGTCCGGGATGATTCGGATGGTGATGTGCGGCAGCTTCGCGAGCCGTTTCAGGTGGTCGATCTGGTCGCGCCGGGTTTCCGCCGTGCCCACCGGCAGCCGCAGCACCGCCTCCCTGATCACCAGGGTGTACGCCGGCGGATGGGAGCCGGTGAGGCGTTCTTGGCGGGCCAACCTCGCCTGCACCAAGTGTTCGACCTCGTCGCGGCGGAGGGTCGAGTTCGTCTCGATCACCGCTCGGGCGTAGCTCTCGGTCTGCACCAGACCGTGCAGTAGATCGGACCGGTACAGGTCGATGCGTTGCGCGGTCTCCTCGGTGTTGAAGAACTTGCGCAGCCGGTCCGGAATCGCCGAGCCCCAAGGGGTTTTCGGGCGTCGGCGGCGTCCTTCCTCGCCCAGGTGCAACAGGTCGGCGCGCTCGGACCCGGCCACGCCCAACCGGTCGAGCAGAGCCGAGAGTTCAAGCGGCGCAACGGAATGGTCGCCGCGCAGGATCTTCGCGACCTTCGAGTCCGAGCAGCCGCCCAGGGTCTCCCGGAGATCCGCCTTGGTCACCGCGTTCTGCCGCATCAGCTCCCGCAACCGTTCGCCGAGACGTGCGCGGTAGTCGGTCGGGCTCTGACTGCTGGTCATGCCGGCCAGTCTGCCCGAGTCCGTTTGCCCGGCCAGTCGCCCGATCGAGCGACTAGGCAACTCGACATGTCAGGTTTACGGTCGCGTCATGGATGATTCCGATATTCAGAACATGGTCAAAGGCAACGTGCCCCGGTTGTTCGCCGTCGTGGAGGAAGCCGACGGCGACGCGTGGGTGGAGGCATGGGGCTTGGTGATGGACGAGCAGACCGAGGTCGTGTCCGTCGACGGCGGGTATCGGATGACGCTTGAGGGGCCGGAGAGCGCTCTCCAGATCTTCAACGCCGTCGAGGACACGGAGGCCCGGCTGGTGTGGGTCTAGAGAGCGCTAGGAACAGACCTTCCCGGCGTCCGGCAGCTTGAGGTCGATCAGGTACTTGTCCCCGATCGGGTCGACGCACTCGTTGCCCTGCAAGTACACCGTGTGCTGGTTGCCCTCGAACGTCAGCAGCCCGCCGCCCAGCGCCTTCGCCAGGTTCACGCCCGCCTGGTACGGGGTCGCCGGGTCGCCGGTGGTGGAGATGACCAGCGTCGGCGGCAGGCCGGCCACCGGCTTCGTCTCCTGCACGGACGGCGGCACGGGCCAGAAGGCGCACGAGTCCAGCGCGCCGACTGCCGGGTTGCCGTCGTCCAGGAACGGGGCCGCCGCCTTGTACCGGCGGGCCACGTCGTCCAGCACCGCGCGGTCCGTCACGCGCGGCTCGTCCACGCACTTGACCGCCGTGAAGGCGTCGGTGATGGTCGAGTACTTGCCGTCGTTGTCCCGGTCGAAGTAGGCGTCCGCGAGCTGCATCAGCACCTCGCCCTGGTTGTTCTTCAACTCGGTCAGACCGGAGTTCAGCGGGCCCCACAGATCTTCCGTGTACATCGCCTGGATCGCGCCGGTGATCGCGTCGTTGTACGAGAGCTTCCGCGAACCGACGTCCACCGGGCGCTGCGCCAACGGCAGTGTCAGGTCCCGGAACGCCTTGCTCGCGCCCGCCGGGTCCGTCCCCAGCGCGCAGTCCTGGCGCTTGGCGCACCACGCGGCGAACGCGTCGAACGCCTTCTGGAACCCGGCGGCCTGCGCGATCAGCGACTCGACCTGGTTCTGCGTCGGGTCGACCGCGCCGTCGAGGACCAGCGCCCGCACGTTCGCCGGGAACGCCGCCGCGTATCCGGCCCCGATGTGCGTCCCGTACGAGTAACCCAGGTAGGTGAGTTTCGCGTCTCCCAGCGCCGAGCGCATGACGTCCAGGTCGCGCACCACGTCGCGGGTGCCGACGTTGGCCAGGAAGTCCGCCCCGGTGGTCGTGGCGCACTTCTCGGCGAACGTCTTGTTCTCCGCTTCGGTCTGCGCGACGCCGGCGGGCGAGGTGTCGATGTCCACGTCCAGGCGCTCGGTGTCGCGTTCGGCGTCGGTCAGGCACCGGACCTGCGGCTGGCTCGCGCCGATGCCGCGCGGGTCGAAGCCGACCAGGTCGAAGCGCTCGCCGAGCGCGGACCGGCCGACCTGCGCGCCGAGGCCCGCGGCGGCCGACATGCCGGACGCGCCCGGGCCGCCCGGGTTGATGATCAGGGAGCCGATGCGGTCGCCGGTGGCCTTGCGGCGGAGCAGGCCGACCTTGATCGTCTCGCCGGTGGGTTTGGTGTAGTCGAGGGGCACTTCCAGGCGTGCGCACTCGATGTTCTTCTTGTTCTTGTACTGCGATCGGGTGGACCCGGTCGTGGCATATTCGCCGCAGTCCTCCCAGGCGAGTTGCTGCCCGTAGAAGCGCTCCAGGCCCGTGGGCACAGTTCCGGCGGGTCCGCGCTGCTCAAGCGCCGTTCCGGCGGTCGGTGAGCCCGTGACGACCGTGGTGCACGAGGCGAGCACGGGCAGGACGAGGAACAGCATTAGGCAACGACGCACGTTGTCGATCGTAGGTGTGACTCGCCGGCCACAACCGCAACTACGGGCGCGCCGCGTGAGCGAGAATGCACCCATGCCTCAGCTCCGACTGGCCCTCGCCCAGGTCAACGCGTGTGTGGGCGACCTCGGGGGCAACTCCGAACTCGTCCTCGACTGGTCGCGCAAAGCGGTCGAAGCGGGCGCGCACCTGGTCGTCTTCCCGGAGATGGCGCTCACCGGCTACCCGGTGGAGGACCTGGCGCTGCGCGAGTCGTTCGCTTCGGCGTCCCGGCAGGCTCTGGTCGACCTGGCTCGGCGGTTGGACGACGCCGGTTGCGGCGGGCTGCCGGTGTTCGTCGGGTATCTCGACCGTGACGAGCACGGTGTGCGCAATGCGGCGGCTGTCCTCCACCAGGGTGAGGTTGTGGCGCGGCAGCACAAGCACCACCTGCCCAACTACGGCGTGTTCGACGAGCGGCGGTACTTCACGCCCGGTGACTCGCTGGACATCGTGCGGCTGCACGGCGTCGAGATCGGCATGGTGATCTGCGAGGACCTGTGGCAGGACGGTGGTCCCATCGCGGCGCTCGGTGCTGCGGGTGTGGACCTGGTCGTGTCGCCTAACGCGTCCCCTTATGAGCGTAAGAAGGACGATGCGCGGCTGCCGTTGGTGGCGCGTCGTGCGGCCGAGGCCGGGGCGCCGTTGGCGTACGTGAACCTGATCGGTGGTCAGGACGAGTTGGTGTTCGACGGCGACACGATGGTTGTTGCCGAGGACGGCACGTTGGTGACGCGCGCGCCGCAGTTCGTGGAGCACTTGGTGGTGTTGGACCTGGATCTGCCCGGTGGTGCGCCGCGTACCGACGGGTTGGTCAACGGGTTCACCGTGCACCGTAAGACGTTGAGCGCGGACCCGTTGCCGCCTTACGAGCCACTGCCCGTTCCTCCGTCGGCTGAGCCGTTGTCGGATGAGGCGGAGGTGTGGCACGCACTTGTCACCGGGTTGAGGGACTACGTGCACAAGAACGGGTTCCGGTCGGTGGTGTTCGGGTTGTCGGGTGGGATCGACTCGGCGGTGGTGGCGGCGCTGGCCGTGGACGCGTTGGGGGCGGATTCGGTCTACGCCGTGTCGATGCCGTCGGTGTACTCGTCGGACCACTCGAAGTCGGACGCGTACGAGTTCGCGCAGCGGACCGGGGTGCACTACGAGGTGCAGCCGATCGCGGACATGGTGAAGGCGTTCGTGGATCAGCTGGGGTTGACCGGGCTGGCGGAGGAGAACGTTCAGGCGCGGTGCCGGGGCGTGACCCTGATGGGCCTGTCGAACCAGCACGGGCATTTGGTGCTGGCACCCGGTAACAAGTCCGAGCTGGCGGTCGGTTACTCGACCATCTACGGCGACGCGGTCGGCGGGTTCGCGCCGATCAAGGACGTGCTGAAGACGCTGGTGTGGGATTTGGCGCGGTGGCGCAACGCGCAGGCCGAGAAGCTCGGCGAGCTGCCGCCGATCCCGGAGAACTCGATCGCCAAGCCGCCGTCGGCCGAGCTGCGGCCGGGCCAGGTGGACACGGATTCGTTGCCGGACTACGAGTTGCTGGACTCGGTGCTGGACGATTACGTCGAGGGCGACAAGGGTTACCACGACCTGATCGCGATGGGTTTCGCGCCCGAGTTGGTGGACAAGGTGCTGCGGATGGTCGACCGAGCGGAGTACAAGCGCCGTCAGTACCCGCCGGGCACCAAGATCACCTTCAAGGCCTTCGGCCGCGACCGCCGACTCCCGATCACCAACGGCTGGCGCGAGGGCTGACCTGCGGTTTCTCCGCAAGATGCCGGCCCCGACCACAATCGGTCGGGGCCGGCATCTTGACGTTCCAGCACCAGTTTTCGCAGCCGCCCAGCCCGCCATCGTCGCAGGTCAACGCCGATCCGCGATCGTTTCACCGCCGGGTCGACACCGCACTCGCAACGAGCCTGAGCCGCTTCCATGCAGGTCAATGCGGTTCACCCCGCAGACCTACGCGTGCACGGCGCGCTAAGCGGGCGCGGCATGTCCCGTCGTGCCAGGGTTTTGCCTGGTCGCGGCAGCCAGGGCACGACCATCCGACACAGCCGACGCGATAGTCAGCACACCCAGCACCAGCAGCGTGATCCCGAACAGCCAGGCCAACGCGACCATGCTCGACAACGGCCACACCAGCACCACGATGCCCGCAATGGCCGTGACAATCCCGGAAAACACGGCCCACCCGCTGTTCCCGAACCCGTGGATCATCTCGGCGATCCCGCCGACCACCCAGATCGCACCCAGCAGCAACGCCAGCACGGCGATCGTCTGGAACGGCTCGCGCAGGCACAGGATGCCCGCCAACACCGCCAACACCCCGGTAATCGCGAACAGCACCCGATTCCCCGTACCCACGCCGCTGCCGGCGAACGTGCTGACCAACCAGAACACCCCGGTTATCAGCAGTTGCACACCGAACAGGACGGCCGCCGTGAGAATCGTGATCCCCGGCCAGACCAGCACCAGGAGCCCGATCAGCACCGTGACCACGCCAAACGTGATCCGCAACGCCTTCGACTGACCGAGCGCCGCAAGCGACTGCGTCGGACCAGCCGTGCCACCCGCATTACCCTCGAAGTGCGCCATGCCCACCAGGGTGCGCCTCATCCCCACTCTCCGCAGAACCGAACCGGGCTATCACCCGTTCCGGTCCACCACCGCAGCGCAATCCCGGCACCACAATTCCCTTCCGTCGGGACACCCTTTCCACGGCCCCGATTCGCCCGACTGCGGCTTGCCGGCACGACCGCCCACGCACGACCGTCGCGTCCACCACCGCCGCATCCACGACTGCCGCATCCCGACTTTGCACGACGCCGGGGTCTCGGCTGCCTGCGCGTCGGCTGCCTGCGCGCGAGACCGCCGGCGTCGCTGGGCGGCTGGTGCCCCCGTCTTCCGTCACGCGCGCGAGGGGCCGTCGCCGGGGAGGGTCGTGGCGCGGCAGAGGGCGCGCAGCCAGTTTCGGGTTCGCCGGGCTCCTGGCTGCTCCTGGCCGTTGCGTGGGAGTCGGCCGGCCACGCTGTCGTAGGGCGGGAGCGTGGCCTGTCGCGCAGTGAGCGGGTGGTGCTGGGCGGGCTGGGACGGGGCGGAGGCTGGGGCGGTTGGGGGCTGAGGGGACGGGTGCGGGGTGCTGGTAGGGGTGGGTGATGGGGTTGGTTCGCGAGGTTCCATATTTCACCGAGTGGCGGTAACGGCGTTTTTGTACATTTCACCTTTTTGATCACTCGAAGGTGTGATCGGGTGGCCGTTACCGGACGGCGGTGATGGATAACTGCGGGGAAACCGGAGTCAGTGTTGGTGTGGTGACTGGATCGGCAGGGGGCCGGATTGGGGGTGGGGTTGTTGTGGCACCGGGAAGCCTCGGGCGGGGGTGTTCTGGTTGGCGTTCGCGTAGTCGCCGGGAATCGGGTCCAGGACCGAGACCAGGACCACGCGTTGCTCCGGGTCCTCGATCCTGGTGCCCGAACGGTCCCGGTAGACCACGTCTCCGTCGGCGTCGATCTCCACGATCGCGCCTACCTCCGCCAACTGCTCCTCGTCCAGGTCCACCAGACGCTCCCGGCGTGACGGCACGACCCGGTACACCGGCCACCCCAAGTGCGCGAACGAACGGTGGAACTCCGCCAGCAGGTGCGTCATCTGCTGCTGCCACGGCAACGGCATGGCCTCCGCCAGCGACCTGGGCAGCACCACGTACGAACCGTCCACCCCGGGCGGCAGGGACGACAGGTAGTCCCGCAGCGGCGTGCTGGACGCGGGCGGGCCGGCGTGGCGTTGGATTGGGTCGGGGGTGAACATCGGTGGTGCCTCCCTCACGCGGTCACGCGATCTACACGCCCGGCCGGACGGCCAGTGGCATCAACTCGTGGTAGTCCCAGGCGATCTTGCTGATCTTCACGAAGTCCCCGGTCTGGGGCGCGTGGATGTACTCGTCGTTGCCCAGGTACATGGCCACGTGGTGCACGGTGACCGGATCACCCGGGTTGGTCGCCCAGAAGATCAAATCACCCGCCTTGGCTTCCCGCACGGGCAAGTGCGCCCCGCCGGACATGTACTGGTCGTTCGCCACGCGCGGGATCTTCACCCCGGCCTCGGCGAACGCCTTCACCAGGATTCCCGAGCAGTCCCACTGGTCCGGCCCGTTGCCGCCCCACAGGTACGGCTCGCCGAGCTGCTGCTTGGTGAACTCGATGGCGGTCGCCGCCGCCGACGACGCCAGCAGGTACTGGCCGACGCCCGAACCACAGCCGGCCGGGTCGACGACGCTGCCCAGCTCGCCGATCAGGAACGCCGCCATGGCCTCCCAGTTGTGGTACCGGTCCGGGAACGCCGAGCGCTCCACCGCCTGCGCCGAGTCGCCGGGCCGGCGGTCCTCCCAGTTCGGGACGTTGCCCAGCACGTCGTAGAACTTGTTGATCGCGTACACTGGGTCGGTGACCTCGGCGGGCGAGCCCCAGCCCATCGACGGGCGCATCTGGAAGATGCCCAGCGAGTCCCGGTCGCCGTAGTCCAGGCTGCGCAGACCGGACTCGGTCATGCCCGCCTGGATCGCGACCTGCCACGCCAGCGGCGGCAGTTTGCGCTCCTGGCCGATGGAGATGATCTTCGCGACGGTGCCGCGCTGCTCCTCGCTGAGCCGGCTCGCGTCGTTGCGGCCCTTCTCCGCGCCGCCGCCCTCCCACGGGCCGATCGACGCGTTGCACCCGACGTTGCGGATCTGGGCACCGCCCTCGGCGGGTGTGCTCCCGTTGACGACGGTCGAGACACCGTTGGTCACGGTCACCACGACGACGGCGACCACGGCCACGACCACCAGCGCGAGTTTCAGCATCTCAGTCCACCCTGCTGTACTTGTGCACGCGCCAGCCCTCGGGCAGCTTGGCCACGGTCACCACGAGCTTGCCGGTTTCCAGGTCGGCTTCGAAATCGACCGAATCGGTGGTGGACCGACTGGCCGTGACCTTGCTCTTGATCTCCTTCGGCACGTTCGCCGGGTCCACCGACTGCAACGTGGGCAGCAGCTCGTCCGACGTGTACGGCTTCAGCTTGGCCAGCCACTTGGCGTTCGTGGTGCCCGGCGGGTGGTCGAGCCAGGCGTCGATCCACTGTTCGGCGACGAGTTGCGCGTCCGGGCTGACCGGCGCGGACGTGGCCGCCGCCGTGGGGCTCGGCGCCTTCGTCGGCAGCGGCGTGGTCGTGCCGGTCGCCGGCAGCACGCCGATCTGGTTGCCGCCGCCGGACGTGGCGGGCGCGGTGGTGACGGTCGCGCCGCCCGCCGTGGTCCCGTTCTTCGACCCGACGGCCTTCTCGGCCACGATGCTGATCGTGGCGACGAGCGCGACCACCCCGATGATGGTGGCGATCAAGTGCGTGGGCGACCGCAACGGCCAGCCCCACAGCCGGCGGTACACCGCCGCGCGTCCTCGGTTCGTCCTGATCGGCATCAGCTGTCCCTGACCTCAAGCCCGCGTGACGGCCGGTAGATGACGTGCACCTGCCGTCCTGCCACCACCTCGGTCTCCGCGCGCCGCGGTCCCGGCACCACCGGCCCGTCGACCCGCGAGAACCCGTTCGTCACCCGTGAGGGGACCAGCACGGCGTCGTCCAGCCGGTCCCACTTCTGGTCCGCCACGGGCGGTGTGTCCACCACTCGCGACCGTCCGGACGGCAGCGCCGCCTGCCCGCCGTACCCGCCCGCGGGCAACGCCGCCTGCCCGCCGTTGACGGCGGCACCCAGCTCGCCCGTGCCGCCGCCGCTCCGGTCGAGCCGGTGCGCGGTCGCCACGACGGGGTTCGCCGCCTCGGGCCGGATCCGTCCCCGGCCGCGCTGCGGCACGTCGGGGCCGTCCGGGTCGGTGTCGCGCACGGTGTCCCAGAACTCTTCCTGCGGCGACGGTCCGGCGTCCTTCTTGCGGCGCAGCCTGGACAGCAGTCCGCCGCGCATGGGCAGGGCGTTGCTGGCCGAGCCGACCGACATCTCGACCATCTGCCACATCCGGCGCAGCGGTTTGCCGATCATGAAGCAGACCAGGGTCAGCATCAGCCCGAGCAGTGTCCTGGTCAGCAGTGTCAGCCCGGTCGCGTTGAAGATGGCCTGCAACAGCAGGGCGTGCGTGCCGGCGAGCACGGCCAGAACCAGCACGTTGAACACCGTCACGGCGACCGCGCGGCCGACCTTGCGCAGCAGGTCGTGGTGCAGCAGCGCGACCAGGCCGATCAGCGGCCCGGCGAGGGTGAGCACGCGCAGCAGCAGCTGGGCGAGCAGCACGGCGGCCTTGGCGAAGAGCTGGAACAGGGAGAACGCGACCGCCTGGAGCAGCGACAGGAAGCCCGCGCCGGTCCGGCCGCCCGCGTCGCCGGTGAAGTAGCCGGTGGCCGGGCCGAGCTGCTTGGACACGGCGTCGAACTGGGCGCGCTTGGCGTCGAGCGCGGCCTGGTCGCCGTCCTTGTGCTCGCCGATCTCCTGCACCGTCCACGCCTGCGCGTTCAGCAGCCTGGGCCCGAACTCGGTGGCCTGCGGCGCTTCGGGCGCGCCGAACTCGCCACGCAGCCAGCTCTGGTAGACCACCGAGTCGTGCAGCCGGGACGGCAGGATGTCCAGGTTGTCCTTGCCCTCCTCGACGTCTACGAAACCCGCCTGGATCTCGGACGTCTTGGTGACCAGGGTGCTGTCGAGCATGTCGTAGAACTGGGGCAGCGCCAGGGTGGACGTCGCCAGCCACATCGCGGCCAGCGCCCACATCCCGCGTTTGCTGATGGTCGCCAGGTCGCCGTTCCAGATCTGGCGGAACATCAGCACGGCCAGCACCAGCGCGACGAGGCCGAACCAGCGCAGGTAGACGTTGTCGTAGACCTTCTGCACGCCGTCCTTCACGGCCTTGTCCAGCGGCTGGAGCAGCCCCTGGCCGACGACGATGTAGTGCAGGGCGTTGGTCGCGCCGACGATGTTCTTGCCGATGTTGAACAGCTGGTTGCCCGCCCAGGTGTCCAGCACCGGTGACGCGTTGGGCACCAGGCAGTTCTTCTGGTAGGTGTGCCAGACCATGCCCGCGTACCCGTAGGTGAGGTACGGCGAGTCCTTCACGCCGTTGCCGATGGACGGGTCGATCGCGCCGACCATGCCGGAACCCGGCCGTTCCGGGGCGGGTGCCTCACCGCAGGCCGCGGCCTGCGCGGGTGCCGCGCCGATGACGGTCTGGAGCCCGATGATGGCGACGACGACCGCCATCGCCCGCCACCGCGACCGGTGCGGGGTCGTGGTGACCGGTGCCGAACCGCGTCTGAACCGCCGCCGCGCGGAGAGCGCGGCGGCGATGACCGCCACGGCCAGCAGCGTGCTCATGCCGCGCCTTCCCGGCCCGGGCGGCGGTTTCCTCCCTCACCGTGTGTCGAGTCGACCAGTTCGGGGTCGGCGAGGCCGACTTCCAGGTCGGCGGCCAGTTCGTCGTCGTATTCGTCGGTGTACTCGGCGGCGTACGCGAACGGGTCCTGGGGTGGCGAGGAGATCTCCACCTCGGTCTGCTCGGTGCTGTCGCGCATCGCGTCGGGTGTGGTGTCCAGGGAGTTGCGGAGGTGCTCCAGGTGCGGACCGGAGAAGTCGATGCGGATGCGTTCCACGCCGCCCGCGCCGTCGCCGAAGATGAACTGGCGGGGCGCGCGGTCGCGTTCGGTGCTGTTGCGGACGCCCCCGGGACGGCGGCCCAGTGACGCCACGACCTGCTCGTAGCCCGCGCCGACCGGGACCTTGAGCAGGCGCAGCGCGTCGGCCTGGGCCTGGTCGTCGTCCAGCCGGCCGACGAACACCGAGTCGAGCAGGGTGACGAAGCCCTGGATCTTCAGGAAGTCGGCCGGGATCTGGGACGACAGCAGCACGCGGACGTTCCACTTGCGGGAGTCGCGGGCGAAGCGGTTCATCAGGACGCGGCCGGTGGGGACCTCGGACAGGAAGAACGCCTCGTCGATCCACACGCCCTTGCGGAGGTCCTTGGGGCGTTCGTAGATCGAGCGCTGGGTCAGCCACGCCGCCAGGTTCAGCATCTCGACGCCCAGCGCCTCGGCGTCGGTCCAGTGCTCGCGGCCCACGCCGTCCTTGGGCAGGTTGAGGCCCGCCATGGTCAGGACGGTGAGGCGGTCGTCGCGCTGCTCGTTGTACGGGTCGGCGTCGGCCTCCGGGATGAGCAGCGACATGCGTTCCCGCATCTCGTCCAGGAAGTCGGCGACGACGACGGCGTGCTCGTGGTGCTCGGACGCGTCCCGCCGCAGCGCCTCGAACACCTGGCCCGGGTGGGCGTCCGGCCGGCCGCCGACGGTGCGGACGGCGCGCAGCAGCACGATCCGGGTCTGCGGCAGCCGCGCCACCTCGAACGGCAGCAGGCCGGACAGCACGTCCAGCACGAGGCGACGGCGGGTCGCGGCGGCCAGGGCGCGCTCGCGCCGCCACGCGCGTTCCGGGTCTTCCTCGTCCAGGAAGTGGTCGAGCTGCGGCTCGGCGACCACCCGGTACGGGTTGAGGATGCCGGGCTGGGCGTTGAGCAGGTTGATCGGCCGTGCGTACGGCCGCAGCTCGGGCAGGTCGCACAGCGCGGCGAGCGGGCCGGACGGGTCGAGCAGCGTCCAGTGCGCCCCGGCCCGCAGCGTCTTGTAGACGATGCCGCCGCCGAGGAACGACTTGCCCGCGCCGAGTCCCGCGACCATCGCGCTCAGACCGGACGAGTCGCGGAGCTCCTGCGCCATCCACGGGTCCCACGCCACCGGACGCCGGGTCGCGGTCACCGTCTCGCCGAGCAGGATGCCGCGCCGGTCGCCGACCTCGGCGGTCGCGGTCGGCACGGACGACGCCGCCCACAGCACCGAGCCGCGCCGCAGGTACGCCGACGACGACAGCGCCTCGCCGGGGATGAACTCGCGGGCGATCGCGTACTGCGCCTCCGGGTGCTCGATGGCCACCTTCGGCTTGTACAGGTCGAGCAGCGACTGGGCCAGCCGCAGCGCCTCGCGCTCGGTCGGCCCGGACACGGCCAGCCGCCACCACGACCGCACGCGCGTGCCGAGGGCGGTGAAGCCGGACGTCATCTCGTCGTCGATCTCCAGCACCCGGCCCGCCTGCCGGGCCAGCGACTGCGGCGGCTCCAGCTCGTGCTCGTCCGTGTAGTGCCGGACCTGCGAGCGCACCTTGTTCATCTGTCGGGTGAGCTCGCCGGACACCTCCTCGGGCCGCCGCACGTAGATCCGGGCCGACCACTCGACGGCGGCGGGCAGCCGGTCCGAGCGCTGCACCCACGGGTCGTCGACCTCGGGGATCTGGAGCCCGTGCATCAGGCCCACGGTGAGCACGGCGACGTGTCGCTTTATGCCCGCGTTCGACCCGGTGCGCCCCCGCACGGTCACGGTCGGCGAGTACGGCTCCTGGTGGAAGTCCGCCGCGTCGGTGAACGACGCCAGGTCCTCCGGCTCCCACGGCGCGCCGGGCACGGCGGGCAGGTTGCGCGGCGCGGGCAGGCCCAGCGAGCACGACCGGTGCATCAGCCAGGACATCTCCTCGGCCGTCACCGGACGCCCTTCCAGGCCGGCCGAGCCGATCACCTGGTCGAGGTGGTCGACCTCGGACTCGATGGCGACCAGTTCGGCGTCCACCGCGTCCGGGAACACCTTGCGGAGCACGGGCGCGGCACGTTCCACGGCCCGGTCCATCATGTTCCGGGTCTGCACCTGGACGCCCAGGTAGACCTCTTTCTCCGCCATCGAGCGGCCCATCAGCTGCTGCTGCTCGCCGACCATGTAGTCGTCGAACGACAGCGTGCCGGGCGTGTCGGGCAGCCGGCGCACCGCGTTGTGCACGTGCGCCTCGGCCCACATGCGGATCGGGTACGGCCGGGTGGTCACCCGCAGGTGCATCCAGCGGCCCTGGAGTTCGGCGTACTGGCCCGCGATCGCCGCGATCAGGTCCTGCCGCTGCGAGTCCGAGCGGAACGACCAGCGCTGCGGCGCGAGCTTGTACCAGGCGTAGACCTCCTGGCCGGTGCGCAGCAGGTGGCCGTCGATGCTCCGCGCGGCGATCGACGGTGTGTAGCTCGGCACCGCCTGCTCTCCGGGCAGGCGTCGACCACGCTTGGAGTAGACCTTCCGGTCGTCCCGCGCGGCAGCCGCGTGCTGGGCCACGTGCTGCGCTGCGGAGCGTCGGTTGCGGTCACGCCGGCGTCCGAACACCGCGAACCTCCTTCTTACGGCGGTCTGGCTGCCTGCGGTGCTGGGTTGATCGGGTGGCGCGCGCGGAGCGTTTCGCCCCCTTCTTCTCGGAACGACGCTTGCGGGGCCGGTTCGGGTTCACCCGGATCCGGGCCGCGCTGGCCGCGCCGCCCTGGCCGGACGTCCGCTCGCGCGGCGCGGTCAGCTCACGCACCCACATCGTCAGGACCGACGACAGCGGGCGTTCGTGGCTGATGCGCGTGCAGATGAACCGGGTCAACGCGACCGTGACCACGAAGCCCCAGCCGGTGTTGATGAAGTCGAACCCGAAGCCCACCTGCCGCTGCACGGCTGTGACCAGCAGGAAAACCACGATGCCGACGCCCCAGGCCACGTAGCGCGCACGCCACGGGAAGGTCGCCTTGGGCGGGCCGAGCCAGACGGCGTCGACCCGGTAGACCTCGTCGTCAGTGCGTACCCGCAAGGGTCACCCGCCGGTGAACAGGCCGGCGATCCACTCGCCGATCCTGGAGCCGGCGTTGGTCGTCACCGCCAGTCCGATGATGGCCAGCGCGATGATGACGCCACCCAGTCGGCGCATGACCCCCGCGTTGTCGCCCTTGCCGCCGCCCAGCCAGAGCAGCAGGACTGCCACGGTCAACAGCAGCAGGGGAACGAGGTTGTCGAGGATCCACTGGCGCACACCGCCTGTGCTCAGGGCGGGTCCTTGCTGCTGCGCGAGTGTTACCAGGGTGTGGGCGATCATCTCGTACTCCTGAGTACGCAGGACTTCGCCGGGCGGGCCGAGGGGTGCCCGTCCGGTTCGTGCGCTATCGAGTAGAACACGTCTTCGTCACGAGGTGTATCTGTCGGTGAGCGGTGGGTAGATCAATAGCCGTTCCCCTGGGAGTCGATTACGTCTAATCTGGCCACAGACATCATGGTTCGAGGGGAGCCGGTGGAGAACCGGCGACACTGGATTCTCCCGATTGCCGAGATAGTTCACCCGACTGCGGACTCCCTGGTCACGCACGGTGTGCACGACCCTGGTCCCTCCCGTCGACCCACCGCGCCATTGACCCGTCCGGCCGGTAGGCGACCCCCGTTCGGACCGCATCCCGGAGTGACGACGCCGAGGAGGCCCGTAGATGGTCCAGCCGCCCGAAGCCGCACCCGAACCAGCCGCCGGAGTGAATGAAATCACCGTCTCCGTGTCCGTCTCGGGCAGTGATCAGGTTACCGGCACGGGGCCGCGCCCGGGGCGGCGGGTTCAGCGGACGGTCAACTTCGACCGGGACGTGCTGGAGCGGGCCCGCGCGGCGGCCACCTACCTGGCGGCGTACGAGCCCGTGGCGGGTGTGCGGAGCCTCGCGGACATCGTGAACCCGGCGGTGGAGGCGTACGTGGCGGAACTGGAACGCCGTTACAACGGCGGCGCGGCCTTCCGCCCCGTCCACCGGATGCCCCCGGGCCGCCCCGCCAGACGCTGACCGTGGTGGAGGCGCCCTCCCACCCCCAGGCGGGAGGGCACCTCCGGTCAGGGGCTCAGCTGGTGCCGGAGATCCGCCAGTAGCCCAGCGTCGGCAGGGTGTCCGGGCCGACCGGCCCCTTCGTCCAGAAGTAGTCGTTGAAGTTCGCGACCCACAGGTTGCCGATCGGGCCCATGGTCGCCCACACCACCCACGACGGCTGGGTGTCGATGGACGCCTGCGCCCACGCGTCGCGCACCTTCATCGGCCGGTTCCAGAACAGGAACGGCGTGCGCAGCAGGTAGTGGCCGAACCTGCTGCCGTGCGCGGCGCTGTGCAGCGGCACCGTGTCGAAGCTGTTGATCTGGTGCAGCCCCCGGAACGACTTGCCCCAGCGCTGCGCCCACGACTGGCCGCCCGCCGTGCCCCGCAGCACGGAGCCCGCGTACAGGCTCATCCACTCGACGTCCCGGTTGCCCCAGCGGGCCTCGGTGTTGGCCAGGAACGTGTCGGTGCTGCTGCTGCACCCGGCGAACGAGAGCCCGAACGGCGAGCCCCGGCCCTGGAAGTAGGTCATGTCCACGTCGTCGGTGTAGAGGTGGTCCCAGCCGCCGGCGAACGCCGGGTCCTTGAAGTCCCGTTCCCACGCGTTCTGGTTGAGCCAGCTGAACTGCACCGGGATGCCCCGGCTGGTGAACTGGCTGTTGAACCCGTTGACGTTGAAGCCGGTCCACGGCAGGCCGGCGCACGGGCCGGTGCCCTCGCTGCCGACGTCGATCCGGTTGGTCCACTGCGGCGCGAACGCCTCCTGGCGCGGCGGCTGGCCCGGACCGGGCTCGGGCAGCGCGGAGTCCACGCCGGCGGGCACGGTGACCGGGCTGGCCGTCGCGCCGTCCGGAGTGGTGCCCGAGCACCGGATGCCGGGCTCCAGCCGGCCGACCCGCTCGGACAGCGCGGGCGCGTCGTAGACGTAGGAGACGTCGGTCAGCCGGGTCGCGCTGGTGAGGACCTTGCCGCAGCGCTCGCGGGCGGCGGTCAGGTCCAGCGCCTTCACCGTGCCGGACTTGACCACGTCCCGGGTGCGGTAGGTGAGGGCCGAGACCGCGCCCCGGCCGTCGAACGAGATCCGGATCTTCGCGCCCGCGCCTTCCAGCGGCACGCCGTCCAGGGTGAACGCGAACGACACGGTGGTGTCCAGCGGTGCCGACGTGACCACCTTGTCGTTCGCGTCGACCACCTCGAACGTGGTGTTGCGCGCCGAGGCGGTGGCGTTGGCGGGCAGCAGCCCCACGCCGCGCAGGGCCTCCTGGGCGCGTTTCACGGCGTCGTCGGCCGGGATGGCCCGCAGTTGCCGGAGCGCTTCGACGTCGAGGCGGGTCGCGACGGTCTCCTGGCCGTCCTCGTCGGGCTTGCCGGGGCTCTGCTCCAGGCCGGGCACGGCGAGGTAGGCCTTCTCGTCGGCGAAGGTCACCGAGCCGTCGTCGTCGCGCTGCACGTCCTTGAGCCCGAAGGCCCGCTGTAACTCCGCGACCTGGCCGGCGCCGAGCCCGGTGCTCTTCACCTCGTAGACCGGGAGCTCGACCGTCGCGGCCGACGCGGTGACCGTGCCGGTGACGGCAGCCGCGCCGACCAGTCCGGTCAGGGCCAGCCAGGTGGCCGCCCGTCTCTTGACTGACATGGGGGTTCCTCCTTGTCACGACCGCAGGGCAGGGCCCGCGGTTCGGCAGGAGGACGGGCGACCGTACCGGCTGATACCAAGGTCCACTCGAACGGCACAACTTCTGTAACACCGTTGCCGCGCAAGGGATGGTTAGGCGGGCCAGTGTGCCCTGAACCCGTTTCCGGGTGATCCGGGGCTACGACGGTCGCACCCGCGCCGCACCCCGTTCGGCGCTGCCACCCGACCGCCGGCACCGGGCCGTGGTGCGGGTTGCCGAACTCGGGTTGGGCGGATGAGTCGGCATGTAAGCCGGATTCTGTCCCCGGGCGCCTCGCGGCGGCACCGGTGGGCGGCCATCCATCTCGGCCTGCCGTTGCCGACAGGCTCGTGCGGCCTACCCGCAGGCATCGGGCGGGCCGCCCTCGATCGCCTGCGCAGGCACCGGAGTGCCCTCTTGGCCTTGCTCCGGGTGGGGTTTACCTAGCCGCCCCCGTCACCGGGGGCGCTGGTGGTCTCTTACACCACCGTTTCACCCTTACCCCGACTCGCGCCGGGGCGGTCTGTTCTCTGTGGCACTGTCCCGAGGGTCGCCCCTGGTTGCCGTTGACAACCACCCTGCCCTGTGGAGTCCGGACTTTCCTCGGCGACGGATACCGAAATCCGTCGACGCGACCGCCCTGCCGACTCATCCGCCCGATCAGGATAGCCGCCCACGTCCCAGGCAGTGGAACCAGGCTCCCGAAACCTTGTCGTGATGTGGGACCGACTGCTCTACTCGAAACATGGCTGGAATCGGGGGACTTACCCGCCGTCGGCACGTGGACTACGGCCGGACGGCTGCCGCCATCTGTTGTCGCTGACACATTTTGTCTCGTAGTCCGAGTCTTTTCGGGAAGGTGTCCAGCGAACCATGTCCTCCATTCTGGTTATTTCCGGCGGCCCCTCTCCGGCGTCGCGCACCGGGATCCTGGTGGCGTACGTCGACGACCTGCTGCGGTCCGCCGGGTACGATGTGCAGACCCTGCACGTGCGGCAGTTGCCGACGTTGTCGCTGCTCACCGAGGACCTGCACGACCCGGAGATCGCCGACGCGGTGAGCGCCGTGCTGCGCGCGGACGGCATCGTCGTCGCCAGTCCGGTGTACCGGGCGGCGTACAGCGGCCTGGTGAAAGCGCTGCTCGACCTGTTGCCGAAGAAGGCGCTGCGTGGCCGGGTGGTGCTCCCGCTGGCGACCGGCGGCAGCCAGGGATTCCTGGTCGCGATGGACTACGCGCTGAATCCACTGCTCACCGGCAAGGGCGCGGACAACGTGCAGCGCGGCGAATTCGTGCTCGACCCGGACATCGTCGGCGACGTGATCGCACCGGCCTCCGCCGAGGCGATCCGCACCGCCGTGGACCGCTTCGCGCGGGCCGTGGAGGACGTCCGGTTCCGCCGCAAGCGCACCCACCTGCGGCCGGCGGTCTAACCGAGGTGCGAGGTGTCGTTCACCAGGCGCACCGACGCGTGGCCGTCCGGGTAGAACTCGGCGACCGACAGCGACGCCAGGTCCAGGTGGAGCCGGAACAGCAGCGACGGGCCGGCGTCGAGACCGAGCCGGAGCAGCGACTTGATCGGTGTGACATGGCTGACCACCACGACGTTCCGCCCGGCGAACTCGTCGAGCAGCCCTGCCAGCACCTCCCGCACCCGCCCGTGCACCTGGTCGAAGCTCTCCCCGCCCGGCGGTCGCGCGGACGGGTCGCCCAGCCACGTCCGGTGCAGTTCCGGGTCGCGCTCGGCGGCCTCGGCGAACGTCAGGCCCTCCCAGCCGCCGAAGTCCGTCTCGATCAGCCCGTCGCGCACCACCAGCTCGGCGCCGGCCGCCCGCCGCACCGCCGACGCGGTCTCCAGTGCGCGCCCCAGCGGTGACGACACGACGGCCGCGATCCCGTCGACCTTCGCCAGCCGCGCCGCCGCCGCCTCGGCCTGCCGCCGCCCGATCTCGGTCAACGGCGGGTTGCCGCGCCCGGAGTAGCGACGGTCCACCGACAGCCCGGTCTGCCCGTGCCGCAGCAGGAACAGCCGCGTCGGCTCACCGAGAGCTCCGGTCCACGAAGTAGGCGACGACACCGCCGACGCAACCCCCGGCTTCACCACGCCGGACTCCGGCCCACCGGACTTCCGCTCACCCGCCGCCCCGCCCCGCCCGGCCTGGACGTCCATGGCCTCGTTGGCGAGCCGGTCGGCGTCCTTGTTCCGCGCACGCGGGATCCACTCGTACGAGACGCGCTCGAACGAGCCCGCGACCTCACCGGCTTCCCGCGCCAACGGCTGCATCGACGGGTGCTTGACCTGCCAGCGCCCGGACATCTGCTCGACCACGAGCTTGGAGTCCATCCGCACGTCGACCTCGGTCGCACCCAGTTCGGCCGCCGCCCGCAGGCCCGCGATGAGCCCCCGGTACTCGGCGACGTTGTTGGTGGCGATCCCGATCCCCGCCGAACGCTCGATCAGCACCTGCCCGGTGTCCGCGTCCCGCACCACCGCGCCGTACCCGGCGGGCCCGGGGTTGCCCCGAGACCCGCCATCGGCTTCGACAACAACCTTCACAGACCGGACTCCCCGGTACGCACCATGATCGCCCCGCACTCCTCGCACTGCACGACCTCGTCCGGGGCGGACTCCTTGACCTTGGCGAACGCGCTGCGGTCCAGTTCGATCCGGCACGCGCCGCAGCGCCGGGACTGCAACAGGGCCGCGCCGATCCCCTTGTGCACCCGCACCCGGTCGTACAGGGCGAGCAGCGGCTCCGGGAACCGCGCGACGGCGAGCTTCCGGTCGGCGGTCCGCCGGGCCTCGGTGGAGTCCAGGTCGGCCAGCGCCGAGTCCCGCCGGCGGGCCGCGTCCGACAGCGCCTCCTGTGCCTTGTCCAGCTCGACCCGGCCGTGCTGAACGTCGGCCTCGACGGCTTCCCGGCGTTCCATCAGCTCCAGCAGGTCGTCCTCCAGCGCACCCTGCCGCCGCTGGAGGGTGGCCAGCTCGTGCTCCAGGTCGGTGAGCTGCTTCGCGCCGACGCTGCCGGACTGCATGAGCTTGCGGTCCCGGTCCTCCCGGGCCCGCACCTGGTCGATCTCGGTCTCCTGCCGCTTGACGTCCCGGTTGAGGTCGCCCAGCGTGGTCTCGATGGTGGTCAACGCGTCCTGACGGGCCCGGAACAGCTTTTCCGCCTCGGCGATCTCCGCGATTTCCGGCAGCGTGCGGCGACGGTGCGTGACGCGCGACAACTCGGCGTCCACCTGCGCAAGGTCGAGCAGTGCGCGCTGCACGGCGGGGTCGGCTTTCACTTCAGCGGCCTCCAGTTCGGGTCGTCACGCCGACGGTCCACGGGTCGGTCCGGCGAGTCGAGACGAGGACGTCGACCGTACCGTCGAACGCGTCCCCCACGATGCCCGCCGCCTGCCCGCACCACGGCCACTCGCCGGCCCAGTGGGCCACATCGACCAATGCCGGCCCACCCTTGGCGAGGTGTTCCCCCGCCGGGTGGTGCCGAAGATCCGACGTCACATACACATCCACTCCGGCCGCGACCGCGGCACCCAGGTAGCTGTCGCCGGCCCCACCACACACCGCGACCCGCCTGACGACCCGCTCCGGATCACCGGCCGCCCGCACACCCCAGGCAGTCGCCGGCAACGCGTCCGCGACCCGCTGCGCGAACACCGCCAACGACTCGCCGACCGCCAACTCCCCGACCCGCCCGATCCCGGTCCGCCCGGGCAACCCGACGACCTCGTTGAGGTTGAAGGCAACCTCTTCATAGGGATGGGCGGCCCGCAACGCCTCGACCACAGACCGGCGCAACCGCCGTTCCAGCACGACCTCGATCCGCGTCTCGGCAACCCGCGACAAGTCCCCCACAACACCCACCGCCGGACCAGCCCCGCCAACAGGCCGGAACTGCCCGACCCCGTCGACCAGCCAGGCAGCGTCCCGATAATCCCCGACCGCCCCGGCCCCGGCGGCGTGCAACGCGTCCAACACCCGCTGAGCCCGATCCACCGGAACAGCGGTGGAAAGCACATCCAACGACCGCTCGACACCGGCACTCAACGGCCCGGTCACCGTCACCCCGATCGCCTCCGCCAACGCGTCTGACACCCCGGGCGAAGCCACATCGGCATTGGTATGAGCCGTATACAACGCAATGCCACTGCGAATCAACCGATGCACCAACGCACCCTTGGGATCGTCGGCCGGCACCCCGTTAACCCCGCGCAACAGCAACGGGTGGTGCGCCACCACCAACTGCGCCCCGACCTCGACCGCCTCGTCCACAACGGACACATCCGGGTCGACGCAGAACAACACCCGCGAAACCGCCTCGTCCCGGTCCCCGCAGACCAGTCCCACCGCGTCCCAGGACTCGGCCGCGGCAACCGGGTAGGCGGCCTCCAACACGGCCAACACGTCCCCGACCGAGGTCACCGCTCCTCCAACACGACTCGCAACGCGTCCACCAGCAACCCGAACTCCTCGGGTGCCCGAACCGCCACCCGGATGTGATCGGGCGTCAACCCGGGAAACGTGTCCCCACGCCGAACCGCGATCCCCTTGTCCCGCAACGCCCCCCGCACCCGTTCCCCATCCGGGACCCGCAACAGGACGAACGGCGCGGACGGCGGCACCACCACCAGATCACCCAACGCCCGAACAGCGGCAGCCGTGTGCTCCAGACATTCCCGGGCACCCGACTCGGCCTCCGCGACCGCCGCAGGCTCACAACAAGCCGTGACGGCCTCCAACACCAGACTGCTGACCGGCCACTGCGGACGGGGCAGCGCCAACCGGGCCAACAACTCCGGCGACCCCAGCACGTACCCGGCCCGAAGCCCCGCGAGCCCCCACGTCTTGGTCAGGCTCCGCAACACCAACATCCCCGGCACCCGTACACCGGCCAACGACTCCGGCTCACCGGGCACCGTGTCCGCGAACGCCTCGTCCACGACCACGACCCGCCCCGGCCGACTCAACGAGGCCACCACCTCGGCCGGGTGCAGCACGGACGTCGGATTCGTCGGATTGCCGACCACGACAAGATCAGCGGCCTCCGGCACCAAACCAGTCCGAAGCCGATACCCGTCGTCAACGGACAACCCGACCCGACACACGTCGACCCCGGCATCCCGCAACGCAACCTCGGGCTCGGTGAACGAGGGATGAATCACAGCCGCCAACCGAGGCCGAAGCGCCGGCAACAACGCAAACCCCTCGGCCGCCCCTGCCAGCACCAAAACCTCGTCGACCCGCCGCCCGTGCCGAGCGGCGACCGCCTCCCGAGCCCGAAGATCATGCGCGGCGGCGGGATAACTCCCCAACCCCGCCAACACCGCGACCAACCGCTCCCGCAACCACCCGGGCGGCGCGGCCATCCGAACGTTCACGGCGAAGTCGACAAGCCCGGGTGCGGCATCAACGTCCCCATGGTGCCGCAGCAGCGCCCGTCCGGAATCCTGGCTGGTCATCGCGGAAAGTCTAGGTGATGCCCACCAACCCCGGTCCCGCCGCGGCCGTGCGCCGGCACACACCGCCCCACCCCGGCCCGTCCGTCGTGCCCGGTCACGGGCGTCTGCTTTTCAGAGATTTCTCACCCGATCTGCGAAACCGCCCAATCCAGATATGCCCCGGGCAACTCCCGCAAAACCCCCAGCGCCGCCGACTCCGGCATCTCGGGCAACGCCCGGACCGTCTGCGCCGCCAAACTCGAACAATAAGCCACGGTCTCCGGAACCAGATTCCCCCCGCGCAACTCCCGCAACAACCCGGCCAGCTCCTCCTCCCCCAACTCCCGCCCCCGCAGCTCCAACAGCTCCCGCTGCCCCACACTCATCGCACGCAGCAACGGAAACGTGTAGACCACCTGCCGAAGATCGTTCCCGACCGGCTTCCCCAACTTCTCCCCGGACGAGGCCA
>CBHFOL010000096.1:0-23853 GCA_965995405.1 uncultured Saccharothrix sp.
CCTGCGTAGAAGACGGGCGCGCTGAGTCCTCGGTCCCGCTGCCGTGGTCCCGCTGAATAGGACTGCCCGCGTGGGGCAACTGCTGAGACTCACCGAGCGCGAGGTGACCGGGATCGAGGGCAGGGATCGGTGATCGGGGGACCTACTCGTCATCCTCCTTGCCCTCACCCCGCTTGCGCAGGTATGAGAACCCGGGGATACCGAGGATCGCCTGCCGAACGTCGTTGGTGACCTCCAGCAACTGGTGGATATCCGGCCCCACCCGGTCCAAAGTAGACAGAATGGGCAGGATGTCCTCCATCAGGTGCTTCGTCAACACCGGCAACTGGTCCACCAACTGGATCGCCGCGTCCACCTCGTGCGGCGACAGATCCGCCACGAACCGCTCGGCCAACGGATGCGCCCGCCGGGCCAACGGCGCATAGCTGTCCATCAGCTCACGGGACGTCCGAGCCGCCACCCCGGCATCCGTGGTCACCCCCTCCGCCACGGCTGTCACCACCTCCGCCTTAGCCGTCACGACCTCGGCCCGGGCCACCAGAGCCTCGGTCTGCCCGAGCACCCGATCGGTCCGGGCAACCAGCGCGTCGGCCCGCCGGACCACGTCCTCGGCCGCCTCCAGCAGTCCGAGCACCCGACCGGGCACGGAGACGGCCGTCTCGACCGTGGACCGGGCCAGGTTGAAGAACGCACGCGGGGTCAGCTCCATACCCACCACTCTGCCGCACCCGAACGTCCCGGACCGGACGATCCCGGACCCGTCCCCGCCGGGCGGCACCGGAAGCCACCCCCTGAACATTTCTGCACAATGTGCAAAACACCGTTTCCTTAAAACGTTCCAACCACGCCGCCGTTGATTTTGCCGGGTGGCCAAATGAGACCGGGCGCGGGTGACCCCTCTCCATTGGGAGGTACCCGGCGAATTGGACGTGAGTCACCGTCTGGCGTCACATCGACCCCAGTGGAGTGGCCATGAGGCTCGCCAAGATCATTGCCGTCAGCAGTTCCGGTTCCGCGATCGAATGGTATGATTTTTTCATCTACGGCACGGCCGCAGCGTTGATCTTCAACAAATTGTTCTTCCCCACCGCCGACCCGCTGGCCGGCACGCTGCTCGCCTTCAGCACGTTCGCGGTCGGGTTCGCCGCCCGGCCGTTGGGCGGGATGCTGTTCGGGCACCTCGGTGACAAGGTCGGGCGCAAGGCCGCGCTGGTCACGGCGCTGTTCCTGATGGGCGGCTCGACCACGGTCATCGGGCTGCTGCCCACCTACGGGACGGCCGGCCTGTTCGCGCCGCTCGCCCTGGTCGCGTTGCGGCTCGCGCAGGGGATCGCGGTCGGCGGGCAGTGGGGCGGGGCGGTGCTCATCGCGACCGAGAACGCGCCGCCGAACCGGCGTGGCCTGTACGGGAGTTTCGCGCAGCTCGGCGTGCCGATCGGGTTGGTGCTGTCGACGTTGGTGTTCCTGGCGATGTCCGCGTGGCTCACCGAGGAGCAGTTCGCCGCGTGGGGCTGGCGAGTGCCGTTCCTGCTCAGCGTCGTGCTGATCATGGTCGCCCTGTACGCCCACTTCGGACTGGAGGAGACGCGGGCGATGCAGGAGGTCAAGGAGAGCGGCGGGACGTCGCGGTCGCCGGTGTTCGAGGTGCTGCGCAAGCACCCGCGCAACATCGCGTTGGCGGCCGGTGCGGTGATCGTGGTGGGGGCCGGGTTCTACCTGTTCGCGACCTACCTGCTCTCTTACGGCACCACGGTGCTGAAGATGCCGCGGTCGACCATGCTCAACGCCGTGATGTGGGGCGCGGTGGCGCAGGTACCCGCGTTGCTCGCGTTCGCCGCGCTGTCGGACCGGATCGGCCGGCGGCCGGTGTACCTGTTCGGGACGGTCGCCACCGGGCTGTGGGTGTTCCCGGCGTTCATGCTGGTCAACACCCGTGAGCCGGTGCTGGTGACGCTCGCCGTGGTGGTGGCGCTGGTGCTGTTCTCCGCGATGTACGGGCCGCAGGCGGCGTTCTTCTCCGAGCTGTTCACGGCCCGGCTGCGCTACTCGGGCGCGTCCCTGGGCTACCAGCTCGGGGTGATGCTCGGCGGCGCGTTCACCCCGATCATCGCGACCTGGCTGTACTCGCAGTACCGGTCGTTCGTGGCGGTGGCGCTGTTCCTGCTGGCCACGGCCGTGATCTCGGGAGTCTGCGTGCTGGCCCTCACGTCCCGGAAGGCTGCGCCATCCGCCGAAGCGCCGATTGCCCCTCGGCAACCAGCTTCTCCAGCGCATCACGCGTGAAGCTCAGTTCCAGCATCCCGCCGGAGAACGTGAACTCGGCTTCGTCGTCGTAGACCTTGCACTCCACGGTCGCTTCGTCGCCGACCTTCGCCCACGAGCTGAACGTGCAGCCTTTCACCGTGCTGAGCATGACGCCCTCCCTGTGTTCCCCTTGGATTGACCCTGTCGACGCTACTGGGGGAAATGAACTGCGGGAAGTCACTCGATCTAGTGAACGCTGATCATTTCCCCCGTCGATAGGCTCCAGTCCATCCGGATCACAGGGAGGGACTTTCGCGATGCCGAGCACGCAAACCCGTCGCAAGCGCCGACTGGGGCACCGCCTCGCGCAGCTACGCCAGGCGGCCGGGCTGGAGCCGACAGTCGTCGCGGGACGGCTACGCAAGTCTGCCGGCACGCTGTCCAAGATCGAAAACGGCCACATCCGGCCGGACTGGCCGACATTGACCCTCCTGCTGGCCCTCTACCGGGTGACCGACGAGGACCAGCACCTCACCGAGAGCCTCTGGGAGGACGCGGCCGAGGAGCGGACCCAGATCGAGCACTCGGCCGGGATGCCGCCGAAGTTCCGGGCATTCCTGCGTTCCGAGGCCGACGCGTTCAGTCTGCGAAGCATTGGACAGACGGTGGTCCCCGGTCTGTTGCAAACGCCCGCCTACGCGACCGCGATCGAAGAGGCGGCGAGGATCTTCGTCCCAGTGAAGGGCGCGCCGGAGAAGTCCGTCTCGTCGCGAATCGCGCGCCAGCGGCGACTTCAGGACGAGCGCGACCCGTTGCGGTTGGACGCCCTGATCGATGAAGCGGTCCTGTGGCGCGCGGTGGGCGGTACCGAGGTGATGATCGGGCAGCTTCGTCACCTCCTCGAAGTCGGTCGGCTGCCGAACGTGACCATCCGGCTCATCCCGTTCCGTGCGGGCGAGTACGGAGCGATGATGAGCAGCGTGTCAATCCTCGGGTTCGACGATCCCCAAGACCCGGACTGCGTCTACCTTGAGTATCAAAGTGGCGGTCAGTGGGTCGAGGCACCGGAAGACGTGGAGAGGTACGTGACGGTGTTCGACGCTACGAGCGCCGGGGCGCTGTCTCCGGAGGCAACGGCTGCCCTGATCGATTCGCGGCTGAAGATGCTGGAGGGGACATGACCGGATTCACGAGGTGGCGCAAGGCAGGCCGGAGTGGTCCGCAGAACGAGTGCGTCGAGGTGGCGGTCGACGGCGGGCGCGTCGGGTTGCGGGACAGCAAGAATCCCGGCCCGGTGTTGGAGTTCGGTGACGAGCAGTTCTCCCGACTGCTGAACGGGATCAAGCACGGGTGACACCCCGGGAGGCCGATGTGGACGACGACGTTTTCGAACTGCTCGCCGCGCTGAACGCGTTGGAGACGGCCCGCGACGAGCGGGTCAGCCTGCTCGACACGCGGGCCGTGCTGCGCGACCTCGCGGGCCGGATCAGGTCCGAGTTCGGGTTCGACGTCAGCCTCATCGGCCTCGTGGAGGGTTCCGACCTGGTGCTCCGGCTCTGGTCGGGCACCCGGGACTCGCGGCTGCACGACCTGCCGGTGCCGCTCGGCCTCGGTGTCGGCGGGCGCGTCGCGGCGGCCGGCAGTCCGGTCGTGGTCCGCAACTACTACCGCTCCAACCGGATCACGCACGACTTCGACGCCCACGTCCGCACCGAGGGCCTGGGCGGCATGGCGGCCGTTCCGGTGGAGACGAACGGGGTGCGCGGCGTCCTGTACGGCGCGGTGCGCGGGCAGGCCGAGGTGGGCGACGACGCGGTCGTCGGGCTCGGCCGGCTGGCCCGGCTGGCGGGCCTCGCGGTGGACGTGGCGGACGGCGCGGTCACGCTGGCCGACACGGCGGTTGTTGAGGAACGGCGGCGGCTGGCCGCGTCGCTGCACGACAGCGTCGGCGCGATGCTGTTCGGCGTCGGGTCCTCGGTGCGGCAGTTGCGCGGGCTCGAAGGTCTCACACCCGGCGTGGACGACCAACTGGAGCGCATCGAGCAGCAGCTCGCGCAGGCCGGGGTGGCGCTGCGGGAGTCGATCTCGCGGCTGCGGGTCGGGTCCGAGCGCGACCCGGTGCGGCTGACCGCCGACATCGCCGAGTCGGTGCGGGCGTTCACCGCGCGGTCCGGGGTGGCGGCGAGTTTCGTGCCGGTGGGCGCTCCGCCGGCACTGGACGCGGCACGCGCGGCGCTGGTGCTGCGCGTGGTGGACGAGGGACTGTTGAACGCCGAGAAGCACGCCCGAGCCCGGTCGGTCGTGGTGACGCTGGCCGTCGCCGACCACGTCACGGTGGCCGTGCTGGACGACGGCGTGGGTGTCGAAGCGCCCGAGGAGGGCACCGGGGCGGGGCTGCCCGCGTTGCGCCGCCAGGTGGAGCGGGCGGGTGGCACGCTGAGCCTGCTGTGCACCGAGGACGGCGGGACGGTGCTGCGCTGCGAGCTGCCCCGAGCCTCTCCATCTGGAGAGGTTGCAATGCCGTGACCTGCGGTACGTTGCCGTGATGGCGCACCTGAGCTACTCGTCGGGCACCTCGGACGTCCCGCTGCTGGGCGACACCATCGGCGCGAACTTCGACCGCGCGGTGGCGTCGTACGGCGACCGGGAGGCACTCGTGGAGTGCGCGACCGGCCGGCGGTGGACGTACCGCGAACTGGCCGCCGAGGTGGACTCGGTCGCGGCCGGGCTGTGGGCGTCCGGAGTGCGTCCGGGCGACCGGGTGGGCATCTGGGCCCCGAACCGCGCCGAGTGGTTCGTGACCCAGTACGCGACCGCGCGGATCGGCGCGATCCTGGTCAACATCAACCCCGCGTACCGGGTGCACGAGCTGGAGTACGTGCTCAACCAGTCCGGGGTGCGCACCCTGGTGTCGGCGGCGTCGTTCAAGACCTCCGACTACGCCGGGATGATCGAAGAGGTCCGGCCGCGCTGTCCGGGGCTGCTCCAGGTGGTGCTGCTGGACAGTCCACAGTGGACTTCGCTGCACTCGGACGAGCTGTCGGAGTGGCCGGAGCTGTCCGCCGACGACCCGATCAACATCCAGTACACGTCGGGCACCACGGGATTCCCGAAGGGTGCGACCCTGTCGCACCACAACATCCTCAACAACGGGTTCTTCGTCGGCGAGCTCTGCGGGTACACCCACGAAGACCGAATCTGCGTCCCTGTCCCGTTTTATCACTGCTTCGGGATGGTCATGGGCAACCTGGCGTCCACTTCGCACGGTGCCTGCGTCGTGATTCCCGCGCCCGCCTTCGATCCAGTGGCGACGCTGAAGGCCGTCGCGGACGAGCGGTGCACTTCGTTGTACGGCGTGCCGACGATGTTCATCGCCGAACTCGCCGACCCCGGCTTCGACGGCTACGACCTGTCGTCGCTGCGGACCGGCATCATGGCCGGCTCGCCGTGCCCGGTCGAAGTCATGAAGCAGGTCGTGGAACGCATGGGAATGCGGGAAGTCTCCATCTGCTACGGCATGACCGAGACGTCCCCGGTGTCCACCCAGACCCGCCGCGACGACTCGCTCGACCGCCGCGTGTCCACCGTCGGCCGGGTCGGACCGCACCTGGAGGTCAAGGTCGTGGACCCGGAGACCGGCCGCACCGTGCCGCGCGGCACGCCCGGCGAACTGTGCACTCGGGGATATTCGGTGATGTTGGGCTACTGGGAGCAGCCGGACAAGACGGCCGAGGCCATCGACGCCGCCCGCTGGATGCACACCGGCGACCTGGCCGTGCTGGACGACGACGGCTACGTCAACATCACCGGCCGTATCAAGGACATGGTGATCCGGGGCGGCGAGAACCTGTACCCGCGCGAGATCGAGGAATTCCTGTACACCCACCCGGACATCCTGGACGCGCAGGTGATCGGCGTGCCGGACGTCAAGTACGGCGAGGAGCTCATGGCGTGGGTGCGGATGCGGCCCGGGGCTTCGCCGTTGACGGCCGACGCGCTGCGCGTGTTCTGCGCGGGTAGGCTCGCGCACCAGAAGATCCCGCGTTACGTGCACGTGGTGGAGGAGTTTCCGATGACGGTCACCGGGAAGATCCGCAAGGTGGAGATGCGCAGGCAGGCCGTGGACATCCTCGGCCTGGCCGACGCCGACTCGGTGGAGCACGCTTGAGAATCCTGGTCGTGGACGATCACCCCGTGGTGTGCGACGGGGTGCGCGGGCTGGTGTCGTCCACCCCGGACATCGAGATCGTCGGCTCGGCGCGGTCCGCGCGGGAAGCGATCGGACTGGCCCGCGAACTCCAACCCGACCTGGTACTGCTCGATCTGCGGCTGCCCGACATGCTGGGCAGCGAAGCGCTGCCGCGCATCACGGCCGTCGCGCCCGACGCCCGAGTGGTGATCTTCACCGCCTACGACGACCACGCCGCTTTGTCGGCGGCGTTGCGCGGCGGGGCGCACGGCTGCCTGCTCAAGGACGTCACGGACACCGACCTGGTGGCGCAGTTGCGGCGGATCGCGGCGGGCGTGCGGGTGGTCGACCCGAGGCTGCGCGAGTCGAGCGGAACCCTGTTGCAGGCCAGGCTCTTCCGGCTGTCGCTGAGCCGGCGGGAGTACGACGTGGTGCGGCTCGCGGCCACCGGGCGGACCAACCCGGAGATCGCCGAGGAACTCGGACTGACCCGCAACACCGTGAAGACCTACCTCCAGACCGCCATGCAGAAGCTCGGGGCGCGCAACCGGGTGGAGGCGGTGCGGCGCGCGCAGGAGGAGCAACTGCTGTAGCGGGTTGTGCGGCACGATGGGGCTTGTGGATCTGGACGAGTACGAGTTCCTGGTGTCGGCGGACGGGTTGCTGCGCATACCTTCGACGGCCGACCGGCCGGTGGAATTGGCGCGGGCATTGGAGTTCGTGCTTGACGTGGTGGGGCCGGGCTTCACGGTCGAGCGGTTCGAGTCGGGCGGGAAGCCCAGTGCGCTGGTGTATCGGGAGCCCGGCCCGTTCCGGGTGATCTTCAACGCCCACCTGGACGTGGTGCCCGGTGCGCCGGAGCAGTTCGTGCCGCGTAGGGTCGGTTCCCGGCTGTACGCGCGGGGCGCGCAGGACATGAAGCTGTCGGCGCTGGTGCTGGCGTCGGTGTTCCGGGACGTCCCGACGTCGTTTCCGGTGGCGTTGCAGCTCGTCACGGACGAGGAGGTGGGCGGGCGGAACGGGACGCTGCACCAGTTGGAGCAGGGTGTGACCGGGCGGTTCGTGGTGATCGGGGAGCACAGCGGGTTGCGGCTGGTCACCGAGTCTAAGGGGCTGGTGGTCGCGCGTCTCGACGCCACGGGGCGGGCCGCGCACGGCGCATACCCGTGGCTGGGGACCAACGCGCTGGTCAAGCTCGTGCGGGCGGTGGACGCGGTGCTGGCGGCGTACCCGGTGGCTCATACGGAAGTCTGGCGTACGACGGTCAACGTGGCCCGGATCGAGACGTCCAACACCGCGCTGAACCAGATCCCGGCGGACGCCTCGGCGTGGCTGGACATCCGGTTCCCGCCCGAGGACGGCGATTTCGCGCGGCGGGACGCGGCTTCGATCGCCGCGCACCTGTCCGAGGTGTGCTCGCTGCCGGTGACCGTGACCCAGGCCGAGCCGCCGCACCGGGCCGATCCGGACGGCGTGGACGTGGCGTTGTTGCAGGCGGCGGCCCGGGAGCAGGGGTATTCCGGTGAGCTGCTGCGCAAGCACGGTGCGGCGGATTCGCGGTTCTACTACCAGCGTGGGGTGGACGCGGTGATCTTCGGCGTCGGCGGGGACGGGCAGCACGGGCCGGACGAGTACGCCGACCTGGACACCGTGGTGCCGTACTACCGGGCGTTGTGCGGGTACCTGAAGGCATTGCCGGACGTGTAACCCATCAGTTACGCTTCCGGGGTGGACGAGGTGGCCGGCGCGATCGCGGACCCCGTGCGGCGGCGGATCCTGGAGCTGCTGCGCGACTCCCGGCTGTGCGCCGGGGAGATCGCCGACCGGTTCGCGATCAGCCGGCCCGCCGTGAGCCGGCACCTGCGGGTGCTCCGTGAATGCGGGCTCGTGCGCGACGAACTCGTTGGGCGACAACGGTTCTACGCGCTCGAACCGGCACCGCTGATCGACCTGGCAGACTGGCTGGCCGGGTTCCGGGGGCCCGCCGGCTGGGCGCACCGCCTCGACGCGCTGGAAACCGAGGTCTACCGGACGCGCCGCGAACGCCGCGCGGACCGGCGAGAGGAGAACACCGCATGACCAGCCAGCCCACCGGCCGACTGTTCCCCGTCGGCGAGGGTCACGACCTCGTGCTCACCCGCACGTTCCGCGCGCACATCGAGGACGTGTGGGCCAGTGTCACCGAACCCGAGCGCACCGCCCGCTGGTTCGGGCCTTGGGAAGGCGACGCCGGGCCCGGTCGGACGATCAAGGTCCAGATGTCGTACGAGGAAGAGCAGCCGTGGATGGAGGCGCGGATCGACGCGTGCGAGCCGCCGTTGCGGCTGGCGGTGTCGACCACCGACGAGCACGGCGTGTGGCGGCTTGAGCTCGTTCTGTCCGAAGTGGACGGTGTGACCGAGTTGAAGTTGGTGCACCACTTGGACTCTGCGGAGGGAGTGGGCGAGTTCGGTCCGGGGTGGGAGTACTACCTGGACATGCTGGTCGCCTCGCGGGAAGGGAAGCCGTTGCCGGACTTCGACTCCTACTACCCGGCGATGAAGCCCTACTTCGACGGGCTGGCCTGACGTGCCCGATGGTTCGCGGGTCATCGCGTTCGGCAACCAGCTCGTTCAGGTTCATGTCGCTTTGCGTGAACGGTTGGCGGAACTTCGGGACAACCTCGATGCCGTGCTTGCCGGGGATCGTTCCGTCGATCTGCGGGCGCATTGCTTGGCATTCTGTTCGGCTGTTACCCGGCACCACACTTCGGAGGATTCCGGCGGGTTTTTGGTGTTGGGCAAGCATTACCCGGAACTCGCGCCGGTGCTCGCGGAGCTTGCCGCCGACCACCGGATCGTGGCCGACGCGCTGATCCGGCTCGACGCCGTGCTGGCCGAGCCGGACCCGGCGACCGTCGAGTCCGAAGTGGACACTGTGGCGGCGTTGCTGGAGACGCATTTCACGTATGAGGAGAGGAAGATCGTCGCGGCCCTCAACGCGTTGTCCCCGGATTCCGAGGAGGAGTCCGCGAAGCTGGCCGCGACGACCTCACTGGGCGACTGACGTTTCGACTGGCGTGTCCATCGACGTTTCCTGTGGGGTTTCCTCGGCGAACTGGGTCCGGTAGAGCTCTTCGTACCGGCCGCCGGCCGCCAGCAGGTCGGTGTGCGTGCCGCGTTCCACGACCCGGCCGTCCTCCACCACCAGGATGAGGTCGGCCGCGCGGACCGTGGACAGGCGGTGCGCGATGACCACGGCCGTGCGGCCGTCCAGGGCTTCCGCGAGGGCTGCCTGCACGGCGGCTTCGGACGTCGAGTCCAGGTGGGCGGTGGCCTCGTCCAGGATCACGACCCGGGGTTTGGCCAGCAGCAGGCGGGCGATGGTGAGGCGCTGGCGTTCGCCGCCGGACAGGCGGTAGCCGCGTTCGCCGACCACCGTGTCCAGGCCGTCCGGGAGTGCTTCGACCAGGTCGGCGAGGCGGGCGCGGCGCAGCACGTCCCACAGTTCGTCTTCGGTGGCTTTCGGTTGTGCCAGCAGGAGGTTCGCGCGGATCGACTCGTGGAAGAGGTGACCGTCCTGGGTGACCATGCCGAGCGTGTCGCGGATCGCCTGCGCGGAGAGGTCGCGAACGTCCACATCGGAGAGTTTGACGGTGCCGCTGTCGACGTCGTAGAGGCGGGGGAGCAAGGAGGCGATCGTCGACTTGCCCGCGCCCGACGAGCCGACCAGTGCGATCACCTGGCCCGGTTCGGCGCGGAACGACACGTCGTGCAGCACCTCCACCCCGCCCCGGGTGTCCAGGACGGCGACTTCTTCCAGTGATGCCAACGAAACCTTGTCGGCCGACGGGTAGGCGAACCGGACGTGCTCGAACTCCACCGAGACCGGGCCTGGTGGAACCGTGGTGGCGTCGGGCTTTTCGGTGATCAGGGGCTTGAGGTCGAGGACTTCGAAGACGCGTTCGAAGCTGACCAGTGCGCTCATCACCTCGACGCGGGCGCTGGCGAGTGCCGTCAGCGGGGCGTAGAGGCGGGTGAGGAGGAGGGCGAGGGCGACGACCGAGCCGGGGTCGAGTTGGTCGTGGAGCGCGTAGAAGCCGCCGAGGCCGTAGACGAGGGCGAGGGCGAGCGCGGAGACCAGGGTGAGGGCGGTGAGGAAGACCGTCTGCACCATGGCCGACCGCACCCCGATGTCCCGTACCCGACGGGCCCGGGCCGCGAACTCGGCGGATTCCCGGGTCGGGCGGCCGAACAGCTTGACCAGCGTCGCGCCCGGCGCGGAGAAGCGTTCGGTCATCTGCGTGCTCATGGTGGCGTTGTGGTTGGCGGCTTCGCGTTCGAGGCGGGCGAGGCGGGAGCCCATGCGGCGGGCGGGGAGCACGAAGACCGGGAGGAGGATCAGCGCGAGCAGCGTGATCTGCCAGGAGAGCCCGAGCATCACCACGAGGGTGAGGATGAGGGTGACGATGTTGCCGACGACGCTGGACAGCGTGTCGCTGAAGGCTCGCTGCGCGCCGATGACGTCGTTGTTGAGCCGGCTGACCAGCGCGCCGGTGCGGGTGCGGGTGAAGAACGCGATGGGCATCCGCTGCACGTGGTCGAACACGGTGGTCCGGAGATCGAGGATGAGATCCTCCCCGATGCTCGCCGACAACCACCGTGCGACCAACCCCAGCGCCGCCTCCACGACCGCGATGCCCGCGATGAGGCCGGCCAGCCCGAGCACGACGTCGAACGCCGAGCCGTGCACGATCGCGTCCACGATCCGGCCGGCCAGGACCGGCGTGACGACGGCGAGGATCGCCACGACGACGCTCACCACGAGGTACTGCGCCAACTTTCCCCGGCGTGGCCGGGCGAACCCCCAGATCCGGCGCAACGTCGCCTTGGAAAACGGCCGCCGGTCGTCTTGCGCGTTGGTCACGTGGTACAGCGACATCCACGCCGTGACTTCCATGTCCATGGCGGAAACGTACGACTTCCAGTCAAGTCGAGGTCAAGCGTTTTTCGCCGGACTTCCGCTTACTCCCCTGGGACCGTCCTAAGACCTTGGGGTCGTCCTAAGTCCACGGGACCGTCCTAAGACATCACATGACCCCACCATTCGCTGTTCGCGCCGCGCGCTTCACGCCGCCCGCTGTACACGTCATTCCCGCCGTCGATCCATCCCCGCGACCTCCCGCCGTCGATCCCCGCGATGTGTGCGGGTGCGCGTGTGCGGGTGGGGCGTGTGTGGAGTTCGGGCGGTGCGGCTCAGGTGGTGTGGCTGGCTCGGGTGCTGGTCTGGGCGTGGGTGGCCTTGTTGTGCCTCGCCGCCGTGCCTCCTTCTTCTTTACGGCAACAAAATCATCTCTCGAAATATGCCCGCTGACCAGGTAGTTCGTCGGATCTGGTGAATCTTGTACTGGATGACAACCAAACGCCTCGTCTGGGATTGGCTTGAATGGGTTTCAGGGTTTGGTGGGTGGTTGGGGATCAGCGGGTGGGGACGGGATGGGTGGGGAGTTGTACCGTGTTCGCGATCTTCTGCATGCCGTCGAACAGCTTGGTCGCGCCGGGGATGTGGGGGATCACCCGCAGGCTCAAGTCTCGCATGCGGATGAACCACTGGGACTTCGGCAGCAGGTTGGTGACTCCGCTTTGCGCGAACTTCTGGCACCGGTCCACGTATTCGCGCATTCCTTCCTCGTACTGGAGGAACGCCATCTCGTGATTCGGCGTCGTGCCAAGGAAGTGCGCCAGCAGGTACGCGCCCACCAAGGCCATGCTCGTGCCGTTGCCCGCCATCGGCGAAGCACAGAACGCGGCGTCGCCCAGCAACACCACGCGGCCCCGCGACCAGGTCTCCATCCTGATCTGGCACAGGCGGTCGAAGTAGAAGTCCGGTGCGGTCTTCAGGTCCGTCAGCAGGCGCGGCACGTCCCAGCGGTCGCCGGCGAAGGCTTCGGCCACCAGGCGACGCTGGAAACGGTCGTCGCGGCGGTCGTGGGGGGCCGGGTCGGACTTGAACGTCAGCATGCCCTTCGCGCGACCGTCCGGGGTCGGGTACACGCCCGCTGTGCGGCCGGGGACGGTGTGCAGGAGCATCAGGCCGTCCAGCGGTTGGGGCTGGGTCGTGGTGAAGATCGTCGTGTACGCGCCCAGGTCGTGCAGGAACTCCTGCTCCGGGCCGAACACCAGCGAACGCACCTTCGAGTGCAGGCCGTCGGCCCCCACCACCAGGTCGAAGCGGCGGGGCGGTGAGTTCTCGAACGTGATGTCCACGCCGTCCGGCGTCTCGGTCAGCGTGGTGATGGTGTCGTCGAACAGGTACTCGACGTCACCCGCCGTCTTGTCGTAGAGGATGCGGACCAGGTCGCCGCGCAATATCTCCAGCTCGGCGATCACGCCGCCCGAGTCGCCCAGCGCGTCCGACGCCATGGTGGCGGTGCGTTTCCCGTCCCCGTTGACGAACGCCATGCCGCGCGCCCCGGTGTGGGCGGCGCGCACCTCGTCCAGCACCCCCATCCGTTCGATCACTTCGCGTGCGGTGCCGCGCACGTCCACGGCCTGTCCGCCGGGACGGGGCGCGGGTGCGCGTTCGACGACGGTCGGGGTGAGGCCGTGGCGGCGCAGCCAGTAGGCCAGGGCGGGGCCGGCGATGCTTGCGCCGGAGATCAGTACGGTGTTCATGCGTACAGCGTACATGAGTGCACTAGCACGTCAAATGGTATACACTGCACTAGTGCACTACGGTGGTGTACTAGGGCACTGGCGGAGCAGCCGGTCGGGGAGGGTGGAGGGGTGACGATGGACGCGGTGTACCAGCGGATTGCCCGGGACATTCGGCAGCGGATCGAACGGGGCGAGCTGCGGCCCGGTGACCGGGTGCCGTCCACCCGCGAGATCACGTCGACCTGGCAGGTGGCGATGGCCACGGCGACCAAGGTGTTGGCCGTGTTGCAGGACGACGGGCTCGTGCACGCGGTGCCTGGGGTCGGCACGGTCGTGTCAGAGCGGGAGGACAGGGCCGGGCCGGAAGCGTCCAAGGGGGAAGCCGCGGATCTCAACGTGGATCGGCTGGTGCGGGTGGCGGTGGAGATCGCGGACCGGGAAGGGCTCGGCGGGCTGTCCATGCGGCGGGTCGCGGCGCAGCTCGGGGTCGCCACCATGTCGCTCTACCGGCACGTGCCCGGCAAGGACGAACTGGTGCTCCGCATGATCGACGCGGCCATGGGCGCGCGGCCGATACCGCACGTCGACGGCGACTGGCGGGTGCGGCTGGAGGCTGCCGCGCGGGTGCAGTGGGACCTGTTCCGCGCTCACCCGTGGCTCGCCGGCGCGATGTCGATGACCCGGCCACAGCTGCTCCCCAGCGCGGTGGCGCACACCGAGTGGATGCTCCATGCCCTCGAAGGACACGGCCTCGAACTGGAGGAGATGCTGCACGCCGTGGTCACGCTCTTCGGCTTCGTGCGCGGCATCGCGGTGAACCTCGAACTGGAGGCCGAGCAGCGCCAGCAGACCGGGATCACCGACGACGAGTGGCTGGCCGGCCAGACCGACGCGTTCGCCGCACTGGTGGGGTCCGGGCGGTTCCCGCTGTTCGCCCGAATGGTGCAGCTCGACCTCGACATGGACCTCGGCACGCTGTTCGAATTCGGTCTCGCCCGGATGCTCGACGGAATCGGGGAATGGATCAGCGCCCGCACGGCGTTGCAGTCGCAGAGGACTAGCTGAGGGAGGCACGAGGTGGCGCTGGACCCGGAGGAGCTGTTCGAGGTCGACTCCGACGTCCCGGACCTGACCGGAGCGGTGCTGCTGTACCACTTCGACGGCTTCATGGACGCCGGCGCGGCGGGCTCGGCGCTGGTCGACCACCTGCTCGCGGTGCACGAGCACCGCGTGGTGGCCCGGTTCGACATCGACGACCTGATCGACTACCGCGCCCGGCGGCCCACGATGACCTACGCCACCGACCGGTGGGAGGACTACGACGCCCCCGAACTGGTCGTGCACCTGCTGCACGACGCGGTGGGCGTCCCGTACCTGCTGCTCACCGGCCCCGAGCCGGACCGCCGCTGGGAAGCGGTCGCGGCGGCGGTGCGGGCGCTGGTCGAACGGTGGGGCGTGCGGCTCGCGGTGAGCTTCCACGGCATCCCGATGGGCGTGCCGCACACCCGCAGGCTGTCGGTGATCTCGCACGCCACCCGGCCGGAGCTGGTGACCGAGAAGTCGCCGTTCAGCCGGGTGCAGGTGCCGGGCAACCTGGCGGCGCTGGTGGAGCTGCGGCTGGGCCGGGCGGGGCACGACGTGATGGGCTTCGCCGCCTACGTGCCGCACTACCTGGCGCAGGGCAGCTACCCGGCGGCGGCGGTCGGTCTGCTGGAGTCGTTGACCAGGGCCACCGGGCTGGTGGTGCAGGCCGACGCGCTGCACGAGTCGGCGCGCCGCACGGACGCCGAGATCGCCCGCCAGGTCGGCGAGTCGGAGGAAGTGGCGCAGGTCGTGGCGGCGTTGGAGCGGCAGTACGACGCCTTCACCGATGCGTCGGACAACCTGCTGGTCGCCGCGGGCGAGTCGCTGCCCAGCGCGGACGAACTGGGCGCGGAGTTCGAGCGGTTCCTCGCCGAGCAGCAGCGCGACCACTGACCCGGTTCCGCCGGCCGGTTTCGGGGGGTCGGCCGGCGGGACCACCCTTGCTTACAGGTACAGGTCGGCCAGGTGTTCGTAGGACGCGAGCAGGTCCGCGCGGTTGTAGGTGCTGGTGGTCACCAGGATTTCGTCGGCGCTGGTTCGGTTGAGTAGTGCGTCCAGTGCTTTGGCCACCTCGGGCGGGGTGCCGAAGATGTTGCCTTGCAACGATTCCTCGAAGTGCCGGCGTTCGCGGGTGGTCATGTCGAGCGTCCGGATCTCGTTTGGTGGGCGTAGGGCGGGGAACTCGCCGTGGGTCCGGGAGTAGGCCATGGACCAGGCTTCGGGGAGTAGGAGCCGCCAGGCTTCCTCTGTGGTGTCGGCTACCGCGATCGTTGAGGACACGACCACGTAGGGCTCTGCTGCCCATGGGGATGGGCGGAACTTGGCGCGGTAGCCGTTGATCGCCTGTGCCAGTGCGTCCTCGCCTCGGATCGGTGCGATCACCAGCGGGAGTCCGCGGGAGGCCGCTACTTCCGCGCCTGCGCCGGTTGCCAGGATGTATGCGGGGACGTGCAGGTTGGGTGCCGGGTAGCCGGAGACGGGGGCTTCGGCGGTGAAGTAGGACAGCAGTTCGTCGAGCTGGACGCTGAACTCGGCGACGTCGCGTTTGTCGTGTCCCAGTGCCCGGCGGACCGGTTCGGTGAACCCGACGGAACGGCCGAGGCCCATGTCGATCCGGCCCGGGTAGAGGGATTCCAGGACGCCGAACTGCTCGGCCACCACGAGAGGCTGGTGGTTGGGCAGCATCACGCCGCCGGTGCCGACCCGGATGCGGGACGTTCGGGCGGCGATCGCGGCGGCCAGCACGGTCGGCGCGGATCCGGCCACGCCCGGCACGCCGTGGTGCTCGGACACCCAGAACCTGTGGTATCCCAACGCTTCTGTTTGTTGGGCGAACTCGACGGTGTCGCGCAGGGCCTGGGCGTGGGTGCCGCCGGTTCTGGTGCGGGAACGGTCCAGGACGGAGAGCTTCACACCTGGTGCAACGTGGGTCGGGGGAGCGGGATTCCGGTTACAGCCTGGTGGTGTCGGTCGCCACGCCGAGTCGGACCTTCGCGTACGTCTCGAACAGGCGGCGGGACACCAGGCCGTGTTGTGCGGCCACGTGCGCGTCGCGCAGACATCGTTGCAGTGGCGAGCTTTCGAACACCGCGCTGCCGCCGGCTGTGCTGAACGTCAGCCGGGTGACTGCCGCCGACTCGGCTGCTGCGTGGGAGCACGCCAGGCGTAGTCGGGCGCGGTCGTGGTCGGCGCTTGGGGTGTCTGCTTCGGCTGCTGCCCAGCGTTTGGCGACCTCGGTGTGTAGGAACGCCCGTGCGGCTGACAGGCGGGCTTCGGCGGTGGCCAGGTCCAGCTGTGCGCCGGTCTGCTCGGACAGTGGCACGGTTGTGTATTGGGGGGTTTTGACTACCGCGAGCGCTTCGATCTCTTCGACTGCGCGGGCTGCGATGCCCAGGCCGACTGCCGCTACGCCGAGGGTCAGGAACGCGATGAACGGGAACCTGGCCAGCGGGGCGGTGGGTGGCACGGATGCCGGCCATACGGCGCGGCGGGTGGGGACGTGGGCGTCGGTGACCTCCCAGTCGTGGGAGGCGGTCGCGCGGAGGCCGGTGGCGTGCCAGGTGTCGTGGATCGTGACGTCGGCGCGCGGGAAGATCGCGAACTTCGGGCCGGTGTCGGTGAGGACGCCGCCGGCCACCCAGTCGCACAGTTGTACGGCGCTGCCCCAGCCCCAGCGGCCGGTCACGTGGTAGCCGTCGGTTGTGGTGGTGGCGTGGCCGATGGGTGCGGCGGTGCCGGCGATGAGCGCTGTGGGGGAGGAGAAGATCTCGTCGGCCGCGTCCTGGGGCAGGTACCAGGAGAGTGCGGCGGTGGCGCTGGTGGTCATCGCCGTCCAGCCGGTGGAGCCGTCGGAGCGGGCCAGGTCCTCGATCTCGGCCAGCCAGGTGGGCAGGTCCAGTTCCCGGCCGCCTAACCGGGTGGGGGCGAGCATTCGGGGTATGCCTGCTGCTACCAGCGCTTTTACCACCGGCTCGGTGAGTGCGCGGTTGCGTTCGGCGGTGCCGGCCTCGGCTCGGATCAGCGCGTGCATGGGGTGATGATGGCCCAGCGGGCGGTGGTGGGGAGGTCTGTTGCCCGAAGGGCGGGATCGGGAACAGCGGGTCGGGGTGGTGGGTTGGGCTGGGTGGATGTTGTTGCGGAAAATGAGGAGCGCTTGAGGTGTCCGAGACGTTTTCGCTGGGTGGGGACCTGACCGTCAACCGCTTGGGCTACGGCGCGATGAGGTTGACGGGTGAGGGGATCTGGGGTGAGCCGGTTGATCGGGACAACGCGCTCGCCGTGTTGCGGCGGGTCGTGGAGTTGGGGATCAACTTCATCGACACGGCCGACTCGTACGGGCCGCACGTCAACGAGGAGCTGATTCGGGAGGCGCTGCACCCGTACCCGGATGATCTGGTCATCGCGACCAAGGCCGGGCTGGTGCGGACCGGGCCCGGCGAGTGGCACACGCTCGGCAAGCCGGTGTACCTGAGGCAGGCGTTGGAGACCAGCCTGCGGCGGTTGGGTGTGGATCGGATCGATCTGTTCCAGCTGCACCGGATCGACCCGGAGGTGCCGCTGGAGGACCAGATCGGCGAGCTGAAGAAGCTCCAGGAGGAGGGGAAGATCCGCCACATCGGACTGTCCGAGGTGGGCGTGGCCGAGTTGCGGGCGGCGCGGGAGATCGCGCCCATCGCGAGCGTCCAGAACCGGTACAACCTGGCGGGTCGGGAGCACGAGGCGGTGCTGGACTACGCCGCGGAGCAGGGGATCGCGTTCATCCCGTTCTTCCCGGTGGCCGCCGGGGAACTGGGGCGGCCGGGTGGCGTGCTGGACGCGGCGGCCAAGGATCACGGGGCCACGACCGCGCAGCTCGCGCTGGCCTGGCTGCTGCGGCGGTCGCCGGTGGTGCTGCCGATTCCGGGCACGTCGTCGTTGGCGCACCTGGAGGAGAACACGGCGGCTCGGGCGATCGAGTTGACGGACGAGGAGTTCGAGAAGCTGTCCGCGTTGGGGTGAGGGTTGGAGCCAGCCGCTAGGCCGGGTCCGGGGTCATCCGGCGTTCGACCTTGGACCGGACGATGTCGGTCAGGTACCGCTCGGCGGCGAGGAGGCCCGGGAGCAGTTCGGGCTCCAGGGTGACCGCCTTGAACGCCTGTTGGATCGTCACGCCGTGGTCCGGGCGGTCGACCAGGGTCGCCTCGTCGCCGGCGGCGACCGTGCCGGGGGTGACCACGCGGAAGTACGCCCCGCAGAGCGCGCGCTGGGTGAACGTCTTCACCCAGCCGCGTTCCTCCATCACGCCGGCGAACGTGCGGCACGGGATGCGCGGGTTGGTGACCTGGAGCACGGCGGTTCCGAACCGCCAGCGCTCGCCGATGCGGGCGTTCGTCAGGTCCACGCCGACAGTGGTCAGGTTCTCGCCGAACAGGCCGGGCGCCAGGTCGCGGCCCAGTTCGACGGCCCAGGCGTCCAGGTCCTCGCGGGCGTAGGCGTAGACCGCCTGGTCGTCGCCGCCGTGGCTGCGGGAGTCCGAGATGTGGTCGCCGGCGACGCCGCTGCCCGCCGCGCCGGGTGCGGTGAGCCGCACCGGGCCGGTGACGGGGCGCTTGCCGATGCCGGTGTGGCCGAGCACGGCGGGCTCGAAGTCGATGCGGTTGCCGATGTTCACCGAAAGCACGTGGGCCATGGGGTCGACGTTAGCCGAGCCAGTTTGGGGGTTCGTAGTCATCAACCTGCGGCGGTGCGCAAGGATAGGCGCGGTTCACCGTTTCGTGGGGGAAATCTCATGCGCAGGTCAGTCGTCGGGTTGCTGGTGTGCGTGCTGTCCGTGGGACTGCTGGCCGGGTGCGCGGAACGGACGGCGCTGCCTACGCCGACACTGGAGCCCGTGGTCAAGGACGCCGCCACGCTGGTCACGTCGTTGGTGTCGCGGGTCGACGGGCAGTACTCGGTGCGGTTCGACGCCGAGAACACCATGTCGGGGCGGCGGGTGCGGAGTTCTGGGGGGTTGCTGCGGGCCCGGGAGGGGCGGCTGGTGACGCTGCGGGAGGACGCGGTGGAGGTCGTGGTGCTCGCGGACGGCGGGTACTCGCGGGCCGGGGGCGGGTCGTGGACTCGGCTCGGGCGGACGGACCGGGCGGGCGTGAAGTCCGGGGTGACCGTGGACGGGGTGGCCGACGAGGTGGATCCCCGGGCGGTGGTGGCGGCGTTGCGCGGGTCGCTGATCGTGGAGACCGGGGACGACGTGGTCGACGGGGTGGCCACTCGTCGGTACACGATGCTGGTGGATCTGCGGTTGCAGGCCGAGCAGACCTCGGATGTGAACCACCGGGCGCAGTTGTTGGCTGCTTATGGGTCCGGGTTTACGGCTACGGCTGTGGTGTGGGTCGGGCCCGGGGGGTTGCCGGTCCGGGTGGAGCAGGAGTTGAAGACGTTGGAGGACAACGTGTTTCAGCGGACCCTGCACCGGTACCTGGACTGGAACTCGGATATCCGGATCGTCGCGCCCGTGCAGTGAGGGATCGGGTGGCGCCGCGCGTGGCGCGCGGCGCCGTCCCCGGCTTAAGCCGTAGCGCGTCGCCCGGCTGATGGCGACCGGCGTGGCCGGGCGGCCGTCCACCCGGTTCGGGTCGTCCGGGGTGGGTGCGATGCCGGTGGTGGCGATCTTGTCCAGGGTCTTGAGGCCCTCGGGCTTGATTGTGCCGAAGACGGTGTAGTTCGGGCGCAGGATGCTGTCGGTCGTCACCAGGAAGAACTGGCTGCCGTTGGTGTCCGGGCCCGCGTTCGCCATGGCCAGGGTGCCGCGTGGGTAGATTCGGCGTTGGCCGGTCGGGTCGTTGGGGGCCGGCTTGAGGTCGGTGGGTAGTTCGTCCTTGTACTTGTAGCCGGGGCCGCGCTCGCCCGTTCCGGTCGGGTCGCCGCATTGCAGCACCTTGAGGGTCGGGTAGGCGGTCAGGCGGTGGCACGTGGTGGCGTCGTAGAACTTCTTGTCCACCAGGTGCAGGAAGCTCTGCACGGTGCAGGGGGCCTTCGCGCGGTCCAGCACCAGGGGGATGTCGCCCTGGTTGGTCTTCAGGACCACCTCCGCCCGGCCCCGGTTCGGGGTGTGGCGGGGGTCCCGGGGGAGCTTCACCGGGCGCGCCGCCGGGTCGTCGGGGGTCTTGGTGTAGGCGCAGGGGCCCTTGGTGACGTCGGGGTCGTGGGGTGCCGCTTCTTCCGACGCGTGGGCGACGCCGCTGCCCATGACCGCCATCAGCACCAGTGCCAGGAGGATCCTCACGGCACAGTCCTAGCGAACGGCGGTCGAGTCGGCTAGGGCCGGTCGGAGGGTGACAGGTCCGCCGCCAGTGTGCTGAGGCCCTCGCGGTCCGGCTGGGACGTCTTGGTGATCAGGCTGGCCACGTGTTTCTCCACCGTGCGCGGGGAGATGTGCAGGCGGGTGGCGATGGCCTTGTTGCCCAGGCGGTTCGCCAGCAGGCGGAACACTTCGAACTCCCGCACGGTCACGCCCAGCGCGCGCAGTTCGCGGGGGACCTGGTCGGAGCCCGTTCTGCGTTGCGGGACCGAGGCCCCCAACTGCCGCAGCAGGCCTCGGCACGCGCTCGCCACGGCTGTTCCGCCGGTCTGGTGGAAGTACTCCTCCGCACCGCGCAGCCAGGCCTCCGGCTCGCCCCAACCGTCCGTCGCGGCTGCCTCGGCCACCAGACGCAGGCCCAGGTGGCGGGCCAGGGGGTAGAGGGCCGCTGCTTCTCTTGCGTTGCGCACGGCGGTGGCGGCTCCGGGCTCGTTGCCCTCGCGGCCCAGGAGCACCGCCAGTGCGAACTGGCCGAAGACGCGGTTCCAGCGCATTCCGGCTGCGGCCGAGCGGGTGATCTTCTCGTATCCCGGGTGGTCCAGGGTGCCGTTCAGGGCTCCCAGGAGCAGGGCCAGGCCGTGGGTGCCGGACAGGTGGAACGTCGTCGGGGTCTCGGTTTCGTATGACATGGCCTTGGTCAGGTCGTGGCCGGCCTGGTCCCGGTCTTCTTCCAGGAGGGCGCAGAAGGCCCTGGCCAGGCCGAAGCAGAGCGGGCGTTCCTGGGAGCCGATTCCGCCCAGCTCGTGGAACTCCGCCACCGCACTGTCCACTTCGGACCGTTTTCCCTGGTGTGCGGCGGCGGTTGCCTGTGCCATCAGGACGTAGAGGGTCATCGACTTCAGTTGCAGGCGTCTGGTGCCTTCACCGCAGACCCTCAGTTTCTCTTCCGCCGTCCGGTACTGGCCGCGCAGGACGGCGTCCAGGCCCAGGATGGCGTCCACGTTGTAGGCCACGGTGATCGCGCCCACGCGCAGGGCTTCCTCGCGGGCCTCCACCAGTTCGGTGGACGAGCCGTCGGCCAGCCAGCTGATGCCGGCCAGCCGGGTGCCGGCGTAGGTGCGCTGGATGGAGAGGTGGTTCTCCTCCGCCAGTTGACGTGCCCTGGTGAAGTGGTCCACCGCTTCGCCCAGGTCTCGTTCCCTGGCCAGGATTCCCAGCAGTTGCCACGCTTCGCAGCCGACCTCGGGCAGCTCGGCCCGGCGGGCGGCCTCGGCGGCTCGCCTGGCCAGGAACTCCGCTCCGGCTATGCGGTCCGGGCGTTGGGCGTTGAGGGTCAGGAAGGCGGCGATGGAGTCGATGCGGGCGGTGTGGGCGTCGTCGGCGTCGGGGCCCAGCAGGGCTCGTGCGGCGTCCACCTGGGCCATGCCGTCGGCCTCGCGGCCGGCCAGCCAGGCGACTCGGGCCAGGCCGGTGTGCAGCTCGGCGCGTTTGACGCGGTCCAGGCCGGCGGCGCTCAGTTCGGCCACGGCGTCCTGGAGGGCGAAGGCCCGTTCGAACTGGCCGGCTTCGCCCAGCGCGGGCAGGAGGGATGCCAGCACGTCGGCGCGCAGGCCCACGTCGACCTCGTTGGCGGGCAGGCGGTGGGCGTGGTCCAGCAGGCGTACCGCGGAACCGGCCGCGCCGTCGGCCAGGGCTCGGCGACCCGCTTCGGCGAGGAGTGCGCCTGCCTCCGCGGTCTGGCCGGCGTCCAGGCGCAGGGACGCGACCAGCGGGCACCACTCGCCGGGGAGGCCGGGGTGCAGCTTCTGGATGGCGTCGGCGGTGCGTTTGGCTACGTCGGCCCGGTGCGTCGGGGTCAGTTGTGCCAGCAGGGCTTCCGCGGTCAGGGGGTGGCGGAACGCGTACCAGTCGGGCACGGGCTCGTCGGGGGTGACCAGTTGCGCCGCCACGCCGGCGTGCAGGTGGGACAGGAGGCTGCGGTCGTCCATACCGGTCACCTCGCGCAGCACCGAGAGCGGGAAGCGGTGGCCCAGGACCGCTGCCACGGACAGGAGTTCGCGGCCCTGCGGGCCCAGGCGGTCGGTGCGGTGGGCGATGGAACGGACCAGGGCGGTGGGGACGTTGATGCGCAGTTCACCCAGCACCTGCCAGCCGTCCGGGCCGCGTACCAGGAGGCCGCCGCTCACCAGGCCGTGCAGCATTTCCTCCACCACGAACGGGTTGCCGGCGCTGTCCGACCAGAGGCGGTCGGCCACGGCCGTCGGCACTTCGCTTTCGGTGACCTCCAGGCAGGACGCGATCATCCGGCGTACGTCCGGTTCGGCCAGACGGCGCAGTTCCAGCAGCGTTCCGGCATCCCGTTGCGCGGCAAGGCGGATGACGTCCAGGGTCGGACCGGGATCGGCGCGGATGGTCACCAGCAGCGCGGCGGGCACCTGGTCCAGGTTGTCCACCAGGTAGTCGATCACGGCCAGCGTCTCGGCGTCCGAGTCGTGCAGGTCCTCCAGCACCAGCAGGCACGGGCGCGCGCGGCCCACCACGGACAGCAGGCGCAGCACGGCTTCCGCCAGCACCACGATGGAATGGCTCTCCTGCGGTTCGCCGCCCCACTCGGGCACCAGCCTGCCCAGCACCGGCTGGTACGGGCCCAGTTCGCGCGGGTCCGGGCCGTCGCCGGCGCGCAGCAGCGACATCAGCGCCTCGGCCAGCGGCCGGAACGGGACCATCGGGCCGATGGTCGAACCGCGACCGCGCAGCACCCGCATACCGCGGTCGAACGCGGAACCGGCGGCGGCACGGGCGAGGCGGGTCTTGCCGATCCCCGGTTCACCGACCAGGAACACGGCACGGCCGTGACGTGCGGCGGCGGCGGTCAGCGCCTGGTCCAGCACCAGGAGTTCGTCGTCGCGGCCGACCACGACCGGCGCGCGGGTCTGCATGGCCCGACCTTAGTCAAGTGCACGCCGGACTGCCCGCACCCCCAGTGTGGACGGGCAGTCCGGCAGTCGGTGAGCCGGGTCACACGGTGAGAGTCAGCCGTGGAAGCCCGGCGCGCTCACCGAGGTGCTGTCGGCCAAGCCTGCGGCGACCACCACGTAGGCGCCGACGGCGAGGGTCAGTCCGGCCAGCGCACGGGCCCGCGCGCCGGTCTTCGACTTGCGGGACAGCGCCATCTCGCCGGCGGGGTGGTCGCCGTCCTGGTGGTCGTCCCAGGTGGCGACCTCGTCGCGGTTGGCGTTGCTCATCGGGGTTTCTCCTTGCCGGGGTAGGGATTTGCAGGGGTTTCGAGCAGCAGCACCGATGGCGTCCGCTCGGGGAGACCAAGGCGGAGCAGGCCGTACCCGATGCCGGACAGGCCGGTGAGCAGGCCCGCCGACGGCACGCCGCCGGGTGAGGGGGATGCTCATGCGTGTTCTCCTGTGGTT
>CBHFOL010000097.1:0-23825 GCA_965995405.1 uncultured Saccharothrix sp.
GCACCAGCTCATCGGTGACGTGTGGGAGTGGACGAGCTCCGACTTCCACGGCTATGGCGGGTTCGAGGTGTTCCCCTACGCCGAGTACTCGCAGGTGTTCTTCGGACCGGACTACAAGGTGCTGCGCGGCGGTTCGTTCGGCACCGACCAGTCGGCGGTGCGGGCCACGTTCCGGAACTGGGACTACCCGATCCGGCGGCAGATCTTCGCCGGGTTCCGCTGCGCGCGGGACGCGGCACCGGGCGAACCGGGCTGACCGTGTGCCGCCACCTGGGTTACCTCGGCCCTGCCGTGCCCATCGCGGCCCTGGTGCACGACCCGCCGCACTCGTTGCTGCGCCAGTCGTACGCACCGGGGGACATGCGCGGCGGCGGCACGGTGAACGTGGACGGCTACGGCGTCGGCTGGTACCCGACGCCGGGCGGTCCCGCCGTGCGCTACCGGCGGACCGGGACGCTCTGGTCGGACGAGAACCTGGCTTCGCTGAGCCGGGTTCTCGTCTCCGGCGCGGTGCTCGCGGCCGTCCGGTCGGCCACCGCCGGGATGCCGGTGGTGGAGACCGCGTGCGCGCCGTTCACCGACGGGCGGTGGCTGTTCAGCCACAACGGCCGGGTCGCCGACTGGCCCGGCTCGGTGGCCTGCCTGGCCGAAGCGCTGCCGGTCGCCGACCTGCTCACGCTGGACGCGCCCACCGACTCGGCCCTGCTGTGGGCGTTGGCGCGGGCGCGGCTGGTCGGCGTGCCGGACGACGCCGTGCCGGGGGTCGTGGCGGGGCTGGTGTCCGAAGTCGCCGCCGCCGCGCCCGGCTCGCGGCTGAACCTGTTGCTCACCAACGGATCCGTGCTCGTCGGCACGACGTGGACGCACTCGCTCTGGGTGCGTTCCGGTGCCGGCGCGGTGACCGTTTCCTCCGAGCCGCTGGACGACGACCCGCGTTGGCGGGAGGTGCCGGACCGGCACGTCGTCGCGGTGACAGAATCCACAGTGGACGTTCAACCGATAGGACGATCATGACCGAGCCAGTGCTGGACGTGCACTTGACGCCGGAGGACGCGGTGATCGCGCTCCGGGCGGAGGCCAGGGCGGGCCTCACCGCACGGCCGAAGTGGGTCTCGCCGAAGTGGTTCTACGACGCCGTCGGCAGCGGGCTGTTCGAGGAGATCACCCGGCTGCCCGAGTACTACCCGACCCGCGCCGAGCGGGAGATCCTGCTCGCGCGGGCGGGCGAGATCGCGACGACGACCGGCGCGCACGCGCTGGTGGAGCTGGGTTCCGGCTCGTCGGAGAAGACCCGGCTGCTGCTGGACGCGCTGCGCGCCCACGGCACGCTCCGCGAGTTCGTGCCGCTGGACGTCTCGCCCAGCGCGCTGACCGAGGCGGCCCGGCAGATCCTGGCCGACTACCCGGGGCTGCGGGTGCACGGCGTGGTCGGCGACTTCACCGAGCACCTGGGCCTGCTGCCGGGCTCGTCGCCCCGGCTGGTGGCGTTCCTCGGCGGCACGATCGGGAACCTGATCCCGGAGGAGCGGGACAAGTTCCTCACCTCGGTGCGGGACGTGCTGGAGCCGGGGGAGTGGCTGCTGCTGGGCACCGACCTGGTGAAGGACCCCGAGGTGCTGGTGCGGGCCTACGACGACGCGCTGGGCGTCACCGCCGAGTTCAACCGCAACGTGCTGCGGGTGCTCAACCGGGAGCTGGGCGCGGACTTCGACCCGCTGGCGTTCCGGCACGTGGCGCTGTGGAACGCCGACCACGAGTGGATCGAGATGCGGTTGCGGGCGGTCCGGCCGGTGCGGGCGCACGTGTCCGCGCTGGAGCTGGACGTGGAGTTCGCCGAAGGTGAGGAGCTGCGGACCGAAGTGTCCGCGAAGTTCCGCCGTGAGGGGGTGGAACGGGAGCTGGCCGCCGCCGGTTTCGAGCTGCACCGCTGGTGGACCGACTCGGACGGGCGATTCGCATTGTCACTCGCCCGGGTCGTCGGCTGACTCTGCGTCAAGAAATCATCCGTTCTGCGGGTGTTTTCCGACTCTTGCGGGTGAGAGCCTCGCCGCGCGGTGCCGTGGATCGAAGAGGGGCGGTACCGGGAGACGTGAGGAGCACTACCCGTGAAGCTTGGAAGCAGAACGCTGGTCGTCGCGCTGGCCTTCGGCACCGCCGTGTCGGGCCTCGCGGCGACCGGCACCGCCGTCGCCCAGGAAGCGCAGGGCGGGTCGCCCGTGCAGTGGACCACGTGTGCCGAGGACGTGCTGGCGGAGATCCCCGCCGCGCAGCGCACCCGGGTCACCTGCGCGAACCACGAGGTGCCGCTGGACCACCGCAGGCCACGCGGCGAGAAGATCACCATCGCGCTGATGAAGGCGCCCGCGACCGACCAGGCGAACAAGATCGGTTCGCTGTTCATCAACCCCGGCGGCCCCGGTGGCGCCGGACTCGTCTACTCCGCGTACGGCAGCTCGTTCTTCCAGCCCGAGATCATGAAGCGGTTCGACCTGATCGGATTCGACCCGCGCGGTGTGGGCCGCAGCTCGCCGCTGCGCTGCTTCAAGACCGAGGAGGAGGCCGCCGAGGTCTTCGGCCGCATGGCGGCGATCCCGGTCAGCCGCACCGAGATCCGCAGCACGATGGACGCGACCGAGGACTACACGGATGCGTGCGAGCGCAACGCCGGGCCGCTGCTCAAGCACATGTCCACCGAGGACGTGGCACGTGACCTGGACCTGCTGCGCCAGGGTGTCGGCGACAAGACCCTGACGTACGTCGGGTTCTCCTACGGCACGCTGCTCGGCGCGACCTACGCCAACGTGTTCCCGCAGAAGTCGCGGGCGCTGGTGCTGGACGGCAACGTCGACCCGGCGCTGCGCACGTCCAACGGCGCGGAGTACGACCGGCAGCGCGCGCAGGGCTTCGAGCTGGCGTTGGAGGCGTTCCTGAAGCGCTGTGACGCCGAGGGCGCGAAGTGCGCGTACAGCGACGGCGACCCGCGTGCCAAGTTCGACGAGGCGCGCGACGCGCTGCGCAAGGGCCCGGTGACGTTGCCGGGTGGCCAGGTCGTGACGTACGCGGACTACATCGGCCGGGTGACCGGCGACCTGTACTCCATTGCCCGGCTCAAGCCGCTGGCCGTGTGGTTGCAGGCGGTCTACAACGCGGTGCACCCGTCGGCCGCGTTGTTGGTGCAGGAGGCTCCGGTCCTGGAGCCGCCGTTGGCCAACAAGCACGGTCTGGCCGATGTCGTGGCGGGTGTCGTGGGTGACGCCGAGTACCTGGCGGACGACTCGTACTACGGCGTGAACTGCACCGACAAGCCGTTCCTGCGGGTGCCGGAGCTGTTCCCGTTCCTGGCCGCGAAGTGGGAGCGCGAGTCGCCCACGTTCGGCCGTCAGCAGGCCGCGTCCGACCTGCTGACCTGCGCGTCGTGGCCGGTGCCGCGCCCGGACCGGTACGCCGGGCCGTGGCACAAGCGGACGCCGAACCCGGTCGTCGTGGTGGGCAACTACTACGACCCGGCGACGCAGTACAAGTTCTCCGAGCGGATGGCCCGGCAGTTGGGCAACGCCCGGCTGATCACCGTGGACGCGTTCGGGCACTGCATCCTGGGCAAGAGCGCGGGTGCGGACGCCCTGGTGACGGACTACCTGGTGAACCTGAAGGCTCCGGCCGACGGGCAGGTCTTCCAGTCCGACGTCCAGCCGTTCTGAGTGGTTGACGGTGGTGTGGGGGGGGGCGGGCGCGGGCCCCCCCCCCGCCCCGCCCGGCCCGGGTTAGTGGGGGGGGGGGGGGGGCGGCGCGGCCCTCGCCCCCGCCCCGCCCACGTCAGGCAGGTGTTACTTCGGCGGCGGTGGGACCTTGCAGCTCACCGGGGCCGACTGGTTGCCCGAGGCGTCCACGCCGTAGACCAGGGCGTCGCCCTTCAGCGTGATCTTCCAGTCGATGTCGCCCGTGCCGGGCTTCTGGCTCGGCGTCGCGCCGGGCGCCTGCACCAGCTTGATCTTCGTGCCGTCCGGGAAGCCGCCGAACACGGCCGGGCTGTCCGAGTCGGACACGAACAGCAGCGGGTTCGGATCGACCGCGTCGGTCGCGTTCAACTGGTAGAACCCGTCCTCGTTGTTCGGCGGTGGCACGGTGCCGCCGCCCGGGTTGTTGGTCGGCGTGCAGGTCACGACCGGCGGCGTGGTGTCCACCCAGTCCTTCAGCACGTCGTCGCACACCTGGTGGCCCGCCGCGTGCGTGAAGCAGCCGCGGATGTTGTCGGTGCCGAGCCCGGCCAGACCCTGGGTGGCCGGGTAGGTGAAGTCGGCGGTGCCCGCCGCCGAGGTGTTCGCGCCGCCCGCCGCGCCCGCGTTCGGGCCGGACAGGATCGCGAACGACACCGGGACGCTCGCCACCGGGTCGCCGAAGTCGTCGGTCACCAGCGCCGTGACGGTGTGCGTCTGGCCGGGCGTGCCGAGCTCGTTGACCTCGTGCTCGGGCTCCACGTCGATGAACGCGGCGCACCCGCGCACGTTCACCGTCGGGTTGCCGAACGTGACGACGTGCCCCTCGCTGTCGGAGTAGGAGACGGCCGGGTTGACCGCGAGCGCGCCACCGCCGGCGGCCGGGGAGTGGGTCGCGGTGAAGGTCAGCGTCACGGACTCGGTGCGCAGCTCGTCGATGGTCCAGGTGAGCTGGTTGCCCGCCTGCGCGACCGAGCCCTTGGAGACGGCCGCGCCGCTGACCGAGAACTGCGGTGCGACGGTGTCGACCACGGTCACGTTCGTCGCGGCCGGGACCACGATGGCCGCGCCGATCGCCGCGAACACCTGCTGGAGCTGGGTGGCGTCGGGCGCGAAGAAGTAGTGCGTGGCGTCCGGGTCGGTGGTCCAGTCCTGGATCTCGGCCGCGTCCACCGAGCCCAGTCCGATGCCGAAGATCTCGGTGCCCGCGCCGCGGGCCGCGGCGGCGTCACCACTGGCGTCGGGGCCCGCGGTGGTCATGCCGTCGGTCATGATGACCATCTTCTTGCCGTTGCCCGGCAGCGATCCGGCGAGTTGCGCCTGCCCCGTGGAGATCGCGTCGGAGTGGTTGGTGCTGCCGCCGGCGCTCAGTGCGTCGATCGCGGCCTTCACCGCGTTCGCGTCGCTGGTGAGCCCCACGTCGACGGATGCAGACGTGGCGAAGCTGACCACGCCGAGCCGGCTGCCGTTGGCGATGGTGCCGTCCAGCGAGCCGTCGGTGGCCTCGTCGATGATGTCGACGAACGCCTTGGCCGCCACCTTGAGGGCGGCGATCGGCGCTCCGTCCATGCTGCCGGACCGGTCGAGCACCAGCTCGATGTCCACCGGGTTGCCGGAGATCCCGGTCTCGGCGTTGAGCGTGACGGTGACCGGCACCGACCCGCCGCACGTGATGTCGGTGGCCCCGAGCGTCTTGGACCCGGATACCGTGCCGCCCGCCGCGTGGGCGGTGCCGAGTGGGACGGCCAGCGCCGCCACCACCGCGCCCGCGAGTACGGCGGCGGTTCTTGCCCGATTGATTCGCATTGGTGTGTCGTACCTCCTCGTGCATGCCGATCCAGCGCGTGGAATCCGGGGTGTCGGAGCCACGTCGCATTGTTCCGGCGGAGGCCGGTGTCAGTCCCCGAACAGGCGCGGACCAGCGGTGATCCGGCCGAATGACATCAAGGCGGAGTGCTCGGAATACGTCGGCAGGAAGAGGTTAGGTTTGTTTTGTGCGATATCGGAGAAGTGTCACCCGAACGGGTGATCGTCGTATTCGATCGATCCATTGTTACAGGAAACGCAAAAATCGTGACCCAAAACGGGTCTTTCGTCCCGATCCGCCGGCCGGGTGCCACCGGTTCCCGGGACAGCGGAACGGGCCGCCCACCGATGTGGTGGACGGCCCGTTCCGAAGGGTGGTGCCTAGCTGCGAACCATCTTGCGCAGCACGTACTGCATGATGCCGCCGTTGCGGTAGTAGTCGGCCTCGCCGGGCGTGTCGATGCGGACGACCGCGTCGAACTCGACCTTCGAGCCGTCCTGCCTGGTGGCGACCACGTGCACCGTGCGCGGCGTCTCACCGTTGTTCAGCGCGGTGATGCCGGTGAAGTCGAACGTCTCCGTGCCGTCCAGACCCAGCGACGACGCGGTCGACCCGTCCGGGAACTGGAGCGGGAGGACGCCCATGCCGATCAGGTTCGAGCGGTGGATGCGCTCGAACGACTCGGCGATCACCGCGCGCACGCCCAGCAGCGACGTGCCCTTGGCCGCCCAGTCGCGGGACGAGCCGGAGCCGTACTCCTTGCCCGCCAGCACGACCAGCGGCACGCCCGCCTCGGCGTAGGACACCGACGCGTCGTAGATCGTGGTCTGCGGCGCGCCCTCGGCCAGGAAGTCGCGGGTGAAGCCGCCCTGCACGTCGTCCAGCAGCAGGTTGCGCAGCCGGATGTTCGCGAACGTGCCGCGGATCATCACCTCGTGGTTGCCGCGCCGCGAGCCGTAGGAGTTGAAGTCCTTGCGCTCCACGCCGTGCTCGGTGAGGTACCGGCCGGCCGGCGAGTCGACCTTGATGGCACCGGCGGGGGAGATGTGGTCCGTGGTGACCGAGTCGCCCAGCAGCGCCAGCACCCGCGCGCCGCCGATCTCGGTGACCGGCTTCGGCTCCATCTCCATGCCCTCGAAGTACGGGGGCTTGCGCACGTAGGTGGACTTGCCGTCCCAGTCGAACGTCTTGCCGGTCGGCGTCGGCAGCGACTGCCAGCGCTGGTCGCCCGCGAACACGTCCGCGTAGCCCTTGGTGAAGCCCTCCGGCGAGATGGACGCCGCGACGACCTCGGACACCTCCTGCGGCGACGGCCAGATGTCGGACAGGTACACCGGCTCACCGTTCTGGTCGGTGCCCAGCGGCTCGGTGGTGATGTCCTTGTCCATCGAACCGGCCAGCGCGTACGCCACCACGAGCGGCGGGGACGCCAGGTAGTTCATCTTGATGTCCGGATTGATCCGGCCCTCGAAGTTCCGGTTGCCGGACAGCACGGACACCGCAGCCAGGTCGCCCTGGTTGATGCCCGCCGAGATCTCGTCCTGCAACGGGCCGGAGTTGCCGATGCACGTGGTGCAGCCGTAGCCGACCAGGTGGAAGCCCAGCTTCTCCAGGTACGGCAGCAGGCCCGCGCGCTCGTAGTAGTCCATGACGACCTTGGAGCCCGGCGCGAGGGTCGTCTTGACCCACGGCTTGCGCTCCAGGCCCTTCTCCACGGCCTTCTTCGCGAGCAGCGCCGCGCCGATCATCACCGACGGGTTGGACGTGTTGGTGCACGAGGTGATCGCGGCGATCGCGACCGCGCCGTGGTCCAGCTCGAACTCGGCGCCGTCCAGGGTCACCTTGACCGGGTTGGACGCGCGCCCGTCGGCGCCCTCGGCGGCCGAGTGGAACACGCGCGGCGCGCCGCCCGCGTCACCGTTGGACACCGCCGTCGGGTCGCTGGCCGGGAAGGTCTCGTCCACGGCCTCGTCCACGTTGGACTTCGGCTGTGGGGCCTCGTGCGACACGTACGCGCCCAGCGCCTGCCGGAACGCGGCCTTGGCGTTGGTCAGCTCGATCCGGTCCTGCGGGCGCTTCGGGCCGGCGATCGACGGGACGACCGTCGACAGGTCCAGCTCCAGCGTCTCCGAGTACACCGGCTCGTGGTCCGCGTCGTGCCAGAGACCCTGCTCCTTGGCGTACGCCTCGACCAGCGCGAGCTGCTCGGCGGTGCGGCCGGTGAGCTTCAGGTAGTCGATGGTCTCGCCGTCGATCGGGAAGATCGCGCAGGTCGAGCCGAACTCCGGGCTCATGTTGCCGATGGTGGCGCGGTTGGCCAGCGGCACCGCGCCGACGCCCGAGCCGTAGAACTCGACGAACTTGCCGACCACACCGTGCTTGCGCAGCATCTCGGTGATGGTCAGCACCAGGTCGGTGGCGGTCGCGCCGGCGGGCAGCTCGCCGTGCAGCTTGAAGCCGACGACCCGCGGGATCAGCATGGACACCGGCTGGCCGAGCATCGCGGCCTCGGCCTCGATGCCGCCGACGCCCCAGCCGAGCACGCCGATGCCGTTGACCATGGTGGTGTGCGAGTCGGTGCCGACCAGGGTGTCCGGGTACGCCTGGCCGCCGCGGACCATGACGACCCGGGCCAGGTGCTCGATGTTCACCTGGTGCACGATGCCGGTGCCCGGCGGGACGACCTTGAACTCGTCGAACGCGGTCTGGCCCCAGCGCAGGAACTGGTAGCGCTCGCGGTTGCGCTCGTACTCCAGGTCGACGTTCAGCTCGAACGCGTCCGGCCGGCCGAAGATGTCGGCGATCACCGAGTGGTCGATGACCAGCTCGGCGGGCGCGAGCGGGTTGACCTTCGTCGGGTCGCCGCCGAGCTGGGTGACGGCCTCGCGCATGGTGGCCAGGTCGACCACGCACGGCACGCCGGTGAAGTCCTGCATGACCACGCGGGCCGGCGTGAACTGGATCTCGGTGTCCGGGTCGGCGGACGGGTCCCAGCCGCCGAGCGCGCGGACGTGGTCGGCGGTGATGTTCGCGCCGTCCTCGGTCCGCAGCAGGTTCTCCAGCAGGATCTTCAGGCTGTACGGGAGACGCTCGGCGCCCTCGACCGCGCTCAGCCGGAATACCTCGTACGAGGCATCCCCCACGGTGAGCGTGCCGCGGGCGCCGAAGCTGTCCTTGCTAGCTGGTGCAGTCACGTGAAACTCCATCTGGTGACGCGCAAAGTCGGTTTGGGAACTGCTGGTGAGTCTTCCGCACCCTGCGGCGCGGCGCCCCTTCGCCCTAAACAGTACGCGTGTCCTGTATTCCGCTTCAACCCGGCCCTACCTAGATCGGAGCATCATCACACCCGTGGTCCGTCTTGATCGAATCGGCAAGCGCTACGGGCGAGGCCCGTGGGTGCTGCGGGACGTCACACTCGCCGTAGAACCGGGCGAAACGGTCGTCGTGACCGGCGGCAACGGCTCCGGCAAGTCCACGCTGTTGCGCATCGCCGCCGGGCTGAGCAGCCCCACGACCGGGCGCGCCACCCGCCCGGCGTCCGTCGGCTACCTGCCCGAACGGTTCCCGCCCGGCGTGAAGCTGTCCGCCCGCGACTACCTCAGGCACCTGGCCGCCGTACGCCGCGTGCCGGTCCGCTGGGACCTGGTGGAGGCGCTGGGCTTCGTCGGGGACCCGGACGCGCCGATGGCGACCCTGTCCAAGGGCAACACCCAGAAGATCGCCCTGGTCCAGGCGCTGACCGCGACCGGGCTGCTGGTGCTGGACGAGCCGTGGTCCGGCCTGGACGCCGATGCCTGCGCGGTGCTCGCCGAACTGGTCACGGCGGGCGGCGCGGCGCGGCTGATCACCGACCACCACGGCCACGACCTGCCGGGCGCGCGCGAACTCGCCCTGGGGCCGGCGCGGACCGGCGTCGTGATCGAACTGGACGGGGTGGGGGAGACGTTCGAGAAGGTGGCCGCGCTGGAAGGGGTGCTGGTGGCCCGGCCGGTCGGCGGCGGCGCGCGGGTGGAGGTCGAGCCCGGGTTCAGCGACCAGGTGCTGGCCGAGGTGCTGCGGATGGGCTGCTCGGTGCGGAGCGTGCGGTCGTGACGGCGCTGGTGCGGTACCTGCTGGCGGACGTCCTGCGCACCCAGCGCTACCTGCCGCCGCTGCTGCTGTTCGCGGCCGTGCTGGCGATGTTCAACGCGGGCGACGCTGGCCCGCCGCTGTCCGCCTACGCCGGGTCGTGCGCGTTCCTCTACCCGGTCGCGGCGTGGCTGACCATCGTGATCGCCACCGCCGAGGACCCGGTGCGGCGGGCGGTGACCGTCGTGACGGCGGGCGGCTGGGGTCGGGCGCAGGCCGCCGTCACCGTGCTGTCGTGTCTGGCGGTGACGGTGGTGGCGGTGTTCGCGGCGCTGGTGCCGGTGCTCACCCAGGCCCGGCCGTACCCGCCGGGCACCGTGGCGCTCGGGTTCGGCGCGCTGCTGGTGTGCGGGCTGGTCGGGGTCGGCGTGGGCGTCCTGTGCACGCGGCCGGTGATCACGCAGCACGGGTGGTCCGTGCTGGTCGCCGTGGCGGTGGTGGTGCTGCCGTTCCCGTTCGGCCGGACGCCGCCGATCGGGAACGTGCTCGGTGCCCTCGGCCACGAGTTCGACCTGGGCGTCAACCTCGTCGTGTCGGCTGCGTGTGCCTTGGTGCTGCTGGTCGGGGCGATCTTCGTGGCGCGTGTGGTCGGGCCGCGTCGGAACTAGCTCCCGACCCGATACCGGCCGGAAACGACGGAGGCCCCGCCGGCGTGAACCGGCGGGGCCTCGGTGCGAGGACCTGCTACTTGACGCCCTTCAGCAGCTCGTCGATGTCCTTCGGCTCCAGACCGCGCATCAGCGTCAGGAAGATCTCGCTGTAGGTGCGGAACGGGCTCACGTACCACTTGCCGTCGACCTCGGTCGCGACCACGCCGACACCGTCCTTCAGCACCTGCGCGCCGATGCGGGAGACCACGTCCACCACGGCCGGCGGCATGTTGCGGCCACCCTGCTGCTCGACCAGCTGCGCGATCTCGTCCGCGCACAGCCGCTGGGTCTGGGCCTGGCCCTCGGCCTTGACCGTGTAGCAGTCGCCGTCGCGGGAGACCTCGCCCTTCTTGCCCTTGACCTCCATGACCAGCTTGCGGATCGTCAGCTGCTTGCCGCCCTTGACGTCCTTCGAGTCGGTCTCCAGCTCGATCAGCTTCGCGCCGGTGCTCTTCACGCGGCCGATCTTGTCCAGGACCACCGGGCCGACGGCCTGGAGCGCGCCCATCTCGTCCGGCGGCAGCAGCGCGATGACGCCCTCGATGTCACCGTCGAGCGCCTTCTCCAGGATGCCCTTGGCGGCGGCCTCGGCCGAGTCCGCGCCGGCCGGCGCGATGCCCTGCGCGGGCCACTTGGTGTCGTCTTCCTCCAGCGCCGCGTTGGCGATCGTGTAGAACAGCGACGGGTACCACTCGTCGCCGACCTTGATCGTCGCGATGCCGATGGGCTTGCCCTTGCGCTTCGTCTTCGCCTCGGCGAAGTCGATCGTCTCGGTCTTGGGCTCCTGGTCGATCTTCGCGCCCAGCGCCTTGACCAGCTTGTCGGTCAGCGGGATCTGCTTGACGTCCGAGGTGACCGTGATCTTGCCCTCGACCACCTTGTTGATGGTCAGCTTGTCGTTGACCTTCTCGGCGGCGGCGTCGTCGAACTTGATGCCGACGCTCTCGATCTTGACGCCGCTGATCTTCTCCGGGTCGGCTTCCTGCTTCAGGATCTCCAACCGCTTGGCCTCGCTGACCGTGGCCTCGGTGTAGTCCTTGCTCAGCTTCGCCTCGGCGGGGGCCAGGCCGTTCATGATGCCCAGCACGTCACCGCTGCCCAGCGCGCTGAGCAGGTTGGTCGCGGCGGTCTGCGGGTTCTCCGAGCCGGCGGCGACGGAGTCCGAGCTGCGCAGCGCGCGCACCGTGAAGAACGTGCCCGCCGCCAGCGCGAGGACCGCGACGATGGCCGTGATGACCAGGCCGGTCCGCTTCTTCTTCGGCGGCTCGCCGCCCGCGTAGCCGAACGGGGGCTGGCCGTATGGCTGCTGGGGGCCGCCGAACTGCTGGCCGTAGCCCTGCTGCTGGAAGCCCTGCGGGCCGGTCTGCGGGTAGCCCTGCTGCGGCTGCGGGCCCGTCTGGGGGTAACCGCCCTGCTGCGGCTGGGGGCCGGTCTGCGGGTAACCGCCCGGCTGGGGGTAACCCTGCTGGGGGAAGCCCGGCTGCTGCGGTGGCTGCTGGGGCTGCTGCTGCCACCCGCCCTGCTGCGGCTGGCCGTACGGGTTCTGCTGAGGCGGCCACTCGCCGCCGCCGCCACCTGGGTAGCTCACGGTGCTCCTCCTGGACTGATCGCTGTGCGGGTTTTCGAGGTGAGCACGGTGATCGCACCCGCGATCCCCAGCACAGCACCACCGAGAGTGACGATCGGACCGGTGCTGCTGATCCCGACCAACGCGCCCTCGTTGCTCCCTTGGACGGCGGCAAGGGCCGCCACCGTTCCCGCAATCGTGCCAAAGACCAGGGCCGAACACGCGGCGAACCGGGGAAGTCGGACCAGCCAGAGCACCAGACAGGCGACCGCCAACGGGGTGATACCGACCCAAACCGCCCGCACCGCCTCCCCGGATGTGCCGTCCAACCCGGCGAAATCACGGAACGCGAGCACCTGGTAACTGTCCCGGGTAACAGTTCCGGAACGCAGCCATGGCAGGAACGTGCCGGCCACCCCTGTGATCAAGCCGACAGCCCCGATTACCGCGCCCCATGTCCTCTGCACGCGGCCATGCTCGCAAACCCGGGGCGTGGAATGGTGGTGGGATGGACGCACGGGACGCGATGGCCGCGGCGCGGCGGATCACCGTCCTCACCGGCGCGGGGGTGTCCACCGACTCCGGCATCCCGGATTTCCGCGGTCCGCAGGGCTGGTGGACGGCGCTCGGCCGGGAGTTCACCCTGGACGGCTACCTGACCGATCCGGCCGTGCGGCGGGCCGCGTGGCAGGTGCGGCTGGATCATCCGATGTGGACGGCCGAGCCGAACGCGGCGCACTTCGCGCTGGCGGAACTGGAGCGGGCCGGGCGGGTGCGGAGCCTGCTGACGCAGAACGTGGACGGGCTGCACCAGCGTGCCGGGTCGTCGTCGGTGGTCGAGTTGCACGGGTCGCTGTGGAGGACGGTGTGCGTCTCGTGCGGTGCGACGGGTGCGATGGGCGAGGCGCTGGCGCGGGTGCGCGCGGGCGTGCCGGACCCGGATTGTGTTGTGTGCGGCGGGATTCTGCGCTCCACGACCGTCGCGTTCGGACAGCTGCTGGACCCGGACGTGCTGCGGGCGGCCCGCACGGCGGCGCTGGACTGCGACCTGATGCTGGTGGCCGGGACGTCGTTGTCGGTCGAGCCCGCCGCCGGGCTGGTCGGGCTGGCCGTGCGGGCGGGTGCGTCGGTCGTGATCTGCAACGCCGAGCCCACGCCGTACGACGGGGTGGCGACGGCCGTGGTGCGCGGCCCGGTCGGTGACTCGCTGCCGGAACTGGTGGCCGTGCCGGTGGTCGAGTCGGGTCCGCTGCGCACGTGGGGCGACCCGAGCACCTGGTGATCACCCGATCGTGAACCGGCCGCGTCGATCCGCTCGTTCGTGCCCCGGGCCGCTGCCGGTCAGCGCTGGTCGGAGCAGGGCGGCCGGTAGGGGAGGTCCGGGAAGTACGCCTGCCACTCGGCGCGGGTGATCGTCGGGTGGGCGACCTCGCACACGTGCCTGGTGACCTGGTCGACGTCGAGTTCCCACAGGCGGGTCGTGCGGTCGTGGCCGATCGTCGCCATGGCGTTGCGGCGCGGGTGCGGCGCGGCCTGGAACACGATGTCGGTGTGGCCGGTGAGCACCGCGTGTTCCACCGGCCGGGTCGGGTCCGCGATGTCCCACAGCCGGGACGTCCGGTCGGCGCTGTTGGTGACCAGCGTCCGCCCGTCCGCGCTGAACACGGCCGAGTAGACGGCGTCCGCGTGTCCCGTCAGCGTCGCGATCCGGACCGGCCGGTCGGGTGTGGCGAGATCCCACAGCCGCGCGCTGCGGTCGACGCTCGCCGTTGCGAGCAGCCTGCCGTCCGGGCTGAACCGGGCCGATGTGACCGAGTCGGTGTGCTCCCCGAGCACGGCGATCAGCCGGGGCGCGGCGAGTGTGCCCAGATCCCACAGCCGCACCGTCCGGTCCCGGCTCGCGGTGACGAGGTGCCGCCCGTCCGGGCTGATGTCGACCGCCGTCACCACATCGGTGTGGGTGGTCAGCGCGGTGATCGGGACCGGCCGGGTCGGATCGGTGACGTCCCACAGCCGCGCCGCCCGGTCCTCGCCGGTCGTCGCGAGCACCCGCCCGTCCGGGCTGAACGCGGCCAGGATGACGGGCGCGTTGTGCGCCGCGATCACGGCCGACGGCTTCGGGGCACGCGGGTCGGTGACGTCCCACAGCCGGACCGTCCGGTCGTGCGACGTGGTGGCCAGCGTCCGCCCGTCCGGCGTGAACACCGCCCACCGCACGATGTCGGCGTGGTCGGTCAGCTTGGCGATCTCCTCGGGCCGGCCGGGGTCGCGGATGTCCCACAGCCGCACCGTGGCGTCCCGGCCGGCGGTGGCGAGCACGGTGCCGTCCGGGTGGTACGCCACGCCGTAGACGGAATCGGTGTGCCCGGCCAGCACCGGACCGGGCACGTCCCACAGCCGCACGGTGTGGTCGTCGCCCGCCGTGGCCAGGGTCCGGCCGTCCGGGCTGAACCGGGCCGACAGCACCTGGGCGGTGTGGCCGGGCAGGGGCATCAGCGGGGTGGCGGACGCGGGGCCGGTGATCCGCCACAGCCGGACGTCCCGGTCGTTGCTCGCGGTGGCCAGGGTCCGGCCGTCCGGGGTGAACGCCACCGACCGCACGATGTCGTTGTGGCCGGTGAGCGCGGTCGACGTGCCGGGTCGGGCCGGATCTGTGACGTCCCAGAGCCGGGCCGTGCGGTCGTGGCTCGCGCTGGCCAGCGTGCGCTCGCCGAACTCGACGTTCGTCACCGCGCTGGTGTGGCCGGTCAGCACCTGTGGCGCACCGGGCCGGCGCGGGTCGGTGACGTCCCACAGCCGGACGGTGTGGTCCCGGCTCCCGCTGGCCAGGGTCCGCCCGTCCCGGCTGAACGCCACCGCCGAGACAGCCTCCGCGTGACTCGTGCCTACGGCCAGCGGCACAGGGTTCCGTCTGTCCGACACGTCCCACAGGCGCACGGTGTGGTCGTCACTCCCGGTGGCCAGGACCGTGCCGGCGGGGTTGAACGCCACGGCGCGGACCGGCCCGGCGTGCGCGTCGACGGTCGCGGCGGCCATCGGCGCGTCGGCGATGTCCCACAGCCGCACCTTGCCGTCGTCGCCCGCGACAGCCAGCAGGCCACCGCCCGCGCCGACCGCCATCGTGTGCGACACCGGCCCCTTGAGCAGGGTCGGCGTGCCGGGCCGGTGTGGGTCGGTCACCCGGGTCAGCCGCAGTCCGCCGTCACCGGCCAGGGTGACCAGCGTGTGCCCGTCCGGGCCGCCGAAGACCACGTCGGTCGCGCCCTCGGCGTGCTCCAGGGTCGTCGCGAACGGCGAGGCGAACGCGCTGAGCAGGCTGCCCCGCGCCTCGGCGGTGGGGGACAGCCGGTAGGCGGCCAGGCTGAGCTGGGCGGACAGCGCCGGGTTGGCGGCCCGCAGCGCGCCGGCCTGGGCGGCGACCCGCTGCGAGAGCACGCTGTTCCGCTGCTGTTCCAGCGTGTCCTGGGTGTGGACGGCGTACACGGTCGACGCGGTCGCCGATACCAGCAGCACGGTCAGCAGGCCGACCAGTTGGCGCAGCCGGCGGGTGCGCCTGCGGGCCAGGGTGTGTTCGGCGGTCTCCGCCGCGCTGCTCGCGTCCAGGAACGCGCGTTCCCGGCCGCTGGGCTCGATGCGGCGGCTCGTGACCAGGTCGACGGCCACAGCCAGGCGTGCGCCCCGGTAGAGCGCCCCGACGTCGTGCCCCACCGCCTCCCACGCCTTCGTCGCCTCGGTGAGCCTGCGGTGCGTGTGCAGCGCCTCCCGGTCCTCGGCCAGCCAGTCCCGCAGCCGGGGCCACGACCGGATCAGGGCCTCGTGGGTGATCTCCACCCGGTCCCGGTCGACGGCGACGAGCCGGGCCGCGGTGAGCTGTTCGAGCAGCGCGGCCAGGTTCGGGTCGTCGGTGTCCAGCTCGTCCCGGCCGATCCGGCGCTTGGTGTCCTCGGTGCCGTCGCCGAGCACGGCCAGCCGGCGGAACAGGGTGCGCAGCAGCGTCCGCTGGTGCTCGCCGAGCGAGTCGTGGATCTGCTCGGCGGTCTGCGCCAGCGCGCCGTCGATGCCGCCCGCGCGGCGGAACCCGTCGAGCGTGAGCACCTTCCCGTGCCGCCGCCGCCAGGTCTCCAGCAGCGCGTGCGACAGCAGCGGCAGGGCGGAGGTCTGGTTGTCGGCGTGCGCCATGAGGGTGGCGAGCAGGCTGCTCTCCAGCGTGTACCCGGCGCGGGCGGCGGGCAGGGTGATCGCGCGCCGCAGCTCGTCCAGGCTCATCGGGCCGAGCGTCAGCTGACCGTCCCGGAGCACGTCGACCAGGGCCGGGTAGCGGGCGCAGTGGGCGTAGAAGTCGGCGCGGACGCCGAGTACCACCCGGACGTGGCCGTGCTCCTCGTCCGCGTCGCGCACCAGCTCCTCGATGAACGCGGACCGCTCGGCGTGGTCGCGGCACAGCGTGAAGACCTCCTCGAACTGGTCGACCACCACCACCGGTTCGGGACCGGCGGCGGCGATCCGCGCGCGGTATTCCGCCGGCGGGTGCGGGCCGGGGGTGAACACGACGACCGGGCGGTCACCCAGTCGTGGCACGAGACCGGCCCGGAGCACGGACGACTTCCCGCTGCCCGAGATGCCGAACACCGCAACGAATCGCCGCAGGAGCGTCCGTTCGTGCAATGTTTCGACCAGGTGCTCGCGCCCGAAGAACCGATCGGCGTCCTCGGGCTGGAACGCGGCCAGCCCCGCGTACGGCGCGGGCCCGTCGTCGCGTTCGACCGGCTCGGTGGTGGCGGCGAGTTCGGCCGCGAGCCCGTGCCACCGGTCCTCCCAGTCCGCCACGTCCCCGTCACAGGCCCGGACGTAGGCGAGGGTGACCTGGAGGCTCGGCAGCTTCCGGCCGGCCGCCGCCTCGGACAGGCTCGCCACCGAATAGTGGGCGAGGGCGGACAACTCCCGGTACGTCGGGTTGCCCACCTTCCTGCGCAGCAGGCGCAGCTCCGCCGCGAACCGCAGCAGCGGGCTGTCACCGGGTGCCAACGGCCGTTCCCCGCGCGGCACTGCACCACCCCCCGACCACCATTTTTCAGAGCTTGTTGTCCGACGTCCACGGACCGACATCGAACAACCTGATCGGGCTACACAACTCCGTGCGCCCCGGGCAACACCGCTCGAACGAGGCGCTTCCACGGAGGTCTTCCATGAACGGTTCCCGGCTGGTCCGGAACGCGGCCCTCGTCGCGGCGGTGGCGGCTGTGTTGTCGCCGACCGCACCGCCCGCGTCGGCCGTGCCCTCGAACGCCCCGTTCTCGGCGGCGCGGCCGGTGGCCCTGCTCGCCGGCCAGGGCGACGGCGACATCAACCAGACCCGGACGCGGTTCGCCGTCCACGCCACCGACCTGGGCATCATGTGGCGCGACGGCCAGGGCCGCACCGCGATCGTGTTCGGCGACACCTACAGCGCGGGCTGGGGCGGCAACGGGGCCGGTCCCGCCACCGCCGACTGGCGGTTCAACGTCCTCGCCCACTCGACCGACACCGACCTGTCCGACGGGCTGCGGATCGACTCGATGGTGGAGGACCGGCCCGGTCACGCGGGGGAGCTGCTGCACCGCGACCCGGCCGTGGCGGAGGAGACGGTGATCCCCACCGCCGCCGTGGGCGTCGGGTCCCGCGACGTGATCCACTACATGTCCATCCGGGGCTGGAACCCGTGGACGACGAACTACTCGGGCCTGGCCTACTCCGACGACGGCGGCCGGACCTGGACCAAGTCGCAGACCGCCCGCTGGCCCAACAGCGGCGGCGGCGCGCGGTTCCAGCAGGGTGCGTTCGTCGCGCACGGCGGGTTCGTCTACCTGTTCGGCACCCCCAACGGCCGGTTCGGCAACGCCCACCTGGCCCGGGTCGCGCCGCCGGACGTGACGGACCCGGCCGCCTACGAGTACTGGACGACGTCGGGCTGGCGGCGTGGCGCGGCGGACCAGGCGACCCCGGTGTTCGGGCCGCGCGTGGCGGAGCTTTCGGTGCAGTACAACAGCGTGCTGCGGCGGTGGGTCTCGCTGTCGCTGGACGAGCACCGCGCCGCCATCGTGCTGCGCACCGCGCCCGAGCCGACCGGCCCGTGGAGTGGCGGCCGGACCGTCGCGCACGGCGTGGACTACCCGGCCCTATACGGGGGTTTCCTGCACCCGCAGAGCGCCGACCGCGACGAGCTGTACTTCTCGATGTCGCAATGGGCTCCGTACCACTCGAAGCTGATGCGGGTGCGGGCCGCCGACGTGCTGCCCGATCCGGTGAACCTGCTGTCCGACGGCGGTTTCGAGGACCGGCCGGCCGGAGCGGCGACCGGGCCGTGGGAGGTCGGCGGCCGGGGCGGCGTGGACCAGGGCCTCGGGTTGGCGCACTCGGGGGCGAACAACGGCTGGGTCCGCAACGACAGCGGCTGGAACGACCTGAGCCAGAAGGCGGTCGTCAGCCCGGGTGCGCGGTATCGGGTCAGCGGCTGGGTGCGGACGTCGCCGACCGTGGCCGACGGCTTCCTGGGCGTCCGCCGGGCCGACCGGACCGTGCTCGCGGAGCAGCACTTCGGGGCGCTGGGCGGCTACACGCGGCTGAGCGTCGAGTTCACCGCCGACACCGCCGAGGTCGAGGTCTTCGCCGGGACGTGGGCGAAGACCGGGGTGGACACGTGGGCGCAGCTCGACGACTTCGTGCTGGAACGGATCTGAGAGCCCCCGATGACCGTATCGCGATTCGTGCCGGCACTCCTCGCCGCCGTGCTGCTCGCCGGTTGCGGCTCGGAGCCCGTGCTGCCGGACGACGACACCGCACTGCGCAACGCCGAACAGGTGCTGCTCCGGAAATGTATGCAGCGCGCCGGTTTCGAGTACTCCGTGGTCGACGCGCAACCGGTGCCCGACGCCCGCGAGTTCCCGTACGTCGTGGACGACGTGGCCTGGGCGCGCAGGCACGGCTACGGGTCCGACCTCCGCAAGCTCCAGGAGAAGGCGCGCGAAGAGGACCCGAACCAGCGCTACTTCCGGAGCCTGCCGCCGCAACGCCGGGCCGAGGCGCTGAAAGCGGCCAACGGCGACCGTTCCCGGCAGGTCAGCGTGACCACACCGGACGGTGCCACGATGGGCCGCGACCCCGGCAGCTGCCGTTCGCAGGCGCAGCAGGCGCTGTACGGCGACCTCCGGGCCTGGTTCGAGGCGCAGTCGACGGTCGACTGGCTGACCTCCGCCCGACAGCAGCGGGTATCGGCCGATCCGGCGTGGGCGGTGGCTGTGCGGCCCTGGGCCGACTGCATGGCGGCGGCCGGACACCAGCACGCGGACCCCGCGCACGCGCGTGCCTCGGCGACCGCCGACAGCCCGTTGCCCCGGGACGACGAGATCCGGCTCGCGGTCGCCGAAGCGGAGTGCGCCAACAGCTCCGGCCTCGCGGAAGCCGCCCGCACGCTCGACCGGAAGCACGACGACGAGCTCCGCGCCGGCCACCGGGCGGTGGTCGACACCCACCAGCGCCTGCGTTCGGAAGCGCTGCCCCGGGCCCGTTCCGTCCTCCTCGGCGAGGACCACTGACCGCGCCTGCCCACAGGCGCACTTTCGCAACACCTAAGGAGAAAGGCAAAACCATGAAGAAGAAGATTCTCAGCCTCGTGCTGGGTGCCGTGGCGGCCACCACGCTGTTCGCCACCGCGCCCGCCATCGCCGAAACCGCGCCGGTCGCGGCCTCGACACAGGGGACGGAGGTCGGCGTCCAGGCGGACGGCAACTTCTACGCCTACTACCGGTTGAACCGGACGCAGCAGTGCGGCGCGTGGGCGGGCAACGCGCTGGACATGGGTAGCTGCGGTCTCGGTGCCGAGTCGGTGTGGAACAACGGGTTCCCGGGTGCCCGGGACGACGTCTTCGTGCATCAGGGCACCAGGTGCGGTGGCGAGCGCCGTGGGATCTACAACGGTGTCTGGCTGGACGACCTGCGCCAGTGGAACTTCGACGGCACCGTCACGGCCTTGTGGCACAACCTGCGGTCGTTCTGCTGGGTCCAGCTGCCGTAAGGCGGCAATCCGGGGCCGTGCGCAGCTCTCCCCTGCGCACGGCCCCTTCCGCGTGGCCGGGCACGACCGGTAGCCGAGTCCGGTGCAGGTCAATAGGGTCACGGCGTATGCGCGTACCCCTGACTGTCGCCGACTTCCTCGACCGTGCCGCGCAAGTCTTCGCGGACACCACCGCCACCGTGGACGAGCCGGACCAGCCCGCCGCGCCCGTCCCGACCACCACCTACGGCGGGCTCGCCGAACGCGTCCGCGCCTGGCAGGCCGGCCTGGACGCGCTGGGCGTCGGCGAAGGCGAACGGGTCGCCGTCGTCAGCCACAACTCCGCCCGGCTCCTCGAACTCCTGCACGCCGTGCCGGCGAGCGGCCGGATCTGCGTGCCGGTCAACTTCCGCCTCCGGCCCGAGGAGGTGTCCTACATCGTCGAGCACAGCGGCGCGTCCGTGCTGCTCGTGGACCCCGAGCTGGAACTCGACCAGGTCACCGCCCGCCACCGGTTCACCCTCGGCGCGGAGAGCGACCAGCTGCTGCGCTTCGACACCGAACCCCGCCCGTGGTCCGCACCCGACGAGGACGCCACCGCCACCGTCAACTACACGTCGGGCACCACCGCGCGCCCGAAAGGCGTGCGGATGACGCACCGCAACATCTGGCTCAACGCGGTCACGTTCGCCATGCACACCCGCGCCTGGGAACGGGACGTCTACCTGCACGTACTGCCGATGTTCCACTGCAACGGCTGGGGGATGCCGTTCGGCCTGGCCGGGCTCGGCGTGCCGCAGGTCGTGCTGCGCAAGACCGACGGCACGGAGATCCTGCGCCGGGTCCGCGACCACGGTGTGACCCTCATCTGCGGCGCGCCCGCCGTGTGGAACCTGGTGCTCGACGCCGCCCAGACCTGGGACGGCGAGATCCCCGGCCGCGACCGGGTGCGGGTCGTGTGCGCGGGCGCGCCGCCGCCCAGCCGGACCATCGCCCGCATCGGCGACGAGCTGGGCTGGGAGTTCACCCAGCTCTACGGCCTGACCGAGACGTCGCCGCTGCTCACGTTCAACCGCACCCGGCCCGGCGACGACGGGCTGTCCGCCGACGAGCGGGCCCGGAAGCTGTCCCGGGCCGGCGCGCCCGGCCTCGGGGTGCGGCTGCGGATCGCGGAGAGCGGGGAGGTGCTGGCCCGCACGAACCACGTGATGGCCGGCTACTGGGACAACCCGGAGGCCACCGCCGAGACGCTGGAGGACGGCTGGTTCCACACCGGGGACGGCGGCACGCTCGACGGTGAGGGACATCTCACGATCTCCGACCGGAAGAAGGACGTGATCATCACCGGCGGCGAGAACGTGTCGTCCATCGAGGTGGAGGACGCCCTGTTCAGCCACCCCGCGGTGGCGGTGGCGGCGGTGATCGGCGTGCCGCACGAGAAGTGGGGTGAGACGATCAAGGCGCTGATCGTGCAGGTGGAGGGGGCCGAGGTGACCGAGGCGGAGCTGATCGCGCACTGCAAGGCGCGGCTCGCCGGGTACAAGGCGCCCACATCCGTCGAGTTCAGGGCGGCCATCCCGCGTACCGCGACGGGCAAGGTGCAGAAGTTCAAGCTGCGCGAGCCGTACTGGTCCGGGCTCGACCGCAAAGTCAACTGAAAGTAGTACGCGTGTCACCCATGTGACCCATGTGGCTGAAGTTCTTGCCGGGTCAATTGGAAACCTTGGTGTTGAAGTGGCACAGTCTCGGAACGTGTCCGGGTGACGCCCGACGGTGGAAGCCCGGACCGTCCGAGTGGGGTTGGGGAGGCGGGTGTCGTGGCTCGACGGGTGATCGCGCTGGTCATGGCGTTGCTCCTGCTTCCCGGTATCGCCTCGGCGGTGCCGCCGCCCCCGCCCAACCCGAGCGACGACGAGATCAGCGCCGGTCGGCAGGACGCCGACGCGAAAGCCGCCCGAGTGGGTGACCTGACCAGCCAGCTCACCGCGGCCGAGGCCGAGCTGCAACGGCTCACCGACGACGTGGCGTTCAAGATGGAGCTGGCCAACAAGGCGCGGGTCGACCTGGAGACCGCCCAGAACGAGGCCGCCAAGGCGAAGCTGGACGCCGAATCCGCCCGCACCGAGGCCGACGCCGCAGGTCAGGCCGTCGAGGACGCGCGCAAGGAGCTGGACGAGTTCGCCGCCGCGAGCTTCCAGCAGGGCAGCACCATGGGGTCGCTGTCGGCGTACTTCGGCGCGTCCAGCCCGGAGGACCTGCTGGCCAGGTCGCAGCTGCTGGCGGCGGTCGGCGACTCCGGCCTGAACGCGCTGGACGACGTGGAGCAGGCCAGGTCGGAGAAGGCCAACAAGGATTCCGCCGCCCGCGCCGCGCTGGACCTGGCGAACCAGAAGCAGGCCGCGGCCGAGCAGGCCAAGCGGGACGCCGACGCGGCCCAGCAGGCGGCCGTGCAGGCGCAGCAGAACCAGGCCGGCCAGGCCGCCGCCATCCAGGGCGACAAGTCCCGGGTGGAGGGCGAGCTGGCCCAGGCGCTGACCGCCGTGGAGGGCCTGGAGGGCCAGCGGGCCCAGTACAACCAGTGGGTGGACGACAAGCGCCGCGAGGAGGAGGAAGCCGCCCGCCAGGCCGCGCTGAACGCCGCCAGGCCGACGCAGCAGCAGCCGTCCGCTCCGGTGCACCGGCCCGAGCCGGCCGCACCCGTCGGCGGCGACGTGGAGACCGTCATCGCCCGCGCGATGGAGCAGCTGGGCGTCCGCTACTCGTGGGGCGGCGGGAACTACAACGGCCCGACGGTCGGCATCCGCGACGGGGGCGTGGGCGACTCGTACGGCGACTACTACACCGTCGGCTTCGACTGCTCGGGCCTGATGATGTACGCGTTCGCCGGTGCCGGCGTCTACCTGCCGCACTACAGCGGCTACCAGTACAACGCGGGCTACAAGGTCCCGCTGGACGAGGCGCAGCGCGGCGACATGCTGTTCTGGGGTCCCGGCGGCGGCACGCACGTGGCCCTCTACCTCGGCGGCGGCATGATGATCGAGGCCCCGTACTCGGGCTCGTCGGTCCGCATCTCCCCGGTCCGCTACGGCGGCATCATGCCGTACGCGACCCGGCTGCTCTGACGCCTGTCCGGTGGTAGCTTCCGCGCGCACTTGACCACTTCCGCGTGCAGATGACCGTCGAATGACCGACTGATCAGGTACTGCGGACAGTTCGCCGACCTCGACGCGCTGTCCATGCCGATTGGGTGGCGTTCACCGGGTAGCTCTGCGGCGCGTCATCGGTATGCCTTGGCCATGGCGTGGAAGGACTGTTTGGGTGCGAGGCTGCCGTCGGGCATGAGTTTGCACACGCCGTAGGAGGCCATGTCGAGGTCGAAGCGCGGGTTCGCGTGGTGCGGAGACTCGTAGCCGGCGAAGGTGAACCAGAAGGCGGTGTCCACACCTTCCTCGTCGAAGACGGTCAGCATCTCGCACAGGTAGCGGGCCTGTTCGTCCTCGTCGCGGGTGTAATCGCCGTCGAGGCGGGGTGGCTCGGCGTCGTGATCGACGATGTCCCAGCCCATGCCGCCGCGTTCGGCCGCGCCCCGGTACGTGCAGCAGCCGAACTCGGTCGCCGCGAGGGGCTTGCCGTGCCGGCGGTATTCCCGCACGCCCTGGCGGAAGGCGTCGCCGGCGTCGCCGTAGGCGTCGACGCTCACGATGTCGAAGGGCGCCCAGTCGATCTGTTCCCAGGTTCCGGCGGCGTAGGTGACTTTGCCGTGGAACCGTTCGCGCACCGTCGCCGCGGTGTCGGCGAGCACGGCGTCCAACCGGGCGGGAAGCTCGGCGAGTCGGGCCACTGCCTCGGGGTCGCCGCCGGTCAGGGCCTTGATCCTGGCGAAGCTGTCGTCGCCGGGGAGGAAACCGGCGGCGAACAGGCTCAGCTCGCA